>JBJMWF010000151.1:0-8650 GCA_045810265.1 Vitreoscilla sp. | reverse complement strand
GACCGCGTTGGCGTAAGGCAGCACGATCACCGGACGGGCGCTGGCGAGGATCGCCGATTCGATCTGCGGGTTCCTGAACGCCTGGCCGTCGTGGGCGCGCGGGTCGGACTGCGTGAGCACGAGCAGGTCGTTGACGCGGCCGCGCCGGTTGAGCGCGAAGCTCATGTCGCCTTCCTCGACCAGCGCATCGTGGGAGCGCAGCCCTGCGATCTCGCAGGCCGCGTCGAAGGCCAGGGCGGCGCGCGACGCGTCCTCCAGCAGGACGTCGCGCCCCAGCAGGGGCAGCGAGGCAGCCATCGAGGACAGGCGCAGGTTGGCGCGCAGGTCCAGCACCTCGGTCGGGGCGACGCCCGTCACGTGACTGCCCATGGTCCTGGCCAAGGCCAGCACGGCCTGGGTGCGGGCGATGCATGCGGGCTGGTGATCCAGCGGGACGAGGATGCTTGGGTAGCTCATGACAGGCCTTTCACGGGCGACACGACGTGCGCCGTTCGAAGCCGATTCTTTCGTGGCGCCGAATCCGGTCTCTTGATCCAGCGCAAGCGCGGGACGGAGCGCCGGGGCGATGGCCGATCGCGTCAGGCCGGCACGGCGGCCTCGGCAGCGGGATGCAGGGCCAGGCTGTAGTACACGGTGCCGGGCTCGCGCGTGTGCGACTCCGGCTCGAAGCCCAGCCCCAGCAGCAGCGCGTGCATGGGGGCGTTCTCGCGCAGCACGTAGCCGCACATCCGCTGCACGCCGCGCGATGCGAGGTAGCCGACCATCTTGGTCATCAGCACGGTGCCCAGCCGGTGCCCCTGCACGTCGGTGCGCACCAGCAGCGCGAACTCGGCTTCGATATCGTCGGGATCGCACACCGCGCGGACGACACCGAGCGTCTCCTGCGGCCCGTCGGGCGCGGTGTCGAGCGCGATGAAGGCCATCTCGCGCGCATAGTCGATCTGCACCAGGCGCGCGAGTTCGGTGCGCGGCAGCTCGCGCCGGCTGCTGAAGAAGCGCAGGCGCAGGTCCGCCGGGGAGACGTGGGCGATGAAGGCGCGGTGCAGCGGCTCGTCCTCCGGCCGGATCGCGCGCAGGGTGACGGTGCGGCCCTGCCAGTCCACGCGTTCGGTCAACTCGGCAGGGAAGGGACGAATCGCGAAGCGATCGGCGCCGGCGACCGGCGTGCGGCTCAGGCGCACGCGCGCATCGAGCGCCAGCACGCCGTCCTCGTCAGCCCACAGCGGGTTGATGTCCAGCTCCGCGAGTTCGGGCAAGTCGGCCTGCATCTGCGACAGCGCCACCAAGACGTCGCACACCGCGCCGATGTCCGCGGGATCGCGGCCGCGGTAGCCCTGCAGCAGCTTGGCCACCCGTGTGCGCGAGACGAGGTCGCGGGCCAGCACGCGATTGAGCGGGGGCAGGGCGATGGCGCGGTCGGCGATCACCTCGACGGCCGTGCCGCCCTGGCCGAACATCAGCACTGGCCCGAAGACCGCATCGACGCTGGCACCGACGATGAGCTCCTGCGCATGCGGCCGATGAGCCATGGCCTGAACGCTGAAGCCCTCGATGCGCGCGTCAGGTCGCAGCGCAGTGACGCAGGCGAGCATGCGATCGGCCGCGGCGCGCAGCGCGGGCTCGTCGGCGATGTCCAGCATCACGCCGCCGGCGTCCGACTTGTGGCTCAGGTCGGGCGACAGGATCTTGAGCGCGACCGGGTAGCCGATCTGCCTGGCCGCGATCGCGGCGTCGCCGGCCGTGGCCCTGACGCGCGTCGTGCGGACGGTCGGAATGCCGTAGGCCTGCAGCAACTGCTTGCTCTGGACTTCGTCGAGAGCGTCGCGGCCGGCTGCCAGCGCGGCGGTCAGGAGCGCGCGCGCCGCGGTCTTGTCCGGCGTGCTGGCGGCGCTGGCCGACGGTGCCTCGAGCAGCATGGCCTGGTTGCGGCGATAGGTGGACAACATCGCGCAGGCCTGGATCGCCGCCTCGGGCGTGTCGAAGTCCGCCACGCCGGCCTTCTCGAACAGATGGCGCGCACCGGCGACGGCGCCGTCGCCCAGCCAGCAGCTCAGGAGCCGCCGCCTCGCCGTGCGCGCCGCCGGCAGGCAGGCACGGGCGATGTCGACGCTCGGCACGATGGCCGTGGGTGCATGCATGAAGAGGATGGCCCCGGTGTCCGCATCGGCCAGCAGCGCCTCCAGCGTCTGCACGTAGCGCTCGGCGGGCGCATCGCCGACGATGTCGATCGGGTTGCCGTGCGACCAGCCGCTCGTCAGCGTCGAATCGAGGCGCTCGCGCAGGGAGGGGCTCAGGCTTCGCATCACGACGCCCGCGGCGGCCGCGGCATCGGCCGCCAGCACGCCGGCGCCGCCGCCGTTGGTCAGGAGTGTCAGGCCGCTGTCGACATCGGCGTCGAAGCGCGCCAGCGTCTCGGCCGCGACGAACAGGTCCTGCAGCGTGTCCACGCGCAGCATGCCGGCGCGCCGGATCGCGGCGTCGAACACGATGTCCGAGCCGGCCAGTGCCCCGGTATGCGAGGCCGCGGCCTGGGCGCCCCTGGCCGAGCGACCGGCCTTGACGACGATCACCGGCTTGTTGCGCGCCGCGGCGCGCGCGGCCGACATGAACTTGCGCGGCGATTCAATCGACTCGATGTACAGCAGGATCGAGCGCGTCGAGGCATCGCTCGCCAGGTAGTCGAGCAGGTCGCCGAAATCGACGTCCATGTGCTCGCCCAGCGAGACCATGTGCGAAAAGCCGACCTGCCGCGACTTGGCCCAGTCCAGCACCGCCGTGACCAGCGCACCGGATTGCGACACGAACGCCACGTCGCCCGGCAGCGCGTCGGTGTGGGCGAAGCTCGCGTTGAGCCCGAGGCCGGGTGACAGCAGTCCCAGGCAGTTGGGGCCGAGCAGGCGCATCGTCGTCGGACGCGCGAGTTCGCGCAGCGTCTGCTTGAGTGCCGCATCCACGCCGGCGGTCAGCACCACCACCGCGCGCGTGCCGATGGCGGCGAGCTCGCCGATGATCTCGACCAGGGTCTGGGCGGGTGTGCAGACCAGGGCCAGATCGGGCGCGCGTTCGAGCTCGCCGCAGCGTCGCGCCACGGCGACGCCGTCGAGCTCGCGGTGCTTCGGGTTGACCGGCATCAGCTCGCCGGTGAACGTGCCTGCACGCAGGTTGTGCCACACGGTCGCCCCGACGCTGCTCGGCCGGTCGGACGCGCCGACGATGGCCACCGAGCGGGGGTGCATCAGGGCGTCGAGATTGCGGATGCTCATCGGGTTTCCTTGTGTGGGAGGGGCGCGATGCGCCGTCAGTTGGCGACGGTGCGGATGGCGGCCAGGATCTCGGCGGAGGCGTCGTTGTGCAGCGAGCGATCCAGCGCGATGGCGGGCAGCGACGCCGGCTGCTGGTAGTAGGCGAGGGCGAAGGCGGGCAAGGGCCGCAGCGCCATCGTGGCCAGAGACGCCCGATCGGCGCGGCGTGGCGACAGCGACCAGGCCGTCATGTCCGCCGCATCGTCCAGTTCGATCGTTGCGGCCGTTGCGCTTCCGCCACCGGCGTAGAGCGGGTGCAGGGCATCGCAGCCCAGCGCGATCAGCCATCGGTGGACGTCCGCGTGCTCGCCGGGAGCGGGCCCCGCATCGCCGTCGCGGCGGCGCAGTGCATAGAACGCGGGACCGGTCCAGCGTCCGGTCGGCCCGTCGCGCACCAGCAGGACGCCGTCGCCGCAGGTGCCGGGTGCCGGGTGGACGCCATCGACCTTGCCCGGAAAGACCAGCACCGCGCAGGCATGGCGCAACGATGCGCCCAGGGGACCGGCAAGCGCGTCGCGGTCGATCTCGAGCAGCGCGATCGTCGATCGATTCAGGACATCGTAGGCCGCTGCTTCGTCGCCACGCCAGGTGGGGCGCACCACGCAGCCCGCCAGCGCGAGGACCAGCATGGCGGTGGCCGCCAGCCTGCTGTTGCGCGCATCGGTGCTCATGCCATGTCTTTCGGGTGCTGCGGCGCGAGGGTGCCGGCCAGGCGTCGATTCTGGGCGCGGCGATCTGGGCCGCATTGACCTGGATCAAGGGCGCCGCCGCGGTGCCGCGCCAGACTGTTCGCGTGGCTCCTGGTTCATCCGGCCAGGTCGACCGACTCCTGGTAATCGGGCACCGAGCAAGGCCAGCCGTGCCGTTCCGAGATGGCCTGCCGCAGCGAGTCGGCGGCCTCGGGATCGCCGTGTGTCACATAGACGTGCCGCGGCGGCTGCGGCAGCGCATCGAGCCAGGCCAGCAGTTCGTCGCGATCGGCGTGCGCGGACAAGCCTTCGATGTTCACCACCTCGGCGTTCACGGCAACCCAGCGTCCGTGGATGCGGACCTGCCGCGCGCCGCCCAGCATCGCCGCGCCCCGCGTGCCCAGCGCCTGGTAGCCGGCGAAGACGATCGCGTTGCGCGGGTCCGGCGCATGGGCTTGCAGGTGGTGCACCACCCGGCCGCCGGTGGCCATGCCGCTGGCCGACACGATGACGGCGGGATAGCGCAGCTCGTTGAGCGAACGCGACTCGGCCTCCGTGTTGACGAAGCGGACGCCGCGGCACATGGCCGCGCATTCTTCGGGCGTGAGCCGGTGCAACTCCGGGTGATGGTTGAACAGCGTCGTGACATCGGTGGCCATCGGGCTGTTCAGGAAGACGGGCAGGTCGGGAATGCGTCCCGCGTCCTTCAACAGGCGGATGGCATGCAGCAGCTCCTGCGCCCGTCCGACCGCGAACGCCGGCACGACGACGACGCCACCGCGCGATGCCGTCCGGCTGATGACGCTCGCCAACGCGGAGAGGCTGTCGGCGGCGGCGTGCAGGCGATTGCCATAGGTCGACTCGATGAGCACGACGTCGGCGCATTCCGGCGGGGCGGGCGGACGCATCAGCATGTCGTCGCTGCGGCCCAGGTCGCCCGAGAACAGGATGCTGCCCCGCTCGCTGCGCACCATCGCGCTGGCGGCGCCCAGGATGTGGCCGGCGGGATTGAAATGGACATGAAGGCCGGGCACCGGTTCGAACGAGACGCCGAATTCGTGGGACTGGAAATGTTCCAGCGCACGCCGCGCATCGGCCTCGGTGTAGAGCGGCAGTGCCGGCGCGTGCTTGCTCAAGCCGTGGCGGTTGGCGAACTTCGCGTCCTCTTCCTGCAGGTGGCCGGAGTCGGGCAACAGGAGTCCGCACAGGGCGCTGGTCGCCGCCGTCGCATGAACGCGTCCCCGGAATCCCTGTTCGACCAGCCTCGGAACATAGCCGCTGTGGTCGATGTGCGCGTGCGTCAGCACCACGGCGTCGATCGACGACGGATCGACCGGCAGGGGCGCCCAGTTGCGCAGCCGCAGCGTCTTCAGGCCCTGGAACAGGCCGCAGTCCACGAGCATGCGGCGACCAGCGTGCTCGACCAGGTACTTCGATCCGGTGACGGTTCCGGTCGCGCCGAGAAAGGTGAGTTTCATTGCAGGAGCTCCAACGCCGAATGGCATGTCCTGCCACGTTAGGCGCCGGCGAGCACGGCCTGCTTGAGATGGATCAAGCGCGCAGGGCGGCGCAGGCCGCGTGCTGCTCAGTCCCGCGGCGGGTGCTTCAGGCGCAGCGCGAGCGCCACGAACACGACCACGCCGAGGATGACGATGGCGACGGCACCCGCCAGCAGCCATTCGGCGATCTCGATCAGCAGATCCATGTTGTCCTCGACGATGAGACGCCTGCGGGCCAGGGCCTGGCCGCCCCACGGAGCTTAGGCGGCCGTGCGTCCCGCGGCTTGATCTCGCGCAAGCGGACCCGATTGCGCCGTCGCGGACGGAGCGCCCTGGCTGTCCGCGTCTGTCCGCGCGTCACCCAAAGGTGAACACCCAGGCGCGTGCCCCGGCCGGGCCGAAACGGATCTCGAAGGTGTGGTCGGCCACGGCGCCCTGTTCGCGCACCAGCTGGTACAGCCGCGTGCCCGAGACGACGCCGTTGCCCTGCTCGTCCACGTCCACACCATGGTCGCGGCCCGGCGCATGGCCGTCGATGGTGATGCGAAAGGCGACCGGGCGCCCGTCGGCCGCGGGGCCCAGCACCAGGTGCAGGTCGCGTGCGTGGAAGCGCATAGTGATGGCGCCGTTGGCCTCGGTCGCCTCGACATACTCTGCTCGCTGGATCCAGCTGCCGTCCAGCGTCCAGGCGTTCAGCCGCGGCCTGGCCGGCGCGTGCCGCTGGACGCGGTCGGGCAGCACGTCGGGTGGCGCGGCGTCATCGGCATGCGCATGGCCCAGGTAGGTCTCGGGCGAGCGCACGTGCTCGAAGTCCGGCGCGGCTCCGATGCCGCGCGCATCGACGGCCGCCATCGCCGGCAGCGCCTTGGCGTCGCTGCGCGCCTCGGCGAGCAGCTGCCGGATCGCCTGCTCGGACTGCGCGTAGTTGCCTTCGCCGAGCTGGTGATGCCGCACGCGGCCTTGCGCATCGATGAAGTACAGCGCCGGCCAGGCCTGGTTGCGGAACGAGCGCCAGATCGTGAAGTCGTCGTCGATGGCGACCGGCCAGTCCGCGTCCAGCTCCTGCAGCGCCTTGCGCACGCGCTGCGGATCGTGCTCGAACTCGAACTCCGGCGCGTGCACGCCGATGACGACCAGGCCCTGGCTCGCGTACGTGCGGGCCCAGGCACGCAGGTAGGGCAGGGTGCGCAGGCAGTTGATGCAGGAGTAGGTCCAGAAGTCGACCAGCACCACCTTGCCGCGCAGCCCCTGCAGCGTCAGCGGCGGTGAATTCAGCCAGCCGGTGGCGCCGGCGAGGCTGGGTTGCAGCGGCTCGACGGGCAATGCGGCGGCAGGGGTGCTGCTCGTGCCCGCGTCCAGGCGGGCGGCGATACCGGCAGACGTACCTGCGAGCAGCGCGAGCGCGAGCATCAGTCGGCGTGCAAGAGCGGTCATGGCGTCTTGTCTCCCTGCTTCAGCGCGCGTGGTGGACCGCGTCGAGGATGACCGCCGCCACCTTGGCAGGCTCGACCTCCTGCGGGACGTGGCTGGTGGGCAGGCGCGTGACGTGCGCGCCGATCCTGGCCGCCATGGCCTGCTGCAGTTCCGGCGCGATCATGTGGTCATGCGTGGAGACGACGAACCAGCTCGGACGCGTCTTCCACGCCGCCACGCTCACCGGTTCGTCGAACGCCTTGGCCGCGATCGGCCCCTGCGTCGCCGCCATCACCGCGGCGCGCGCCGGCGCGACGTCGAATGCGAAGTGCGTGCGCATGCCTTCGTCGCTGATGTGCAGGAAGCCGGATGCGTCGGCGCTGAGTGCCGCGAGCCCCGGGGGTGTCGGGTAGCCCTTGCCCAGCTCGCCGGAGGTCTGGCCGGCGTCCGGCGCAAAGGCACTGACGTAGACGAGCGCGGCGACCTTGTCGCTGGCGCCCGCCTGCGTGATGACGGTGCCGCCCCACGAGTGGCCGACCAGCACCACCTTGCCCGGCTGGGCGTCGATCGCGCGGGTGGTCGCGGCGACGTCGTCGGCCAGCGAGGTCAACGGGTTCTGCACCGCGGTGACGTGGACGCCGCGGGCTTGCAGCAAGGGGATGACACGGGCCCAGTCCGAGCCGTCGGCGAAGGCGCCGTGGACGAGCACGACCGAGGGTAGCGCCTGGGCGGCGGGCGTGGCGTGCGCTGCGATGGTGACGCTGGCACAGAGCAGGGCGGCGCCGGCAACGAGCAGGGGAGTCAATCGGGCAAGGCGTGTCATTGGATGGTTCTTTCGCGAAGTGGGATGCGCGTGTCGATTCAAGCGAGGTTGAGCGTGACGGCGATGTTTCCCCGCGTCGCCTTGGAGTACGGGCACAGCTGGTGGGCACCGTCGACGATGGCGCGCGCCACGGCCGGGTCCAGCCCCGGCAGGCTGATGTTCAGCCGCGCCTGCAACTCGAAACCGTCGCCGCTCTTGCCCAGATCGACTTCCGCGTCGACCGCCACGTCGGCCGGCAGCTTGACGCCCGAGGCTTGCGCAGCCCGGCCCATGGCGCCGATGAAGCAGGCCGACCAGCCCGCCGCGAACAGCTGTTCCGGATTGGTGCCCTGGCCGGCGCTGCCGGGTGGCGACAGGCGGATGTCCAGGCGTCCGTCGGAGCTGCGCGAGCTGCCGTCGCGGCCTCCGACGGTGTGGGTGCGGCCCGTGTACAGGACGGTATCGATCGAGTTCATGGAGGTTCCTTTGCAGTTGTGATCGGATGCGATTACATCGCATGCGAGTAATGTAGGTGGGCTGGAGCCTCATGTCAACAGGTGCGATTAAATCGGATGCGAACTAAACGGGTATGATGGACGCCAAGGAGACACCGGACATGTCCACCCACGCCCCCAACGCCGAGTTGCCCAAGCTCGGCGACTTCCTCTGCTTCGCGGTGTATTCCGCCAACCTGGCCTACGGCCGCGCCTACAAGCCCATCCTCGACGAACTGGGCATCACGTACACGCAGTGGATCACCATCGTCGCGCTGTGGGAGCAGGACGAGCAGACGGTTGGCGGCCTGGGCGAGAAGCTGTTTCTCGAGTCGAACACCCTGACGCCCATCCTGAAGAAGCTGGAAGCGCTGGGCTTCCTGGTGCGCCGGCGCGATCCGCAGGACGAGCGCCAGGTCATCGTCAAGCTGACCGATGCCGGCCGTGCGCT
>JBJMWF010000150.1:0-4876 GCA_045810265.1 Vitreoscilla sp. | reverse complement strand
GCCGGATCGAGCAGTTCAGGCGCGTCGAACCAGGAGTCGATCGCTGCCGGCGCGGGTGGCGCAGCGACGTCGGCGACCGCCGCGGCCGGCGCATGGTGCGCGGCCTGGGCCTGCAGTTCCTGCAGGTTGCGCTTGCCGGCGCCGCGCGCCAGCAGGTTCATCATCTCGACATGGCCGGGCAGGCGGCCGTGCGTGATGTGATGGTCGGCCAACGCGCGCTCGAGCAAGCGGGCGAGGGCGGAAAGGTCGGGTGCCGCATAGGGCACGAGCGTTCGGGTCATGGCAAAGCCTCACGTGGATCTGCGTGTGCTCGAGAAGCCGCGCAGGAACGCAGCACCGGGGGTTGCCCTTGCCAGAATCGAGCTCACGCGATGGTGAGACAGGCCTGAACGAAACGAAGCGTCTGTCGATTCACGAGGAACCGAAACGCGGCAGGTTTAGCGACGCTGGGATGCCAGCGCGGCAACGCCTGGGTGAACTGCCGACCGAGCCGATAGTCTAGCAGCGTCGGCGCCGGGGCGCGACGCTCGAACAACAGCCGCGGCACGAGCGGCGACCGCCGCGCGCACTAAGATGCGCGGCTTGTTCAAGGGCTCATCGCAAATGCAAACCTCGATCCACTCGCTGTGCCGGACATTGCTGCAGGCCGCGCTCGGCGTCGCCCTGTGCGGTGCCGCGCCCGTCTTCGCCGACGACACGTCGTCCGCGCCCGTCCGGCCCGGCGACGACTTCTACCAGTACGTCAACGGCGACTGGCTCGCGCATCACGAGATCCCGCCCGACAAGGCGGTGTGGGGGCCGAGCTCGGTCATGGGCGACGAGACCAACCTGCGCATCGTCAAGCTGATCGAGGCCGCGGCCGCCGACAAGAAGGCGCGGGGCGAGAGCCGCCAGGTGGCCCATTTCTACAGCGCCTACATGGACGAGGCCGCCATCGAGGCGCGCGGCACGGCGCCGCTGCGGCCGGCGCTGGCGCAGATCGACGCCATCGGCGACAAGGCCGCGCTGACCCGGGCCCTGGCCGCCACCCTGCGCGCCGACGTGGACGCGCTCAACGCCACCAGTTTCGAGACCGAGAACCTGTTCGGCCTGTGGGTGACGCCGGACATGAATTATCCGGCCCACTACCGGCCCTACCTGCTGCAGGGCGGCCTGGGGCTGCCCGATCGCGCGTACTACGTCGACGACAGCCCGCGCATGGCCAGGCTGCGCGAGCAATACCAGGCGCATGTCGCCGCCACGCTCAGGCTGGCCGGCTTCGACGACGCGCAGGCGCGCGCCGCGCGCGTGATGGCGCTCGAGATGAAGCTCGCGCAGCGCCATGGCTCGCGCGAGGATTCGGAGGACGTGCTCAAGGCCAACAACGTCTGGACGCCGCGCGACTTCGTCTCGAAGGCGCCGGGCATGGACTGGCCCGCTTTCTTCAAGGCCGCCGGCCTGGGCGACCAGGCCCGCTTCATCGTCTGGCAGCCGGGTGGCATCAGCGGCGCCGCGGCCCTGGTCGGCAGCGTCGACCTGGCGACCTGGAAGGACTACCTGCGCTTCCACCTGGTCAACCACTTCAGCGACGTGCTGCCGCGCGCCTTCGTCGACGAGCACTTCGCTTTTTACGGCACCGCGCTGCAGGGCACGCCGCAACTGTCGGAACGCTGGAAGCGCGCGCTGACCGCGGCCAACCTGGCGCTGGAGGAACCGGTCGGCCACCTGTATGTCGACCGCTACTTCCCGCCGCAAAACAAGCAGCGCGTGCGCGAGATGGTCGGCCACATCGTCGATGCCTTCCGCCAGCGCATCGACAAGCTGGACTGGATGGCGCCCGCGACGCGCGCCGAGGCCAAGGCCAAGCTGCAGGTGCTCTACGTCGGGGTCGGCTATCCGGACAAGTGGCGCTCGTGGTCCGGCTTGAAGGTGTCGTCCGCCGACGCCCTGGGCAACGTGCTGCGCGGCGAGCGGTTCCACCTCGCGCAGCAGCTGGCCAAGCTGCACCAGCCGGTCGATCGCGCCGAGTGGTCGATGGCGCCCCAGGTGGTCAACGCCGTCAACATGCCGATCCAGAACGCGATCAACTTCCCCGCCGCCATCCTGCAGCCGCCGTCCTTCGACCCGCAGGCGTCCGACGCCGTCAACTATGGCGCCATCGGCGCGGTCATCGGCCACGAGATCAGCCACAGCTTCGACGACCAGGGCGCGCAGTTCGACGCCCAGGGCCGCCTGCGCAACTGGTGGACGCCGGAGGACAGCGCCCATTTCAAGGCGGCGACGGCGGCGCTGGTCGCGCAGTACTCGGGCTACCGGCCGTTCCCGGACCTGGCCATCAACGGCCAGCAGACCTTGAGCGAGAACCTGGCCGACCTCGCGGGCGTCGGGGCGTCCTACGACGCGTATCGAGCGTCGCTGCAAGGCAAGCCGGCGCCGGAAGACGGCGACGTCCAGTTCTTCACCTCGTTCGCCCGCAACTGGTGCCGCAAGACGCGCGAAGCGAAGTTGCGCCAGCAGATCATCGGCGACGGACACGCGCCGTCGAAGTACCGCGCGTTCACCGTGCGCAACATCGATGCCTGGTACCAGGCGTTCGATGTGCAGCCCGGCCAGGCGATGTACCTGGCGCCGGGGGAGCGCGTCCGGGTCTGGTGATCGGGCGGGTCATCCTGCGCTGCGTGCGCAAGCCTTGTCATACAACTTGGCGGAAGTGGGCGGCGCACCCGCGACCCAGCCGGGGTTTGATCCGCACTCAGAGGGATAACGCCTATTCTGGGTCATCGTGTCTTTGGTGATAGTTGTCAGACAACGTACAACTACACCGACCCTTCACCCCTGACTCGACGCTTGAACATGGCACAACGCATCTCCTCCTTGCGCTCCCGTATCGCCGCCAGCCTGGCGGGCGTGCTGCTCGCCACCGCTGGCGGCGTGCGGGCAACGACCGTCGTCTACGTCTCCAACGCCGACAGCCAGGACATCTCGGTTCTCCAGCTGGACAAGTCCCGGGGCACGCTGCAGCCGCTGGAGACGGTGAAGGTGGGTGGCAACGTGATGCCGTTGGCCGTCAGTCCCGACAGGCACTTGCTGTACGCGGCGCTGCGCTCGCAGCCTTATCGCGTGACGAGCTTTGCCATCGACGCCGGGAGCGGTCGCCTGACGCGCCTGGGCGAGTCGTCGCTGGCCGACAGCATGGCCAACATCGACACCGACCGCAGCGGCCGCTGGCTGTTCTCGGCCTCGTACGGCGGCGGGATCATCACGGTCAACGAGATCGGCAAGGATGGCATCGTCGGCGCGGTCCGTCAGTTGATCCACACGGCGCCGAACGCCCACGCGATCCACGCAGACGCCACCAATCGTTTCGTTCTTGCCACCAGCCTCGGCGGCGACAACGTCTCGATCTGGCGCTTCGATCCGCAGGACGGCAAGCTCACGCCGAATGACCCGCCGCTGCTGGCCGCGCCGCCGAAATCGGGCTCGCGCCACTTCGTTTGGGACAAGGCGCAGCGATTCGTGTACCTGCTCGGCGAGCTCGATGCCTCGCTCGGTGTCTACGCCTGGGACGGCCAGCGGGGCAGCCTGCGCGAGCTGCAGCGCACGACCACGCTGCCCGCCGGCTTCGCCGGCAAACCCTGGGCGGCCGATCTGCATCTGTCGCCGGATGGCCGCTTCCTCTATGCGTCGGAGCGCAGCTCCAGCACGATCTCGACCTTCCGCGTGGATCCGGGCACCGGCCTGCTGCAAGCGCTTGGCCAGACGCCGACCGAGAAGACGCCGCGCGGCTTCGCGATCGAGCCGGGCGGCGCCTTCCTGATCGCGGCCGGCCAGGATTCGAACAGCGTCTCGGTGCACGGGATCGACCGAGCGACCGGAATGCTGGGCGCGCCCAGCCGCGTCGCGGTGGGCAAGAACCCGAACTGGGTCGAGATCGTGGAGTTGCCCTGAACTGGTGGTCTTCCTTCCGCGGGGTCACGCGCCGGCCGTGCCCTGGCCGAGCTGCTCGGCCAGACCGACGATGATGCCCTCGGGGCCCCGGAGGTAGGCCAGGCGGTACGTGTCGCCATACCGCATTTCGCCAATCAGCTCGGCCCCGTGGCCGCGCATGTGCGTGAGGATGGCTTCCATGTCGTCGACGGCGAACATGACGCGACGGATGCCCAGCGTGTTCACCGGCTGGTCCACGGGACCGAACCGGACGGCATCGGGCGTGTGGAACTTGTCCAGCTCGATTCCCTGCCCATCGGGAGTGCGCAGCATCGCGAGCGTCGCCCGGACATTCTCGAGCCCGATCAGTCGTCCGACCAGCGGACCTTCGACGGTCGTCTCGCCCTCGAGCGCCAGGCCCAGTGCGATGAAGAATGCCTTCACGGCCTCGAGGTCGTCGACGACGATGAGGACGTTGTCCATGCGTTTGAGCGTCATGCCGTTCCTGGCTGCACATTCACTGATGACGCCCTCGCCACGCGGCGCCTGATGAATGCAATCCGCCTTCCAGGCAAGAGCCGCCGGGCCGGCAAGCAAGCCGCTTGTCGCCCGCCCGGCGACCCGGTCTTACTTCGACGAGATCAGGTCGACCTCGAACACCAGCGTTGCGTTCGGCGGGATCACGCCGCCGGCGCCGCGGGCGCCGTAGCCGAGTTCCGGCGGGATGGTCAGCACGCGGGTGCCGCCGGCGGCCATGCCTTGCACGCCTTCGTCCCAGCCCTTGATGACCATGCCCTGGTCGAGGCCGAACACGAAGGGCTGGCCGCGATCCTTGCTGGAGTCGAACTTCTTGCCGCGGCCGTTGGCGGCCGCCGGGTCGGACAGCCAGCCCGTGTAGTGCACGGTGACCGACTGGCCGGATTTGGCGACCGGGCCGTCGCCGATCTTGGTGTCTTCGTATTGCAGGCCG
>JBJMWF010000149.1:0-13579 GCA_045810265.1 Vitreoscilla sp. | reverse complement strand
TTGTCGAAGCCGGCGTCATCCGGCCCGTCGTGGATCGGGTCTTCCCGTTCGAACAGACCAACGAGGCCCTGGCCTACGTCGAGGCCGGTCGCGCCAAGGGCAAGGTCGTCGTCAAGGTGAAGTGATCGCCTTCGTCGGCAGCCTGGTGACGGGATTGGTCACTCATTGGATGGTTAGCTGACGAGAATCGTCACCGCCCACGACCAGATGCGTCGGGTCACGACGGATGTTCCGCGCCTGCGCATTCCCTTTGTGGTGCGGTATTCGAGACGCCTGCCGGGTTTGCGCGCGCAACCATCGGCGTTTCTGCACGACTCATTCACGACGCCATCGTCGTCGCTCTTTCAAGGTGCGTGACGCGATCCGGTATGTTTTGTGCTCCCAAGAGAAGCTCGACTCACAGGAAATCGGCTTCGTCATGAATTGGTCATTGATCGGCAATGGATGCAGGCAGCGCGCTGGTGGCAGGGAGCCCGAATGCGATGCCATGGAGCATGCGGCCGACGCTTCGCACGGACTTGGGATTCGCATGCGCCTGGTCACGCTGATGTTGCTGTCGGCGTCCGTGGCGGCGTGCGGTGGCGGGTCTTCTGGTTCGGACGCCGGCTCCGCTGCGGTTGCACCAGCTCCGGCACCATCGCCATCGCCATCGCCATCGCCATCGCCCTCGCCCTCGCCCTCGCCCTCGCCGTCACCGTCACCGTCACCGTCACCGTCACCGTCACCGTCGCCCTCGCCCTCGCCTTCGCCTTCCTCGATCACCACGCAATGGGGCTCCGTCACCGAGCCCGCCATGCCAACGACCCTGTGCGCGAACCTGACCGCGATCTTGACGCCGACCAACGGATCGCTCGACGCCATCGATGGCAACGCATCGTCCTCACAGCCTGACGCCGCACGGATCCAGTCGGCCATCGACGCCTGCCCGGTCGGCCAGGCCGTGAAACTCTCCGCGGCAACGTCCGGAGAATCGGCCTTCCTCAGCGGGCCACTGACCCTGAAGTCGGGCGTCACGCTGTGGGTCGACACGGGCGTGACGCTGTTCGCCTCGCGCAATCCTGCGGACTACGACAACGGCCCCGGAACATGCGGAACGGCGACGGCGTCCGATCCCAAGGCGTGCAATCCCCTCATCGTGGCCAACAACACCACCAACAGCGGCATCGTGGGCGGCGGCACGATCGACGGTCGTGGCGGCAGCTTGCTGACCAGCGGGCCCAATGCGGGCACGCGCACGTGGTGGGACGTGGCCTACCAGAACAAGAGCTCCGGCCTCAACCAGCAGAACCCGCGGCTCATCCAGGTCAAGAACGGGAGCGCGTTCACCTTGCACGGGATCACCGTGGAGAACTCGCCGAACTTCCACATCGTCACCAGCGGGGTCTCCGGGGTCACCGCCTGGGGCATCAAGATCCTGACGCCGAGCGCGGTCTACACCCGATCAGGCTACGCCTGCCCTTCCGGCTCCACGCCCGACAAGCTGACGCCGGCCACGTGCTTCACGCCGGACACCGTCAAGAACACCGACGGCTTCGACCCCGGCCAATCGAGCAACGTGCTGCTCGCCTACTCCTACATCAGCACGGGCGATGATCACGTGGCCATCAAGTCGCACTCCGGTCCCACCTCGAACAACCTGACCTTCGCGCACAACCATTTCTACTACGGGCATGGCATGTCCGTCGGCAGCGAGACCGACGCGGGCCTGACCAACCTGGCAGTCACTGATCTGTCCATCGACGGCTACGACAGCGACAACGGCGGCGGACTGCGCATCAAGTCCGACTCCTCGCGCGGCGGCAAGGTGGACTCGGTCACCTACAGCCAGGTCTGCATGCGCAACGTGCGGCGCCCGCTGGTGTTCGACCCGTTCTACAGCTCGTCCACCGGCAGCCTGTACCCGAGCTTCACCCACGTGAAGATCAGCGGCTTCCATGACCTCGGCAGCACGAAGTACGCGGGCGGCCTGCTGACGTTCGTCGGCTACGAACTCAATGGCCAGGTCAACCCGCTGACGATCACGCTGGACAACGTCGTCTTCGATGGCAGCCAGCCGACCTTCGAGGCCGGCCACAACGGCGGCCCAAGTGCACAACCTGCGGCGGTGCACTTCACGTTCGGCCCCGGCGCCATCAGCTTTTCCTCCGCGATCACGGCCTCGAGCACGAAGGACGTGACCGTCAGCGGATCTCCCGGGAGCTCGTCGCCGGTCGACTGCAGCGCGGCCTTCGTGCCCCTGAGCTCGGTGCTGCCTTCATCACCGATCTGAGTCCCGAAGGCGGCGCTGCTGGATCGGCTCAGTGCCGATGGCCGCCGTTGTCCACCACGGGCACCGGCCGGGTCAGCAGGTCGACGTAGAACGCATAGAAGCGCGCGTTGTCGAATGAGAACACGACCTTCGAGGGCTGCAGCACCGGGATCGACGGGTACGGGTTGCTCTCGTAGACGATGGACTTGCCGTAGTTGGCATCGAAGGTCGTGTCGATGTCGACCCACAGGTCGCGCGTGGCCGTCGCGAAGCTCGGATCGACCAGGTAGGCGAGCGCCGTGGTGTCCCAGATGTACAGCGGATAAGGCGGCGGTGCCGAACCGAAGAACGGCGCGTACGCGTCGGCGAACAGCCGGGTGATGGGCGTGGTCGGCCGATGGTTCGCGATCTGCTCGAACACCGGCTTGGTGAGCGGCACCTTGTTGGTCAGGTCCAGCGGCAGGATCACCTTGGGCACCGCGGCACGCAAGACGATCTGCACCGCTTCGGGGTCGGCCCACCAGTTGAATTCGCCGGCATCGTTGTAGGCATTGCCCGGAACGTAGATCTGGCCCGCCATGGTCACGATCTGCTTGATCAGCGGCACGATGCTCGGGTCCTTGCGGATGGCCATCGCCAGATTGGTCGGCGGCGCAATCTCGAGAATGGACACCTGGTGCGGATAGCGGTGGATCTGTTCGATGATGAAGTCGATCGCGTGTTGACGCTGCGGGCGCGTGTGCGTCGCCAAGCCGTCGGGCGGCGGGATCAGGTCGCTGCTCGAGGTCGGGGGCGGGCTCGAGAAGGCGCCGACGTAGTCGATCGGGGGGCCGAACTTCGCGACCTCGAGAAGGTAGGCGTTGTAGTCGTGCAGCAAGGGGTACTTGGCGCCGACGTAGACGCCCACCGAGCGTTCGATGCCCAGCCGTTCGACGGCCTTCAAGGCATCGGAGGTCTCCTGTTCCAGCCACGCGTTGCCGGTCGCGACCGTGATGCCCAGCAGGTCGAGCTGGCCGGCGGCGTCGAGCTGGGCCAGCATCGCCAGCGCCTGGCCGTCGTCGCTGATGGTGTTGAAGTCGGTATCGAGGATCACTTTCGGCGGCGCGGGGTGGTGACCGCGATGGAAGTCATCGGCACTCGCGGATCCGGCCACCAGGGCCAGCGCGATCAGCGTCAAGAGACGAAGGCAGTGCAGCATGCAGTTCTCCCTGTTGTGTCGCGGCGAGGAGGGGCGCCGCGTCCCGGGCGCGAATGTTCGCGCAATCGATGACGCGTGGGAGGATCACCCATGGTGACGACAGGTGGTTGCCGCAACAGTCGAGTGCGATCCCGGCCACACGGAGAATCACCGACTTGCCCCATCGGGGCCGATGTGCAAACCGCGCCGAGCTACTGAAGCGTGCCCCACCGGTCGACGGCGGGCTCCGCCGCGGCCCAACGCCAATGGCCGTCGGACTGTTGGCAGGTCTGCGTGACGAACCACTTTCGAACCGGCGTGTCGCGCTCCTTGGTCATCACCGAAAACAGCACCTGCCTGCAGCTGGCCAGGGCGTTGTCGATGCGTCCCAGCACCTGCACCTCGCCGGACTCGTCGCCATACGAGAACAGGTGGTGGACGTTCCAGGCCTGCCGCTCTCCGACGTTCATGCTGCCGGCGAGCTCCGCGATGCGGTCCTGCTCGTCGGCTTGCATGTTGCGAAACACGCGATGCATCTCCGCGTCCGTTGCGGCCTTGACCGCGACACCCACGGCGACGCCGACCGCCGGATTGCTGCTGAAGGTGCCGGTCGCCACGCCGGCCACTGCGCCGGTGAAGCCACCGATCGAATCGCAGCCCGCGAGTCCGATGGCCAGCAAGGCCGCAGCCGCCGTCGGCAGGCTCGCGCGTAGCCTCATTGGAGGCTGCCCCAACGCGCGGTCGCAGGCTCAGCGCTGGCCCAGCGCCACTTGACCGAGTCCTTGCAGATCGTCGCGACGTAGAACGAGCTCAGCGTGGCGGCGTCCTTGATCTGGTCGACCGAGAAGACGATTTCCTTGCAGCTGAGGTCCGTCGCGCTGATGACGCGGCTGACCGTCACCCTGCCCGCTTCGTCGGGTTCGAGCTGGATCAGGTGCTTGCTCTGCCATGTCGCAACCTGTCCGACGGCCAGGCCGCCGGCGATCTCCGCGATGTGGTCCTGCTGGTGGCCGTGATAGTCGCGCTCGACGGCCCGGACGCCAGCCTGCGCCGCGGCCAGCACGCCCAGGCCGATGCCGGCGCTGACCGCGGCGTTCTTGGTGACCGTCGCCGCGGCGCCCGCGCCGACGACGCCCGCAGCGGTCGCCGAGCCCTCGCTCAGGAGCGAGCTGCACCCGGTCGTTCCCAGCAGCAGACTGACCATCAGGGCGAGCTCGAGCCCAGGGGCCGTGCGGTTCGCCATGTCGAGACCTCCTTCGCCTTGTCGAGCACCCGCGAGCGGGGCAGTCGACTATGGCAACGGATATGCCGCGACAGTGGTCAGCGAAAGCCGTCCAGGGTGATGACCGGAGGCGAGGTGGGCGGCGAGTTCAGAACCGGTGCACGACGCCGAACTGGACGCCGTTGATCGTGCGGCCGTTGACATCGCTCGGGTTCGAGAAATTCGACTTCAGTCCACCCGAGCCTGCAGGACGCCAGCCGCCGTTGGTGTCGTTGCGGATCGTGTCGACCAGCGCCAGCAGCATGGTGCGCTTGGACAGGTCGTAGTAGGCGCCGATCGAGCCGCCGTTGGCGCCGCGATCGCGGCCCGACTTGTCCTCGATGCGTCCCCACAGCGCACCCACGCGCAGCTGCGGCGTGACCTGGTAGTCGGCCGAGGCCTGCCAGATGTCGTAGAAGTGGTTCAGGTCCGCGTTGGTGCCAGCGTTGTAGCCGCCCGAGTTGCCCAGGATCTGGCCGGCGTTGTTGCTGACCGCCGTGGCGGTGTTGTTGTTGCTGTGCACATAGGCCAGGTAGACCGTGCCCTTGCCGTACATCCAGTCCGCGTAGACGTTGTCGTAGACGACGTCCTTGTCGATCGTCGCACGCGTGGGCGGCAGGCCACGCAGGCCCAGGTAGCCGACGCGATAGTTCGCCGTCGCGTAGTCGACCCCGACCTGGACGACCAGCGGATGGTTGCCGACCGGGCTTTCGGGCAGGGCGACGTGGCCTTCGAGCTGCAGTCCGTTCCAGCGCGTGGTGATCACCGACACGTCGTTGTCGTAGCGCGAGGGCACGCCGAAGTTGTTGATCATCGAGCCGAGGTCGCGTGCGGTGTAGTCGATGTTGGCGCCCCGTGTCTGGATCGGGCCGTTCTGGCGGCCGATGCGAAATTCACCGTACGGATTGCCGATGCCCACCCAGGACTGGCGATCGAAGAAGCGCGTCGTGTCGGCCTGGGTGCCGTTGTCGACGTTGAAGCCGTTCTCGAGCTGGAACTTGACGAACCAGCTGCCGCCCAGGTCCTCGAGTCCCTTGAAACCGATCCGGCTGCGCAGGAACGCGCCGTCCTCGATGGCCAGGACGGTCGCACCGGAGCTGCTGTGCATGCGGTTGACGTACTCGTCGATGTCGCCGTACAGCGTCACGCTGGAGGCCTCGCCGAAGGCGCTGGTCGCGAAGGCGAGCAGCAAGGCGGACGAGATGGCGGTGCTTTTCATGGATGTCTCCTCGTGACCTGGCGGTCGGGGTTGTGATGGTCGTCAAGACTCTCTGGACGGGGCGTGGCGCGACCTTGCGTGGTGTGAACCTGCGGGCGCCAATGCCTTCGTTTGTTGTCAGTCATCGTATAACAGTAGGGTTGCAAATGACCTCGGGAAAGCCCGCGGCTCGGCCATGGCGCCAGTGCGCCCGTGTAATCCCTATAGGATGAACGCGACGCAGCCCCTACATTCCAGACTTGTTGTACGACAACGTATGACATTGAACAAATTCCGGTACTTCCCCCTCGCCCATGTCCACCCCTGCACCCGCCCCGCGCTTCCACCGCCTGCTCCTGACCGGCGCCGCCGGTGGCCTTGGACGCGAGCTGCGTCGCCGCCTGGCCGCCCATTGCGACGTCCTTCGCGTGTCCGACATCGCCGACCTCGGCCAGGCCGGTGCCGGCGAGGAGCTGAGGCCAGCCGACCTGGCCGACGCCGGCGCCGTGCACGGCCTGCTTGAAGGTGTCGACGCGGTGATCCACCTGGGCGGCGTCTCCACGGAGCAGCCGTGGGAAGCGGTGCTGCCGGCCAACATCATCGGCACCTACAACGTCTACGAAGCGGCGCGCCTGCAGCAGGTCAGGCGCGTGGTGTTCGCCAGCTCCAACCACGTCACCGGCTTCCATCGTCAGGACCAGGTCATCGCCGCCGGCGCCGCGCCGCGACCCGACGGCCTGTACGGCCTGTCCAAGGCGTTCGGTGAAGACTTGGCGCAGCTGTACTTCGACCGCCATGGCATCGAGACGGTGAGCCTGCGCATCGGGTCGTCCTACCCCGAGCCGCTCAATCGCCGCATGCTGGCCACGTGGCTGAGCTACGACGATCTCGAGCGCCTGGTGCTGGCCAGCCTCACCGCGCCCATCGTCGGCCACACCGTGATCTACGGCGTGAGTGCCAATGCGCGGGTCTGGTGGGACAACACGCCCGCGCGCCACCTGGGCTACGTGCCGCAGGACAGCTCGGCGCCCTGGGTCGCCGAGATCGAACGCCGCGAGCCACCAGCGGACCCGCGCGATCCGACCGTCATCTACCAGGGCGGCCCGTTCGTTCGCCAGGGGCCGGGTTCATGAGCACAGGCATGGCCGCAGGCGTCATGCGGAGGGTCGACCAGTGACGCAGCCGCAGGCCGAGCGCCTTCTGCCCGGGCACCGCGACCGGGTCGGCGAGAGCCCGCTGTGGCATCCGTCGGAACATGCGCTGTACTGGGTCGACATCGAGGCCCGCGCCATCCGCCGGCTCGGCCTGTCGGACGGTCGTCTGCAGTCATGGACCCTGCCCGAGCGCGTCGCCTCGCTGGCGCTGCACGCGGATGGCGGCCTGGTCGCCGCACTCGAGACCCGCATCGTCCACGCCCGGCTCGCGGACGACGGCAGCGCGGCCCTCGCCGACCTCGCCACGGCGCGCCACGAGCGCCCGGACATGCGTTTCAATGACGGCCGCTGCGACCGCGCCGGCCGCTTCTGGGTCGGCAGCATGGTCAGCGACATGAGCGCCAACGTGGCCGCCGGCCGCCTCTATCGACTCGACCCGCAGGGCTTTCCGGCCGCGCGCATGGACAACCTGTACACGCCCAACGGACTGGCCTTCGACGCCGATGGCGCGGGGTTGTGGTGGAGCGACAGCCATCCGCTGTCCCAGTGCATCTGGCATGCGCCGCTGGACGCCGACGGCACCGTCGGCAAGCGCCGCCTCGTGGTGGACATGCGCGCCCTGCCCGGCCGCCCGGACGGCGCGGCCATCGATATCGACGGCGGCTACTGGATCTGCGCCAACGACGCCGGCCGCGTGCTGCGTTTCATGCCGGACGGGCGCCTGGACCGCAGCCTCGCGCTGCCGGTGAGCAAGCCCTCGATGTGCAGCTTCGGCGGCGAACGGCTCGACACGCTGTTCGTCACCAGCATCCAGCCGGCGCGCCCGGAAGGCGACGACATCCAGCTGGCCGGCGAGGTGTTCGCGCTGCGCCCGGGCACCCAGGGGTTGGCCGAGACGCCCTTCCGTCCGAGGGACGCACGCGGCTGACGACGAATTTCGCCGCATCGCGCGATCACGCGACGCCTGACCACACACGACAACAGGAGACGACATGACCCAGACCATCGCCAAGCGCCCGCTGCGCATCCTCGCCCTCGCCGCCGCCTTCGCGCTCTCGTGCGCCTCGGCGCAGGCGCGCGAATTCCGCTCCGCCGACATCCACGTCAAGGACTATCCGACCACGCTGGCCGTCAAGTACATGGGCGAGCAGCTCGCCAAGAGCACCAACGGCCGCGACAAGGTGAAGGTGTTCGCCGACGGCTCGCTCGGTTCCGAAAAGGACACCGTCGAACAGGTCAAGATCGGCGCGCTCGACATGGTGCGCGTCAACACCGCGGCCTTCCACGGCATCGTGCCCGAGTCGATGATCCCGTCGCTGCCCTTCCTGTTCCGCGACATGGATCACTTCCGCAAGACCATGTACGGCCCGCAGGGCGACAAGGTGCTGGCCGGCTTCGAGAAGGCCGGCTTCATCGGCCTGGCGCTGTACGAAAGCGGCGCGCGCTCGTTCTACAGCAAGAAGCCGATCCGCAACGCCGCCGACATGAAGGGCCTGAAGGTGCGCGTGCAGCCGTCCGACCTGTGGGTGAGCCTGATCACCGCCGTGGGCGGATCGCCGACGCCCATGCCCTTCGCCGAGGTCTACACCGGCCTGAAGACCGGCCTGCTCGACGCCGCCGAGAACAACATCCCGTCCTACGACGAGATGAAGCACTACGAATCGGCGCCGGTCTTCTCGGAGACGCAGCACGTGATGTCGCCCGAGGTGCTGGTGTTCTCCAAGAAGGTCTGGGACACGCTCACGCCCGAGGAGCAGGCCTCCATCCGCAAGGCCGCCAAGGAATCGGTGCCCTACTACCAGAAGCTCTGGGAGGCCAAGGAGCGCGATGCGCGCGCCTCGATCCTCAAGGCCGGCGTCAAGATCATCCCCACTTCCGAGATCGACAAGAAGAGCTTCATCGATGCCGAGAAGCCGGTCTGGGACAAGTACATGACCACGCCGGAGATCCGCAGCGTGGTGCAGGAAATCGTCAACACGAAATGACGGACCCGGCGGCGACCCCATGACCTGGTTCTCCCGTCTCAATGCGCGCTTGTCCGCGGTCGTTCTTGTCGCGGCGCGGCTGTGCCTGGCCGGCCTGGGCGTGATGGTGCTGTACGGCGTCGTCATGCGCTACGCGTTCAACAACGAACCGCCCTACGTGGAGCAGGTGGCGCTGCTGCTGGTGATCTCGGTGGCCATGTTCGGCGCGGCGACGGTCGCGCACGACGCCGGCCACATCGGGCTCGATTCGCTGGTGATCCGACTGCCTGCCGCCGCGCGCCACTGGATCGCGCGGCTGGTGGCGCTGGCGACGCTGACCTTCGCGCTGGTGTTGCTGTGGGGAAGCTACCAGATGGCGCTGTCCACTCACGGCAACCAGATCCCGACGCTGGGCATCTCCGAAGCCTGGCGCTACTTCCCGCCGGTCGTCGCCGGGATCCTGATCGCCCTGTTCTCGCTCGATCGCATGCTGCGCAGCGAAGCCCCTCACGACTGACCGGATAGACATGGCACTGACGCTCCTCTGCACCACCTTCGTCGTCCTGCTGCTGCTGGGCGTGCCGGTGGCCTTCTCCATCGGGCTGGCCTGCCTGGCCGCGTTCTTCAGCGAGGGCCTGCCCATCGCCACGGCCGTCCAGATGATGGTCTCGGGCATGAACGTGTTCTCGTTCCTGGCGATCCCGTTCTTCATCTTCTCGGGCGAACTGATGCTGCACGGCGGCATCGCCGACAAGATCATGAACTTCGCGCGCAGCCTCGTCGGCCACATGCGCGGCGGCCTGGGCCTGGCCAACGTGATGGCCTGCACGCTGTTCGGCGGCGTCTCCGGCTCGCCGGTGGCCGACACCTCGGCCATGGGCGGCGTGATGATCCCGCTGATGAAGCGCGAGGGCTACGGCGCGGACTACGCCGTCAACGTGACGACACACGCCTCGCTGACCGGTGCGCTGATGCCGACCTCGCACAACATGATCATCTACGCCTTCGCGGCGCAGGCGGCCGCGGGCGAGATCGCGGGGCACACCATCAAGGGTGTGTCGATCGGCGACCTGATGTTCGCCGGCCTGGTGCCGGTGTTCTGGATCATGGCGTGCATGCTGGTGGCCGCGTATTGGCAGGCGGTGCGCTGCGGCTATCCGCGGCGTGCCGACGGCAGCTCGATGATCGCGATGTTCCCCGGCTGGGCCATGGTGGCGCGCACCTTCATCGCCTCGCTGCCGGGGCTGGCCATCATCGGCATCATCCTGGCCTGCGTGATGGGCGGCGTCACGACCGCGACGGAGGCCGCGGCCATCGCCGTCGCCTACTCGCTGTTCCTGACCTGCGCGGTCTACCGCACCATGACGCGCGACAAGCTGTGGCGCGCACTCGGCAAGGCGGCGCGCACGACCGGCGTGATCCTGCTGCTGATCGGCGTGTCCAACATGCTGCGCTGGCAGATGGCCTATCTGGAGATCCCCGAGAGCATCGAATCGGTGCTGCTCGATGCCACGCACCACCCGTGGCTGATGCTGCTGTACATCAACATCCTGCAGATCGTGCTGGGCATGTTCCTGGACATGGCCGCCCACATCCTCATCACGACGCCGCTGTTCCTGCCACTGGCCATCCAGATGGGTGTCGGCCCGGTGCAGTTCGGCATGATGCTGCTGCTCAACTGCGCCCTCGGCCTGGTGCACCCACCGGTGGGCACCGTGCAGTTCGTAGGGTGTGCGATCGGCAACATCTCGATGGGCGAAGCGACGCGAACGGCCTGGCCCTATTACCTGGCCATCTGGGTCGCCATCAACCTGGTGACCTACGTGCCGGCCTTCTCCACCTGGCTGCCGGCGCTCGTCACGGGGCATGCCGTCTTCTGAACCGGCCCGGCCTTCCTCAGTGGCCAGGCCTGGCGCCGGAGCCGGCCAGCTCAGGTCACCGGCGCCGGATTGAACAGCACCAGCGCGTTATGCAGCTTCCAGTACTCCGCCCAGGTCTTCTTGCCGCTGGCCACCGCCAGCAGCAGGTGGAACAGCTGCCAGCCCATGTCGGCGATCGTCGACTCGCCGTCGGCGATCGCGCCGGCGTTCAGATCCATCAGGTCGTGCCAGCGCCGCGCCAGGTCGGTGCGGGTGGCGACCTTGACCACCGGGCATTCGGCCAGGCCGTACGGCGTGCCGCGTCCGGTCGTGAAGACGTGCAGGTTCATGCCGGCGGCCAGTTGCAGCGTGCCGCAGATGAAGTCGCTGGCCGGCGTGGCTGCATAGACCAGCCCGCGCTGGTCCGGCGCCAGCTTCTCGCCCGGCGACAGCACGTGCGAGATCGGCGACGTGCCGCTCTTGATGATGGAGCCCATTGCCTTTTCGGCGATGTTGGACAGGCCGCCCGCCTTGTTGCCGGGCGTCGTGTTGGCGGCCCGGTCGACGCGACCGCGTTCGAGGTAGCGGTCGTACCAGCCCAGTTCACGCACGATGGCCTGGGCGACGTCGGGTGTCGCCGCGCGGCTGGTGAGCTGTTCGACGGCGTCACGAACTTCCGTGTTCTCGCTGAACATCACCGTCGCGCCGGCGCGCACCAGCAGGTCGGCGCAGAAGCCGACCGCCGGATTGGCCGTCACGCCGGAGAAGGCGTCGCTGCCGCCACACTGCACGCCCACGACGAGCTCGCTGGCCGGAATCGTCTCGCGCCGGCGGGCGTCCAGGCGCGCCAGGTGCGGCCTGGCGCTGGCCACGATGTCGTCGATCATGGACATGAAGCCCACGTGCTCGTCGGCCTGCAGGCAGACGGTCTCGGGGCCCAGCGCCGGGTCGCGCTGGTCGGCGATCGGGAAGCTGCCCGGCGGCAGCAGGCGGTCGGGCTGCAGCTTCTCGCAGCCCAGGCTGACCACCATCACCTCGCCGCCGAAGTTCGGGTTGAGCGTGATGTTCCTGAGCGTGCGGATCGGGATGACGGCGTCGGGCGCGTCGATGGCCACGCCGCAGCCGTAGGTGTGCTCGAGCCCGATCACGTCATCGACGTTCGGATACAGCGGCAGCAATTCGGCCTTGATGCGCGCGACGGCCACCGCCACGACGCCGGCCACGCATTGCACGGTGGTCGTGATCGCCAGCAGGTTGCGCGTGCCCACCGAGCCGTCGGCGTTGCGATAGCCCTCGAAGGTGAAGCCGGTCAGCGGCTCGGCGACAGGCGGCTTGACGGTGGCCATCGGCAGACCCTCGAGCTCGCGCGCGGAGGGCATGCGGATCAGGCGTTCGTGCACCCAGCTGCCGGCCGGGATGGGCTTGAGCGCGTAGCCGATCGGCACGTTGTAGCGCAGCACGACGCCGTCCTGCGCGATGTCCACCAGGGCCACCTTGTGTCCCTGCGGCACCTTGTCGCGCAAGGTCACGCCGCCACCCGGCACGCCGTCGGGCAGGCGGGTTCCAGCGGGCAGCCCGCCGTCGTTGGCCACGATCGCCACGTTGTCGTCCGCGTGCATGCGGATGGTCAGGGGCGCGGTGCTTGTCATCTGGTTCATCGTCGATCCGTCGAGAGCTGTCGGCGGCCTGAGCCCGGAAGTGAAACCCCGGGCGTCAGTGGCGCCTGTTCTTGGTACAGTCAAACTTGGTATGGTGTACGTCATCAGTCGTCATACAACGTAGATGCGGACTTTATGCCTTCATCGGTTCCGAAAGCCTAGGGTAAATACGAAGATATGAGCAGTCCTGAAGTGGCTCGTCGCCGGCCCCGCTCGCTCGCGCTCGAGCTGGTGTCCTCGCTCAGCGAGCGGATCCGCGACGGGCACCTGCAGATCGGCGACAAGATGCCCACCGAGGCTGCCATCATGGCGGAGTTCGACGTCAGCCGCACCGTCGTGCGCGAGGCCTTGTCCAAGCTGCAGGCTTCCGGCCTGGTCGAGACGCGCCACGGCATCGGCACCTTCGTGCTGGGGCTGGGCGAGGATACCGGGTTCAAGATCACCCGCGAACAGTTCGGCACGCTGCAGGACGTCGTCGCCGTGCTGGAACTGCGCATCGGCATCGAGACCGAAGCCGCCGCCCTCGCCGCCCAGCGCCGCACCGACAAGAACCTGGACGCCATGCGCAAGGCGCTCGATGCGCTCGGCTACGCGCTGGAACACGGCAACGACGCGGTCGCGGCGGATTTCCTGTTCCACCAGGAGGTCGCCCGGGCGACGCAGAACGACCATTTCGCCGAGCTGATGACCACGCTGGGCAGCGGCATCATTCCGCGCGCCCGGCTCGAGCCGGCCGAAGTCATGACCGAGGAGCGGCGCCAGTACCTGCGCCGCGTCAATGGCGAGCACGAGAGCATCTACGACGCCATCGCCGCGCAGGATCCGGAAGGCGCGCGCGCGGCGATGCGCACGCACCTGGCCAACAGTCGCGAAAGGCGGCGTCGAGCCCAGGCGGAAATCCGATGACGGGCGCAGTCGGCCGATCAAACTGAGCGTTTACCCTAGATCGACCCGTGATCCGTTAGTTGTACGATGACTGACAAGAAGCGCTGCAACTCCTGTGCGCTTCCACCACCGAATCGAAAGCCCGCTCCATGTCGCCCCAAGAACTCAAGGCCGT
>JBJMWF010000148.1:0-20675 GCA_045810265.1 Vitreoscilla sp. | reverse complement strand
TGCGCGCGAAACTCATGGAAGAGCGCGCAGTTTAGCGATGCCCGCTCAGCGGAACATCATCAGCATCTGTTCGAGCGCCGCCGTGAACGGGCCCTGCAGCAGCGGCAGCGTGAACATCACGCCCACCAGGCCGACGCCCAGCGTGATCGGGAAGCCGACCGAGAAGATGCTGATCTGCGGCGCGACGCGCGCGATGATGCCCAGCATCATGTTGATGAACAGCAGCATGGCGATCAGCGGCAGCGCGATCCACAGCCCCAGGCGGAAGATCTCCGCACCCCAGGTCTCGGGCCGCACCGCGTGCAGGAACGCGAAGGGCTCGGGCGAGACCGGGAAGGCGACCAGGCTCTGCACCACGGCCTCGATCACCAGCAGGTGGCCATTCATGGCGATGAACAGGAACGCCACCATCGTCGAGAAGAAGCTGCTGGTGGCGGTGGCCTGCTGCGCGGTGGCCGGGTCGAAGAATCCGGCGAAGTTCAGGCCCATCTGCAGGCCGATGACTTCGCCGGCAAACTCGATGGCGGTGAAGATGATGCGCACCGCGAAGCCCAGCGACAGCCCGATCAGCACCTGCTGCACGATCAGCAGGATCGCGGCAGGCGAGTCGAGCGGCACGTTGGCGGCGGCCGACGGCGAGACGGTGCCGGCGACGCCCAGCGCGATGAAGAATGCCAGCGCGATGCGCACGCGGATCGGCACGTTGCGCTGGCCCAGCACGGGCATCGACGAGAACAGCGCCAGCACGCGGATGAACGGCCACAGCACCGGCACCAGCCAGGCCATGATCTGGGCTTCGCTGAGCGAGATCATCGCGCGGGAACGAGACGGCCTAGCTGGCGGCCGAGGGCAGCGACAGCAAGACGCTGCGCAGGTATTCGACCAGCGAGGTCAGCATCCACGGACCTGCGACACCCATCACCGCAACGGCGGCCAGCAGCTTGGGCACGAAGGTCAGCGTCGCCTCGTTGATCTGCGTGGCGGCCTGGAAGATGCTCACCAGGATGCCCACGACCAGCACGACCAGGAGTACGGGCGCGGCGACGGTGAGCAGCGTGTAGAGGGCTTGCTGACCGACGGTGAAGACTTGTGCGGCGTCCATGGGAGATTTTTTCCAGGCGTTGGGAAGATGCGCTCATGTTGCCGGCCCGGTGCCGGCGTGAGCGATCGATAAGAACGGCGAACCGGCCTCAAGTGCCGAAGCTGGCGGCGAGCGATCCGAGCAGCAGGTTCCAGCCGTCGGCCAGCACGAACAGCATCAGCTTGAACGGCAGCGCGACCAGCACCGGCGAGAGCATCATCATGCCCAGCGACATCAGCACGCTGGCCACGATCATGTCGATGATCAGGAACGGGATGAAGATCAGGAAGCCGATCTGGAACGCGGTCTTGAGCTCGCTGGCGACGAAGGCCGGCACCAGCACCTTGAACGGCACCGCGTCGCCCTTGATGTCGGCCGGCAGCTTGGCCAGCTTGGCGAACAGCTGCACGTCGGACTGGCGCGTCTGCTTGAGCATGAAGGCGCGCATCGGCACCTGGCCCTTGTCGAGCGCGTCGGTGAAGCTGATCTGGTTGGCCTGGTACGGCGCCCAGGCGTCGGTGTAGACCTTGTCGATCGTCGGCGACATCACGAAGAAGGTCAGGAACAGCGACAGGCCGGTGATGACCTGGTTGGGCGGCGCGGCCTGGGTGCCGATGGCCTGGCGGAACAGCGACAGCACGATCACGATGCGGGTAAAGCCCGTCATCATCAGCAGGATCGCCGGCAGGAACGACAGCGCCGTGAAGAACAGCAGCGTCTGGATCGGCACCGAGAAATTGCTGCCGCCACCGCCCGCGCCCACCAGCAGCGGCAGGCTCGGGCCGGCGACAGCGGGCGTCGTCTGGGCGACCGCCGCGAAGGCCGGCAGCGCGAGCAGCGCGGCCAGGCTGGCAGCCTTGAGGAACTTATTCATCGCGGCCGCCCTGCGCGCCGGTGGCGCCGCGCCAGCGCGCGATCAGCTGGTTGACGGCTGCGGTGTGGGCGGGCGCCGAGGGCGTCGCCGCGACGTCCGGTGCCGGATAGCTGGCCAGCTGCGTCACGCGTTCTCCGGTGACGCCCAGCACCAGCCAGTGGCGCTCGGCGCCGACGGCGATCTCGACCACGGTCACGCGCTGCGAGGTGCCCAGGCTCAGCTGGGAGACGTGGCGCAGCACGCTGCCCGCGGGGCCGGTGGCGCCGCCGATGCCGGCGCGCTTCATCAGCCACAGCGCGAGCGGGATCAGCGCGATCACCAGCACGAAGGCCATCAGGGGCATCAGGGAATGGGTCATCGAGTTTCTCTTTGTCGACCGGTGCATCGAGGCACGGAAGCGTGGGCGGCCTGCGCCGCCCGGGGTATCCGAAGATCAGGTGCGGCTCAGGCGGCGCATGCGCTCGCTGGGCGTGACGATGTCGGTCAGGCGGATGCCGAACTTGTCGTTGACGACCACCACCTCGCCCTGGGCGATCAGGAAGCCGTTGACCAGCACGTCCATCGGCTCGCCGGCCAGCGCGTCGAGTTCGACCACCGAGCCTTGCGCCAGCTGCAGGATGTGCTTGATCGGAATGCGCGTGCGGCCCAGCTCCACCGTCAGCTGCACCGGGATGTCCAGGATCATGTTGAGGTCGTTGCCGGCCCCGGTGATCCCTTCGGTCGATGCGAAGTTGGTGAAGTTGGCGGGCGCGACGGACTCGGCCTGCAGCGCGCCGCTCATGCCGCCGGTGGGTTCCGGCTTGGACTCCGCCAGCGCGGCCGCCCATTCCGCGGCCATCGCGTCGTCGTCGCTCATTTCTTCAGCTGCCATTGCTCTCTCCCAGCCAGCTCAGGTTCGAGCTGGTCAACAAGCGATCGATCTTGATCGCGTACTTGCCGGTCGACGTGCCGTAGTGGCAGTCGAACACCGGAACACCGTCGACCTTGGCCTGGATCATCGGATCCAGGTCCAGCTCGACGAAATCGCCGGGCTTGAACGACAGCAATTGCTCCACCGTGGCGGGCGCGGTGCCCAGCTCGGCGACCAGTTCCACCTCGGCCGACTGGATCTGCGCCTTGAGCAGGTTGACCCAGCGGCGATCCGGCTCGACCGAGTCGCCCTGGATCGTCGAATACAGCACGTCGCGGATCGGCTCCAGCGTCGAGTACGGGATGCAGAAATGCACCGAACCCGAGGTCTCGCCCACTTCCAGCGTGAAGCTCGAGGCGACGACGATCTCGCTGGGCGTGGCGATGTTGGCGAACTGCGGCTGCATCTCCGAGCGCTGGTACTCGAGGTCCAGCGGGTAGATGCCGTGCCACGCGTTGCGGTACTCGGTGATGATGCAGTCGACCAGGCGCTGGATCACGCGTTGCTCGGTGGGCGAGAAATCGCGGCCCTCGATGCGCGTGTGGAACTTGCCGACGCCGCCGAACAGCGCGTCGATGACGGCAAAGACCAGGCTGGGGTCGCACACGATCAGGCCCGAGCCGCGCAGCGGGCGCACCGAGACGATGTTGAAGTTGGTCGGCACCACGATCTCGCGCAGGAAGGCCGAGTACTTCTGCACCTTGATGCCGTTGATCGAGACTTCCGGGCTCTTGCGGATGAAGTTGAACAGCCCGATGCGGATGTTGCGCGCGAAGCGCTCGCCGATGATCTCCATCGTCGGCATGCGGCCGCGGACGATCCGCTCCTGGCTCGCCAGGTCGTAGTTGCGGATGCTGCCTTCGACCTGCTCTTCCTGCTCGAGCTTCTGGCTCTCGCCGGTGATGCCTTGCAAGAGGGCATCAACTTCGTCTTGCGAAAGAATCTGCTGGTTCATGGCTGCGCGTGGGCGTTGTCGGTCGGCCGGGCGATCACTGGATGATGAAGCTGGAGAACTGCACCGAACGGATCGGCACGTTCTCGGCGGCCTCGGCCTTCTTGGCCTTCTTCTTTTTCTTGGCCGCGGCGGGGGCGGACGCGCCATCGGCGGCGGGGGCCGTCGCCACTTCCATGTCGTCGTCGTCCACGTCCTCGCCCATCGCCCTCAAGGCCTCGTGGCGGATCTGCTTGGCCAGCAGCTCCTTGCCTTCGCCGCCGGCCAGGTCGGCCGAGGACTTGTGCGCGAGCAGCAGCAGGATGTTGTTGCGGATGGCCGGCAGGTAGGTCTTGATCTCCTCGCTGACCTTCTCGTCCGGCACTTCCAGCGTGATGCCGATCTGCGCGTAGCGATCGGCTTCGTGGTCGGCCAGGTTGACGACGAACGGATCCATCGGCACGAAGACGGGCTTCTCGCCCTTTTCCTTCTTCTTGGCCGACTTGGCGGGCGCGCCGTCCGAATCGCCGTCCTCGGCCGCGGCGGCCGCTTCCGCAGCGGCCCTCTGCTTCTTCATGTACACCAGCGCGCCCACGCCCGCGCCGCCCAGCACGATGGCCGCCACGGCAACCATGAGGACGAGCTTCTTCTTGCCGCCAGGCTTCTTTCCGGCGGGGACGGCATCTGCAGCAGCGGCAGCAGCGGACATGAATGGGGCTCCTGGACGAATTTGTGGGACGCACGCACAAGCGCGCATCGTTGAACACGATTATTCGGTTCGGCAGGCATTCGAATGAGCCGAAAAGCGGCAGAAAAACTGCCAGCCCCTTCAGTCGCGCTGGCCGGCGCCGAGGGGTGGCGCCGAAGTCACGGCGCCAAATGCGGGCGGCCCGGCCTCCCGGCCAGGCTGTCCAGCGGTCGAGCAGCGCCCTGCGTCAGGCGTACAGGTCGAGCAGGCCGCGTCGCTGGGCCTGCTGGCGCGCCGCCGCCGCCTGGGCGATGTCCTCGAGCCCGCCGCCGGCCGTATGGCCAGCGCTGCCCGGCCGGCCGGCGCCGCCGAAGCCGCCCTCGGCGCCGGCCTGAGCCTGCGCCTGCGCCTGGGACTGCTGGAACGTCGGCTGGTCGGACACGCCGCCGCCGGTCAGGCTGATGCCGACCTGGCCCAGTTGCTCGGACAGCTGCGGCATCGCCTGCTGCAGCGCGTCGCGCGTCGAGGGCACGTCGGCGCTCATGTGGACGCGCGTCTGGTCGCCCTGCATCTCGATCTTGACCCGGATCGGGCCCAGGTCCTGCGGGCTCAGTTGCACCTCGGCATGCTGCACGCCACCCTTCATCCAGACCTCGATCTGCTGGCCCAGTGCCGGCGCGAAGGCCGGGGCCTGCGGTGCCATCGGCAGCGTGGCCTGGGCCGGCGGCGCGGGCGGCGCCTGGTGCGCGGCCTGGCTGGCGTCCATCAAGGCGTTGGACGGCGCGCCGACCGCGCCGGCCTGCACGGCCACCGGATCGGGTTGCGGCAGCATGGCGGCGAGCGCGTCGCGCGCCTCGGTGGCGGCCTTGACCGCGCCCTCGGCCTTGGCCAGCGCGGCGGCGATCTCGCCGCCCGGGGCCGAGGCCTTGCCGCCGAGACCCGCCGCGGCCGGCGCCTGCTTGCCGGCACCCAGGCCGGCGAGCAGGGCGGCCTTGCCGTCGTCGTCCTTGCCCGCCTTGCCGGCCTTGCCGGAGGCGGCCTTGCGCAGCGCACCCAGCGGGTCGGTGGCGAAATCGTCGTGGTCGTCGCTGCCGGCGGTCTTGTCCGCCAGCGAGGTGGTGGCCGGCGCGACCGGCTGCTGCGCGGCCAGCAGCGCGTTGGGATCGACCGGCAGCGGCACCGGGGCGTCGGCGGTCCTCGCGTCCTTGTCGTCCTTGCCGTCCTTGCCATCCTTGGCGTCGGCGCTGGCCTGGTTGTCCTTGTCCGCGGCCGGCTTCTTGGAGGCTTCGGCCTTGGGCTTGGCGTCGGCGCCTTCCTTGGCGGCCGCGGGCTGCGCCTTCAGCAGCTGGGCTGCGAAGCCGCCGCCCTCGCCTTCTTCCGCCGTCAGGCTGGGCTTGGCCTTGCTCGCGCCGTGCGCCGCATGCGCGTGCGACGCGTGCGAGCCGTGCGTGCTGGAGTGGACGCGGGGGTGGGAGCTGGGTTGGACGGCCATGGTGTCGCTCACGAATAGGAAAGGGAATGGGTCAGGACAGGCCGGACTGGGCGCGTGCGGCGCTCGATCGCTGGGCCATCTCGTCGAGGTTCTTCTGGTCGCGGCGGTCGGCCAGCTTGGCCAGCATGGCTTCGCGCCGCTTGATCAGGCGCTCCACGGTGGCCACGCGGATCTCGCGCTCGACCAGCCGCTGGCGCTGCGCCTCGACCATGCGCTGGGCGTGCTCGACGACCGAGGTCTGCTGCGTGATCGCCTGCTCCAGCCGCGACAGGAAGCCGTGGTAGCTGCGCAGGATCTCCATGGTCGCGGCTTGCTGGAACTGCTTCGACCACTTCTGGCAGTACTCGGTGCGGTATCCGGTCAGGCCGTCGGCCTGCTGGCGCTGGGCTTCGGCGTTGGCCACGGCGTGGCGCACCTGCGCCATCTGCTCGTCGCGGCGCTTCTGTTCGCGTTCGAGCAGGGCGCGCAGCAAGGCGAGGCGCTTCATGCGCGGCTCCGGTCTGGGACGTCGGCGCTCGTGGATCCTGCGACTTCGCGCAGGATGACACGCACCTTGTCATCGTGCGCGCCTTCCAGAACGCATCCGCTGACCCGCCGCCGGATGACACGCACCTTGTCATCCTGCGCGCAGTCGCAGGATCCACCCCGGAGGAAGCGCCTTTTCGTCACAGCTGGATCGCCTTGTTGAGTTGGTGCTTGCTCTCGGCCATCGACGCGCGCTCGTGCATGTCCTGCTGCAGCAGCGCGGTCAGCTTGGGGCTCATCTTGACCGCTGCGTCGAGCTCCGGATCCGCTCCCGGCGTGTAGGCGCCGAGCTGGATCAGGTCGCGTGCCTTGGTCACCTTGGACAGCGCCTGGCGAGCGATGCGCGCGGCCGCCAGGTGGTCGCGCGGCGCGACGCTGGTCATCACGCGCGAGATCGACTTCTCGACGTCGATGGCCGGGAAGTGGCCCGACTCGGCCAGCTCGCGCGACAGCACGATGTGGCCGTCGAGGATGCCTCGGGCCGCGTCGGCGATCGGATCCTGCGGGTCGTCGCCTTCGGTCAGCACGGTGTAGAAGGCGGTGATCGATCCGCCGCCGGCACCGGCGTTGCCCGAGCGCTCGACCAGTTGCGGCAGCTTGGCGAAGCAGCTGGGCGGATAGCCGCGCGTGGCCGGCGGCTCGCCGATCGCCAGCGCGATCTCGCGCTGGGCCATCGCGAAGCGCGTCAGCGAATCCATCAGCAGCAGCACGTGCTGGCCGCGGTCGCGAAAGTGTTCGGCCACCGCGGTGGCGTAGTTGGCGCCCTGCATGCGCACCAGCGGCGGCGCGTCGGCCGGTGCCGCCACCACCACCGAGCGGCCCAGGCCGTCCTCGCCGAGGATGTCCTCGATGAATTCCTTGACTTCGCGGCCGCGTTCGCCGATCAGGCCGACGACGATCACGTCCGCCTGGGTGTAGCGCGCCATCATGCCCAGCAGCACCGACTTGCCCACGCCGGTGCCGGCGAACAGGCCGATGCGCTGGCCGCGGCCCACGGTGAGCATCGAGTTGATCGCGCGCACCCCGGTATCGAGCGGCGTGCGCACCGGGTCGCGCTCCATCGCGTTGATCGAGCGGCGCACCATCGGTTCGTCGCGCACGTCGGTCAGCGCGCCCAGGCGGTCCATCGGACGGCCGTGCGCATCGACGACGCGCCCCAGCAGGCCCGCGCCCATCGGCAGGTGCAGGCCACGATCCTCGCTGCGGCGCCATGGGTGGTTCTCGACGCCGAATTGCGGCGGCAGCTGCGGCACGGCGCGCGGCATCACGCGCGCGCCGCTGGCCAGTCCGTGCAGTTCGCCGGTGGGCATCAGGAAGGCACGGTCGCCGTCGAAGCCGACCACTTCGGCCGTCACCGGCGGTTCGTTGGGCGAGCCCGAGACGTCGCAGACCGACCCCACGGGCACGCGCACGCCGGCGGCCTCCAGCACGAGGCCGGTCACGCGAACGAGCGTGCCCTGCATCTCGAGCGGCTGCGGCACGATGGCGTAGTTCTCGATGTCGGCCAGGTAGCGCTGCCAGCGCGCCGCGCGCTCCGGGCTTGAAGTGCCGGCCGTCGTCATTCGTCAATGCCTCCGACGATGATCTCGGGGGCGTCCCAGGTGTCGTCGCGGCCGAACACGGCGGCGGCGGCGGCCCAGCGAGTGCCGATGCGGGCGTCCACCTGGCCAAGGTCGGAGTCGACGATGCAGCCGCCCGGCTCGATCGCGGGGTCGGCGACGATGCGGGCGTCGCGCGCCTTGAGCGCCTCACCGGCGCCGGCCAGCACGTGCTGCTGGTCGGCCGGGTGGACGCGCACGCGCAGGTGGCGCGCCGACAGCACGATCGCGTTGACCGCCTCCTGGGCAACCTTGGCGACGATCTCGGGGCGCGTGTCCAGTTCATGGCGCACGACCTGGCGCGCCAGCTGCACGGCGGTGCGCGTGACGGCCAGCGCCATCTGCTGTTCCAGCCCGTTCCACTGGTCGTCGAGATTGGCCAGCAGCGCGCCGAACTGGGCGGCCATCTGGCGGGCGAAGTTTTCCTTGAAGGCCTCGAGCGCGACCAGGCCGTCGCGGTACCCGTCCTGGTATCCGCCTTCGCGCGCGTGCTGCACCTCGGCCAGCCACTCGGCCTCGGTCGGCGGGGCCGGCGGCGGCGGCGGCGCGGCATGCGCCTTGTTCTCGGGGCGATCGGCCGGATGCGGCGACGGCTGGCTCTCGGCGCCGCCGAACGAGCCGGGACGCCACGCGGCGAAGGCTTCGAGCTCCTCGCGCGGGATGAAGCGCGACTGCGGCGGGCGGCCGTGCGGCACCGGCGAGGGAATGCCGTGCAGGCGTTCCTTAGACGAAGTCATCGGCGCCTCCGCTGGCCAGCACGATCTGGCCTTCGTCGACCAGGCGACGGACGATCTTCAGCATTTCCTTCTGCTCGGATTCGACTTCCGAGACCCGCACCGGGCCGCGCGAATCGAGATCCTCGCGCAGCGTCTCGGCGGCGCGGGTGGACATGTTGCGGAACACCTTCTCGCGCAGCTCCGGCGCCGCGCCCTTGAGCGCGATGACCAGCGACTCGCTCTGCACTTCCTTGAGCAGCGACTGGAAGCCCTTGTCGTCGAGCTTGTTCAGGTCGTCGAACGTGAACATGTTGTCCATGATCTTCTGGGCCAGCTCGTTGTCCGCCTCGCGGATGTAGTCGAGCGCCGAGGTTTCCACCGACGAGCCCATCAGGTTGATGATCTCGGCCGCCGTCTTGACGCCGCCCAGCGACGCCTTCTTCAGTTTCTCGCCGCCGGCCAGCACCTTGCTCATCACCTCGTTGAGATCCTTGAGGGCGGACGGCTGGATGCCGTCCAGCGTGGCGATGCGGATCAGCACCTCGTTGCGCTGGCGTTCGGTGAACGACTTGAGCACCGCCGAGGACTGGTCGAAGTCCAGGTGCACCAGGATGGCCGCGACGATCTGCGGGTGCTCGTTGCGCAGCAGCTCGGCCACCGAGGTGGCGTCCATCCACTTCAGGCTCTCGATGCCGGTGACGTCGCTGCCCTGCAGGATGCGGTCGATCAGCAGGTTGGCCTTGTCCTCGCCGAGCGCCTTGCGCAGCACGGCCTTGACGTATTCGTCGGTGTCCTGCACCAGCACGTGCTGCGACTGCGCGATGGTGCCGAAGCGGTCCAGCACGCCGTCCATGCGCTCGCGCGTGATCGACTTCATGCGGGCGATGGTCTCGCCCAGCTTCTGGACTTCCTTGGGTGCCAGGTGCTTGAAGACGGCCGCGGCCTCTTCCTCGCCGAGCGACATCAGCAGGATTGCCGCGTCCTCGATGCTCTGGTCTTCCTTGCTTGCTTTGGGCAAAGGCATTTTCTTGTTTTCCGGCTCTGTGTCGGGTTCAGACGGCGGCTTCGCCGTTGACCCAGTCGCGCACGATGTTGGCGACGGCGGTCGGGTTGTCCTTGGCCAGCTGGCGCGCGCTTTCGAGCTTGCGCGCCATGTGCGGCGCCTCCAGCAGCTCCGGCAGCGCGTCCATCGACAGCTCCTGGGCGTCGTCGACGACGGCGTTCAGGCGTTCTTCCTTCTGCTCGACGATGGCCGGCGCGAGCGCGGCCATCACCGCGGGACGCACCAGGCCGAACAGCACGGCCAGCGCAACCAGCGTCAGGCCGGTGGGAACGGCGCCCGCGCGCAGCAGGTCGAGCAGCCATTGCTGCTTCCACAGCGGCAGCTCCTCGGCCTTCATCGAGGCCTCGGCCTTGAACGGGGCGTTGATCACCTTGACCGAGTCGCCGCGCGTCTGGTCGAAGCCGATGGCTTCCTGCACCAGCGCGGTCAGCTTGTCCATCTCGTCCTGCGTCAACGGCGTGCTGGTCGTGCGGCCCTTGGCATCGGTGTTGACCTTCTGGTTGACGACAACGGCCGCGTTGAGGTGGCGCACCAGGCCGGTGGCGTTGCGCGTGACGCGCACGGTGCGGTCGACTTCGTAGTTGGTCACCGTCTCGCGGTGGCCGTTGGCGCCGACGCTGCCGCCTTGCGCCGCCTGCAGCGGAGCCGAGGCGCCGTTGATCGGCGCGGTGGCCGGCACCGGCGGCTGGTTGGTGGCGGCGCCCGGCACGCCGGACGGCACGTTGCCGGCATTGCCGCCGGTGTCGCTGATCTGCTGGCTGTGCACCGTGGCGTCGGCCGGGTTGCCGTTGGGCTTGAACTGTTCGGAGGTGGCCTCGCTCTGCGAGAAATCGATGTCGGCGGTGACCGAGGCGCGCAGGTTCTCGCGGCCGACCACCGGCTCGAGCAGTTCCTGGATGCGCTTGGTGTAGCTGGACTCCATCTGCGTGACGTACTGCAGCTGGCTGGCGTCCAGGCCCTGGACGTTGCGATCGCCGTTCTCGGTCAGCAGCGCGCCGGTCTGGTCGAGCACGCTGACGTCCTTGGTCTGCAGCTCGGGCACGCTGGAGGCGACCAGGTGCACGATGCCGGCCAGCTGGGCGCGGTCGAGGGTGCGGCCGCCGCGCAGCATCAGCACCACCGAGGCGCTGGGCTTCTGCTGCTCGCGGAAGAAGCCGTTCTGGTTGGGCAGCGCCAGGTGCACGCGGGCCGATTCGACGGCGTCGATGGAGCTGATGGTGCGGGTCAGCTCGCCTTCGAGCGCGCGCTGCAGGTTGACGCGTTCCTGGGTCTGGGTCTGGCCGAACTTGGCGTTGTCCATCAGCTCGAAGCCGACCACGCTGGACTTGGGCAGGCCCGCGGCGGCCAGCTTCAGGCGCACCTCGTTGACCTTCTCGGCCGGGATCAGGATGGCGGTGCCGCCTTCGGCGAACTTGTAGGGCACCTGCATCGTGGCCAGCTGGGCGACGACGGCACCGCCTTCCTTGTCGGGCAGGTTGGCGAACAGCACGCGGTAGTCGCCCTGCGAGCTCCACAGGCCGATCGCGACGATCACCGCCACCAGGCCGGCCAGGCCGATGCCCAGCTTCATCTTCGCGCTGGCGGGCATCGCCACGAGGCGATCGAGCGGGCCGGGTGCGACGGCAAGGGGAACGGCGGTGGCGAGAGCTTGTTCCATGGGGTTCGGGAAGATGACCTGGTTGGTTGCCTTGGCGCCTGGGCTGGACAGGACGAGACCCAGCCTCGGCGCAATGAACGCATTCTTTAGCCAGGGGCCCTCCGACGAAGCCAGGAGAAGGCCGCCGTTTGTCCAGCAGATCTCTTCTTCGGCGGCGGGCCCGATCGCTAAAGTTCAGACCATGCCAGCCGAACCCATGCTCCGTCTCTCGCGCGACACCGCCGCCTCTCCGGCCGGCCGCCTCGCGGGCGCCCGGATGCGAAGGAGCGTCTCATGGTGATGGACGTCAAGCTCAAGCCTTTCGACTTCGCCGCCGCGGTGGCGCGCGCCGGGCTGCGGCCCGACGGCACGCCGATCGCCGGCGGCTCGAGCCCGGTTGGATCTTCGTCGGCCACCGCGGGCGCCTCGAAGGCAGGCTTCGGATCGGCGCTGTCGGACGCGCTCAAGGGCGTCAGCCAGATGCAGAACCAGGCGTCCTATATGCAGAACGAGCTGCAGATGGACAACCCCACCGTCAGCCTCGAGCAGACGATGGTGCAGATGCAGAAGGCGCAGATCGGCTTCCAGGCCGCGATCTCCGTGCGCAACCGGCTGGTGCAGTCCTACACGGACATCATGAACATGCAGGTCTGAGGCCAGAAGACCGGACCCCGATCTCAATCGGGCAGCTCGTCTTCCGCCATCAGTCCGCCGATCTTCCAGCAGGCGCCGCCAACGAGCAGTCCCAGCACCGCCAGCGTGCCGGCCAGCCGTTCGCCATGCCACAGCGAGCCCAGCCATCGATCGAACTTGACGGTCTGCACCGCGGCCGTGCCGCCCAGGCGTTCCAGTTCGCGCATCTCGCGCTGCTGGGCGACCGCATCGGCATCCGCATCGGCTCCGGCGGTGAAGTGGACGGCGATGGCCGCGACCAGGCCGAGGGCGGCGATGGCCAGGCCAAGGCGTTGGACGAGGCGAGAGCTGGGCATGGCGGGGATTGTCCCGCGGCTCGCCATTGCAGGCGCTTGCGCAAGCCGGCGTGCCGGCTTGCGCAAGTCCGAAGGCTCACTTGAGGGTGTAGCTGTCGCCGTAGGTCTTCCACTTCAGCGGCGTGTCCAGGTTCAGGTTGCCGGCCTTGAGGAAGACGCGCTGCTCGGTGTCGATGCGGCTCGTATCGGAGTGCGCCTCCTCCTTCTTCATGACGACCTTGCGGGCATCGAGGAAGGCGTTCAGGTAGGTCGTCTCGTTGCCGCCCTGCGCCGGCGTCTTGGCCTTCTTCATCGCGGCCTTGCGGATGCCGCCGAAGCTGTCGGAGTCGTTGCCCGGCCCGTGCATGACGATCGCGTCGTAGTAGATGAACTGGCCGAGTGCGTGCAGGCCGTCGGACTTGGCCTGGCTGACCGACGGATTGAAGTAGGTGTCGTCGCGCGCGGCGTCCTGCGCCTGCTGGAACGCCACGTCCGAGGCCGCCTTGTGCCAGGCCGAGACGTAGCTCGAGCCCAGGCCCGAGTGCGAATCGGTGCCGTTGACCTTCTTGAGCGCCGGGATGTACTTGGCCAGGCCGTTGCCGGGCTCGCGCCTGGCGTAGTCCTCGACCACGCCCAGCATGTCGCCCGTGCCCGAGCAGAAGCCGATGATGCCGCCGGTGTAGCCGCGGCCGTCGCCGATGTCCTCGATGTAGGTGTACTGGGCCTTCCAGTCGAGCGACGAATTCTCGGCGCTCGAGACGAGCTCCATCGCGATCTCCTTTTTCCTGGCGTCGAACAGGTCGACCGGCGTCGAGGCGGCCGACGCCTGCATCGCCAGCGCCAGCTCGCGGCCGTCCGCCTCTTCGGCGGCTGCAGTCGCGTTGTCCTCGTCGCTGCCGCCGCCGCAGCCGGCGAGCAGGCACGCCGCAGCGATGGCCAAGGGCGCGAGGGAAATGGAGCGCACGCGGGCGCCTGACCGGGATGAAGTCATGGGAATCTCCTGTTTGGAATCGGCGCGCCGTGACAGGCCCCGCGCCTTGAGCCGCTTGCTGCTCGGAAGGCCTCTTGGCCAACTATTAAGTCAAATTGCTTTAATAACTTGAGCGAAGCGTAAAGCGGCGCATCGACCGGTCATGACGGGGTTAGTACCAACGCATACCGCGTTCTGGGGATGGGGCCCCCAGCTGCACAGTCAGCACCGCGGAGCGATGCCGGCGCAGGCGGCCTCACTCGACGGCGATCTCCGGCGAGCCGGCCAGGCGCCGGTACGTCCGCACCGTCCCGCGCCCGGCACGCTTGGCCTCGTAGCAGGCTTCGTCGGCCGCTTCCAGCACCGCCTTGACGCTGGTGAACGTGCCGTCGATGGCCACGATGCCGATGCTCGCGCCAACCGACAGGAGCTGCGTCTGGTCGCCGCTGACCCATTCGAGCTGGTGGCTGGCGACGCGCAGGCAGATGCCCGAGGCGATGCGTTCGGCCGCGCGCGCGTCGCAGCCGCGCAGCAGCACCGCGAACTCGTCGCCGCCGACCCGGGCCACGACATCGTGGGCGCGAGCGCGGCTGAGCAGGATCTCCGCGATGTGCTTGAGCAGCAGGTCGCCCGCCGCATGCCCGGCACCGTCGTTGACGGCCTTGAAACGGTCCAGGTCGATGAACATCGCGGCCGCCGGTTCGATCCCGGCGCGCTGGGCCAGCTCGGCGGCCAGGCGCAGCTCGAACTCGCGGCGATTGGCCAGGCCGGTGAGCTCGTCATGCGAGGCCGACCAGGACAGCTGCTCGCGATGGCGGCGGCTCTCGGTGATGTCGGTGAAGATCCAGATCGTCCCCGCATCCGCGTCTCCCGCGCGCACCGGCGCCCCTTGCAGGCGGGCCCAGAAGCGGCTGGAGTCGGCACGCACGAGCTCGCGCTCCTCGTCGCAGGTGCCGGCGGCGCCGAAGGTGCCGATGGCCATGTCGCTGAACGACCGGTGCTTGTCGATGGACGGACAGATCACCTCCGTCTGCATGCCCTGCACCTGCGCGCTGTCGTAGCCGAACAGGCGCGCGAACTGGTCGCTCACGAGCTCGAAGCGGCCGCGGCGCGTGAAGGCGATACCGACAGGGGCATTGGCCATGACAGCCCGCATCTTGACCAGCAGCTCGTCGCTGGACTTGTGCATCTGGGCCTTCTGCCGCAGCACGTGCTGGAAGACGCGGGCCAGCTCGCCCAGCTCGCCGCCGGTCTGCGGCCAGGGTTCCTGTGCGGTGAAGCCCTCGCCGATCAGGCGCAGGGCCCGGCGCTCGAGCTGGCGCAGCGGCCGCAGCAGCGCCAGCATCACCAGCAGGATGATCAACCCGCCGGCCAAGGCGACGGCCGAGCCGATCCACATGGCCTGCAGCCGTCCGGCGCTGGGCCCGCCCAGCAGCAGTTCGGCGGGCGCGCTGCGGAACACCACCCAGTCGGCATCGGGCACCCCGGCCATCGCGACGATGTCGTCGCCCAGGCGCCGCGCCGAGGCCTGCGGCTCGATCGGCGCGCCCTCCGCCTTCCAGCTCGCCACCACGCCGGCGAAATGCGGATCGGAGGCTGCGTTCTTCATCAGCCACGCGGGATCGCGGTGCGAGACGACGGCGCCTTCGTAGTCGGTCACGATGGTCGAGACCGGGTCATGGTCGTCGGTCGCCGGGCGCGTCAGGTCGTTCAGCAGCGAGTTGCTGGCCAGCTTGATGCCGCCGATCAGGATCGCCTTGACCTGGCCCTCGTGGTCGAACAGCGGCATCGTCATGACGAACATCGCCACGCCGCTGGTGCGGCTGACCCCGGGCTGCGAGATGACGGCGCGGCTATCGCGCACCGTGCGGCGGATGTAGGCGCGGTCGGAGGCGTCGATGTCGGTCATGCGCGCGCCGCCATCCTCGGCCACGGCGATCAGGTGCAGGCGCGCATCCGCGATGAAGACGCTGTCGAACAGGCTGCGCAGCACCGGCTGGTCATCGAGGTAGGCGATCACGGCAGCGGGCTGGTCGAGATGGTCGACCGGCACCTGGCCCGACGCGGCGCGCAGCGCCTTCTGCAGCGACACGATCTTGGCCGACAACACCATGCTGATGCGTTCGGCATTGGCGATCTCGGCGTCCAGCACCGCGCGCTGGCTGCGCTGTTCGATCGCGCGCAGCACGAGGACGACGGTCAGCGCGACGCTGGCCGCGATCAACACCACGCTCGCCAGCGCGAGGCGGGTCTTGAGCGAGCCGCCGAGGTAGCGCAGACGATCGAACACCAGGCCCTCCGAGCAGGCTAGTCGCCGGCCAGCATCCGGCGGCGCTTCTGCGTCTGGTCGATGTAGACCTGCAGCGCGCGCTGCGCCGTCGGGCCCATGCCGACGATCTCGCAACCGAGCCGCACGGAGCCGCTCTCGGCGCCGGTGGACGTGACGTGGTGCAGCATCAGGCCGGCGTCGATGCGGGTGTCGGCGTCCAGCGACAGCCGCACGCCCTTGATCATCACGCCCGGCTGCAGCGGGGGCACGTTGGCCGGCTGCAGCAGCGCGCAGCCGCCGATGCTGACATCGAGCACGCGCAGCGCCAGGCTCATGTCGGGGATGCCGGGATGGCGGAACGATGCCGTCGGCGACGTGCGTTCGATGGTGCGCACGCGAAAGGTGTTGCGGCGCTGGAAGCGGAACACTTCCTGCGGCAGGCGGGCCTGCAGCACGCTGGCCTTGTGGCCCTGCACCACCACCAGGTCGGTGACGTCGAACTGCACCTTGACGCGGTCGAGGTAGGCGACGGCGACGCACACGTCGGCCTCGACGATGTCGTGCACCCCGGGAGCCATCATGTCGGACGTGAACGAGATGCGGCCGGCCGCCGGATCGACCGTCCACAAGGTCGTCGTGTAGGCGCTGCCGTCCGAGGCGCTCAGGTTCAGCGGCACCACCTCGTCCATCAGCTGCTTGAGCAACGCGCGGATCTCGCCAGGCGTGGTGACGCGGAATTCAGCGAGACCATCGCCGCTTCCCAGGGCGTCCAGCGAGGCGGGGCGGGTGTCTTCGAACATGGCAGGCTCAATGAAGCATTGCGGGCTTGCCGCCCATCATGTGGTCGAGATCTTCGAGCCACGGTTCGGCCAGGTGGCGGATCTCGGCGTCGTTCAGGAGGATCCGCTGCATGATGCGCGACTTCTCCTTGGCCTCGTTCTGCATCAGCTGGCCCGATTGCGCCGCGTTCTTGAGCTGGGCGATCAGCACGGCGCAGGCGCCTTCAAGCTTGACCACTTCGTCCCAGTTGCCCGCGCGTGCGGCGGCGAGCATCTCGGCACTGGCCTTCTCGATGGCCTCGTAGTAATTGAGCAGCTTGGTACTCATGATCTTCTTTTCGGTGAAGGTGCTCGAGGTGTTCACAGCTTGCCCGCCTCGACTTGCGGGCCGATGGCGACCCAGGCGTCCCGCAGCGGGCCGATGAGACGAACGCATTCGTCCAGTGCTTCCTCGTCGTTGCGCAGGTTCGCGTGCAGCAGGCGCAGGGCCACGTAGGCGTACAGCGAATTCAGGTCCTCGGCCAGGCGGCCGCCGGCCTCCAGGTTCAGGCCGGCCTTCAGGCCTTCCTCGATGATGCGAGCAGCGCGGCCGATGGCGTTGCCCTTGGTCTCGATCTGCTTGGCGCGCATGGCGCCGCGAGCCAGCGTGATGGCGTCCATGAAGCCGTTGAACAGCAGCTCGATCAGCTTGTGCGCCGAGGCCGAGTTGACGCTGGTCTCGACGCCGACGCGCGCGTACGCGTTGGCAAAGCCGTGGGAACGTCCGAATGCGGAGGGGGGTGCAGCGGTGAACATGGTGCGAGGGGTCCGAGTCCGTTGTGGTTTCGTCTGACTTGTTATCGGATGTCTCTGCGGCGGTCTTGAAGCGGAACTGTCCGCTTTGTCAGGCCAAGTCGCTGCAAGCGCGGGCTCAAGCTTGCGGCTATGCCTTTTCCATCAGCGTCACCTGCTGCGAGACGTAGCTGGAGAGCGCGCTCATCTTCGACATCGTGGTGTCCAGCGCCTGGTACTGCGCGGTCAGCCGCACCTGCGTCGCGTCCAGGTGGGTCTGCATGTCGTCCTGCTGCTTCTGGTTGCGCGACAGCTCGCCGCGCAGCCCGGCCGAGCGGGTATAGAGCGAGCCGTTCACGGTCACCGCGTTGTTGGCCAGATTCGCGAAGCGCACCGCGATGCCGGTGTTCTCGTTGGTCGTGCCGTAGGTCGTGAACAGCTTGGACAACTCGTCAGGATGCTGCAGCGCGGAGGTCAGCTTGGTGTTGCTGGACACCGCCAGCGTGCCGTCCGTCTGCACCGCGATGCCCAGGTCGGACAGGCGGCTGAACACCGAGGAGGTGGTCGAGGACGTGTTGACGATCGCCCGCAACTGGTTCTGGAACCCGACGATGGACGGATCACCCTGCAGCGGCCCGTCCTTGCGCGCCGTGCCGGCGGCCACCGCCGTGCCCGCGTCGTACTTGGTCTGCAGCGAAATATAGGATTGCAGCGCCGAATACGATGCGACGAAGTCGGTGATCGCCTTCTGCATCGCCGCGGTGTCGGAGGACACGCTGACGTCGACCGGCGTGTCGCTCTTCTTGAGCAGCGTCAGGCTCAGGCCGTCGGAGACGTTGCTCAGCTTGTTCGTGGCGGAGGTCACGGCGATGCCGTTGACGGTCGCCTTGGCGTTCTGCGCCAGCTGGTTGAGCGTCAGCTGCGAGCTGGCGGCGCCGGTGCTGGCGTCGAAGTTCAGCGCCGACAGGCCCTTGGTCGGGTCGCCGTCGTCGGTGGCCTCGGTGGCCGTGATCTGGAAGCCGTTGGTCTCGCCGGTGGTGGTCGATCGCAAGGACAGCCGTGAGCCGCTGGCGTCGGTGATGATGGATGCCGAGACGCCGGCGTTGGCCTGGTTGATCTTGTCGCGGATCGACGCCAGCGAGGTGTCGCCGGGGCCGATGGTGATGGGCGGTGCCGCTGCGCCGTTCGGACTGAAGCTCAGGCTGGGCGGCGTCGCGCCGTCCGACGTGTACTTGCCCAGCTGGATCACGATCGTTCCGGCCGTCAGCGCGCTCGCAGGCGTCGACAGGGTCGCGGTCTGGCCTTGCGCAAGCTGCTGCACGCTGACCGAGTAGTCGCCGGCCGCGGCGGTGCCGCCGGAGGTGTCGGCCGTCACGGCCGTGGTGTCGGAGCTGCTGGACGTGGTCTGCGTCCACAGCTTGGTCGACGACAGCGCATGCGCCTTGTCGCTCAGCGCCGACGTCAGGCTCTGGATCTGGCCGACCGCGGAGATCTCCGTGGAGACCGTGGTCGCCTTGTCCTGCAGCAGTTGCAGGGGCTGCGCCTCCACGGCCATCAGCGACGAGATGATGCCCTTCACGTCGAGTCCGCTGCCGATGCCGGCCGAGCTGATGGAGCCCGTCGTCGTGCTGGGGGTCGTGGTCATGGATTTCCTTGGCGGTTCTATAGCGAACTATCGGCCGAGCTCGACCTGACTTGAGGCCGACATGCGGCCGCAAAGCCGTTTCTACGTCCCGGATTACCCTGTATTTCCACCGATCGATGGCGTTCGGAAAGCGAGAAGGCGCGCCGCGCAAACCCCGGGGCGAACCTCGAGGCTTGCGGGGCGCGCCTGCTGGATGCGCCTGCGCTGCGGACGATCAGCCTTGCAGCAGCTTGAGCACCTGGTTGGGCAGCTGGTTCGCCTGCGCGACCATCGCGGTGCCGGCCTGTTGCAGCACCTGGGCGCGGCTCATGTTGGCGGTTTCCGCGGCGAAGTCGGCGTCCATGATGCGGCTGCGGGCAGCCGACTGGTTCTCGACCCCGACCTGCAGGTTGGTGATGATGGCGTCGAAACGGCTCTGCGTGGCACCGAAGGTGGCGCGCGTGTCGTTGATCGAGTCGAGCGCCTTGTCGATGTTGTCGATCACCGTGCCGATGGCGCCGGAGGTGGCCGAGGCGTCGATCAGGGCGGTCGTCGAATTGGTCACGGCGGTGATCGTCGTGTCCAGCGTCATGTCCGTCGTCGCGATCGTGATCGTGTCGTCGGCCGTGGTGTTGGCGCCGATCTGGAAGGTCAGCGAGGTCGCGTCCGCGCCCAGGATGTGCTTGCCGTTGAAGGTCGTGCCGCCCATGACGCGGCCGATTTCGGCCTGCAGCTGGGCGAATTCCTTGTTCAGGGAATCCTTGTCCGACGAGCTGTTCGTGGAGTTGCGCGCCTGCACCGCGAGTTCACGCATGCGCTGCAGCGAATTGCTGACCTGCGACAGCGCGCCTTCGGCGGTCTGCGACATCGAGATGCCGTCGTTGGCGTTGCGCACCGCGACGTTCATGCCGCGCACCTGGGCATTCATGCGCTCGGCGATGGCCAGGCCGGCAGCGTCGTCCTTGGCGGAATTGACGCGCAGGCCGGAGGACAGGCGCTGCATGGACGTCGCGAGCGAGCCCTGCGACATGTTGAGGTTGCGCTGCGCATTCAGCGAAGCAATGTTCGTATTGATCGTCAATGGCATGTGAATACTCCAGGACTCAGGCACAACCGGCGAAAGTGCCGGAACTCAGTTCGATGCGTGGCTGTCAGGCAGGCCTTTCGAGCCTCGCACCTCCAAGCCCGGTACTTGGTCACCCCGACTACGCTCTGCGCGTCATCGCCGGTGCTTCCGGACCGCGTCCCCTCGACCTTTTGGATGGAGGTGACGTTGTATTGCATTGTGCGAATACTTGAGACCGTCCAAATCGCCGATATGAAGGCCCAAGTACGGCCATTTCCCGTCCGGGGCGGCCGAATCCGGCGGGGCCGGCAAATGGCCGCGCCATAGGCAAAAGCCCCGCCGGCTTGCGCCTGGCGGGGCTTTTTTCTGGAGTCCAGGCGGGGACGAGTCCCCTGCCCGGCCGGAGCTGCTTAGCGCAGGAGCGACAGCACCTGTTGCGGCTGCTGGTTGGCTTGCGCGATCATCGCGGTGCCGGCCTGCTGCAGCACGTTGGCGCGGCTCATGTTGGCGGTTTCCGCGGCGAAGTCCGTGTCCATGATGCGGCTGCGGGCGGCCGTCTGATTCTCGACGCTGGACTGCAGGTTCGAGATGATCGAGTCGAAGCGGCTCTGCGTGGCACCGAAGGTGGCGCGCGTGTTGTTGACGTCGTCGATCGCCTTGTCGATGTTGTCGATCACGGTGCCGATGGCGCCCGAGGTGGCCGACGAGTCGATC
>JBJMWF010000147.1:0-5238 GCA_045810265.1 Vitreoscilla sp. | reverse complement strand
CGTCTGGCGCGATGAACGGTCGCCCCGACCGCCTCGCCCGAGGGAACGCGGGTTGCCGGACCAAGGCACAAGCGGCCCTGGCGCCGCGCAGCGCCGCGCGCGAAAGGTCTCCCATGGACATCAAACAAGACCCCAACTCGATCCCCAACTTCAATTCCGGCGGCCGCATCGGCGAGCTGCAGCGCGCCGAGCCCGAGCAGGTGCAGTCCAGCGTCGAGCTGGATCCGACGGCCGGGGGCGACGGCGCCACCAGCGAGTCGGCGCAGCATGAGTCGCTGCTCGGCGATGGCAGCGGCGAACCCCGACCGCAGCCGCCGCAGGATCCGTCCAAGACGGGCGGCGGCGCTGTCGACGGGCTGGTCGGCGCGCCCTGAGGGTCAGCTCGACAGCGGCAGGTGCAGGCTCGCGCAGAGGCCGCCGCCGGGCCGCGCGGCCAGTTCGAGCCGGCCCCCTTCGCGTTCCGCCAGCGCGCGGGTGATGTAGAGCCCGAGTCCGAGCCCGGCGCGCCGGGCGCTGTCGCCTTCCGCACCGGCCCAGCGCAGGAACGGCGTGCCGGCGCTGGCCAGCTGCCCGGCGCTCAGGCCGGGGCCGCGGTCCATCACCGTCACGCAGACGTTGACGGGCCCCACGGTGACCTGCACATCCACGCCGCCGTGCGCTCCGCCGTGCCGGATCGAGTTCTCGATCAGGTTCTCGACCATGCGCCGGAACGCGGCGGGCTGGCAGGGCGTGGCGGCCGGCGTGCCGCTGAGCGTGACCTCGGGCGCCGTCTGCGGCAAGTCATCGATGATCGCCTGCACCAGCGCAAAGGCGTCGAAACGGCGGCCGCCGCCCCCCGGGACGGGCGTCGCGGGACGGAACAGTGCCAGCAGGCTCTCGATCAATTCATCCATCTGGTGGACGTCCGCGATGGCGCTGCGCGCCGCCGGATGCGCCTCGAGCTCGGACAGTCGCATGCGCAGCCGGGTCAGCGGCGTGCGCAGGTCGTGCGAGACGGTGGCCAGCATCAGGCGCTGGGTGTCGAAGTCGGTCTTGAGCTGGCGCGACAGCTCATTGAAGACACGCGCGGTCTGGCGCACCTCGCGCGTGCCGCGGTTCTCGTCGAGCTGCGGCGGGGCCACGGTCAGGCCCGCGGTGGCGGTGGGCGACAGCGACTGGCCGAGCCGTCGCGCCGCGTCGCTGAGCCGTTGCATCGGCAGCGTCAGCGCGCGCGCCACGAACCAGGCAGCCAGGGCCACGGCGACGAGCTTGATCGCGGCGTCCAGCCCGATCGAGATCCACGGCGGATGCCGCTGCGGCGGGCTGGGCGGCCAGGCCTTGCTGGCTGGCGGCTCGGGCAGCGGCGCGGTGCTGGACAGCAGCGGATGGATGGATTGCCGGATCGGCGGCACGTCGCGCCACGGCGGCGGCGGCGCGGTGGCACGAAACACCTCGAACGCCAGGAACGAACTGGTCGCGAACGCCGCCAGCAGCAGCAGGAAGATGCGCAGGAACAGCGTGTCGACGGCCTTCAGTCTCAAGATGGTTCCCGGTGGTGACGGCCGCGCCGCGCCGTCAGTAGACGATGGCGCGCGGCGCCCCGCCGCCCACGGCGATGGCGTCGCCGTTGATCGCGCGCGAACGCGGCGAGCACAGGAAGGCCACGACGTCGGCCACCTCGGCGGCGTCGACGAGGTGGCGGATGCTGTTGCCCTCGGCCATCTCGCGCTCGATGTCCTTGGCGTCGCGCCCGCTCGCCGCCGCTTTCTGCGCGATCAGCGGCGCCGTGCGCTTGGTGCGCGTGAGCCCGGGATGGACCACCGTCACCTGGATGCCCGCCGGCCCCAGCTCGTCGGCCATGTTCTTGGTGAGCGCCGCCACCGCGATGTTGCGGATCGATCCGATCGCGCTGCCGCTCTGGCGCGCCGCCAGGCCGCTGATGTTGACGATGCGGCCCCATCCGGCGGCGCGCATGCCCGGCACCACCTCGCGGGCGCAGCGGACATAGCCCATCACCTTGGTGTCCATCTCGCGGTGCAAGGCCTCGGCGGCGATCTCCTCGAGCCGGGGCGGCGCCGCGTAGCCGGCCGGCTCGGCGGCGGCGTTCACCAGGATGTCGATGGTGCCGCCCAGCTGCTTGGCAGCCGTCGCGATCGCGTGGCGCACCTGCTCGTCGTCGGTCGTGTCGGCCACGACGGCGATGACGTCGCCGCCGGTCTGAAGCGCGAGTTCTGCGACCGCGTCCAGCAGCGTCTGCTCGTGGCGCGCCAGCAGCGCGACGTCCGCGCCTTCGAGCAGCAGTGCACGCGCGACCGCCTTGCCGATGCCCTTGCTGCCGCCGGTGACCAGCGCGCGCTTGCCCTTGATCTGCAGATCCATCGTGAGGCCCGGGTTGGAAGTGGAAGATGACCGATTCTGGCGCGCCGGCGATGGGCACGTCACACACCGGGACAACGCGGCGCCTATCATGGCCGGGCAACGTGATCCGCGTGTTGCTGCAAGCCTTCGATCCCGGGAGCCCATGCCGCCTCGTCTCCACATCCCCGCCGGCGCCGCGCGCGCCTGGCTTCGTGCGCTGGCTTCGCTTGGCCTGGCGCTGGCGCTGCAGGGCTGCGTCTCGCTGGCCGAGCTGCAGAAGACGCCCAGCGTGGCCATTCCGGCGTCGGCCGACAGCCCGCTGGCCGCACTGCTGCCGGCCGACCTCACGCCTGGCAGCGGCTCGGCGTTCCGGCCCCTGACCTTCAGCTCGTACTCGATGGACGCGCGCCTGACGCTGATCCGCACGGCGCGCGTGAGCCTGGACATCCAGTACTACCTGATCGCCGACGACCTCACCGGCCGCGCCTTCCTGCGCGCCGCGCGCGACGCGGCGCAACGCGGCGTGCGGGTGCGCATCCTGGTCGACGATCTGTACACCGCGGCCAACGACCGCCTGCTGCAGGGCATCGCCGCCTACCCCAACGTGCAGGTGCGCCTGTTCAATCCGTTCCCGGCGGGGCGGGCGCTGACGATCACCCGCTGGGGCCTGTCGCTGGCCGACCTGGCGCGGCTGAACCATCGCATGCACAACAAACTGTTCATCGCCGACGGCGTGTTCGCGATCGCCGGCGGCCGCAACATCGCCGACGAATACTTCTTCCGCAGCCCGCGCGGCAACTTCATCGACTTCGACCTGCTGGTGGCCGGCGACGCCGTGCCCGAGCTCGCCGCCAGCTTCGACCGCTATTGGAACAGTCGCCACGTCTACACGCTCGATGCGCTGGAACCCGACGCGCCCAAGGCCGAGGGGCGGCGCGAGGAGTTCGATCGTGCGACGGCGTCGGCCCAGATGCTGTTCGCGCCCATCATGGCCGGCGCGCGCGACTTCCTCAACTACGGCCCGCTGAGCCGCGACATGGAGCGACCGCCGCTGAAGATGCTGCGCGGGCGCATCCAGGTGGTGGCCGACAGCCCGGAGAAGGTCAGCGGCGAGTCGGCGTCGGGCATGGATCCGACGACCGTGATCTCGCACGTGAGCGAGGCCATCGCCCACGCGCACGAGAACGTGCTGCTGGCGTCACCGTACTTCGTGCCGGGCAAGGTGGCGCTGGAGGGCCTGTACAAGGTGCGCCGCAGCGGCGTGCCGGTGACGCTGGTCACCAACACGATGGCCTCCAACGACGAGCCCTTCGTCAGCGCCGCGTACGGCCGCTATCGCCGCAAGATGCTGCAGATGGGCGTGCAGATCTACGAGGTCAGCCCGCGCATCCTGCACATGGACGCCACCTTCGACGACTCGTTCGGCGCGATGCTGGGCACGTCCACCGGCCGGCTGCACGCCAAGATGATGGTCGTCGACCACCAGACGACCGTGGTCGGCTCGATGAACCTGGACTTCCGCTCCTCACGCGCCAACACCGAGCTGGGCCTGTTCGTCGACTCCGCCGAGCTCGCGGCCGACGTCACGTCGCTGGTCGACGAGCTGCGCTCGGTGGGCACCTACCGCATGCGGCTGGGCGGCGCCTCGGGCACCGACGTGCAGTGGGTCGACGACGAGCCGGATGGCGAGAAGGTGTTCGAGGCCGAGCCCGAGATCAGCATCGCGACGCTGCTCGAGGTCTGGCTGTTCTCGCCGTTCATCGAGGAAGACCTGCTTTGATCGGACGCCCAGCCGTCAGGCGCAGGGTCATCCAATCAGCGCGAGCTGGCGCCGGCTGTTGAAGCGGCGTTGCTCGCCGGTGACCGGATCGGTGAACGCGATCTCGCGCGCCAGCAGTTGCAGTGGATGCGACCAGTCGGGCGGGGCGTCCGGCGCGGGTTCCGGCCACAGCGTCGGGTAGATGCGGTCGCCGGCGATGGGCAGGCCCAGCGCGTTCATCTGCACGCGCAGCTGGTGGGTGCGGCCGGTACGCGGCGTCAGCCGATAGCGCGCCTGCTCGCCGTCGTGTTCGAGGAGTTCGACCAGCGCTTCGGCGTTCGGCTCGCCCGGCACCACCTGCACCTGCATGAAGCCGGCGCCATCGCGTTTCTCGAGCCGATGGCGCGCCAGCAGCGGCAGTGCCAGATCGGCACGCCACGGCGCGATCGCCTCGTAGACCTTGTGCACGTCGCGCTCGCGCAGCAGCGCATGGTAGGCGGCGCGTTCGTCCGGCCGCACGCTGAACACGATGACGCCGGCGGTCTCGCGATCCAGGCGATGCATGGGCGCCAGCGTGGCGATGCCCAGGTGCCGGCGCAGCCGTACCAGCACCGTCTCGTGCAGGTGGCGGCCACTCGGGATCACCGGCAGGAAGTGCGGCTTGTCGACCACGACCAGGTACTCGTCCTGGTGCAGCAGGTCGATGTCGAACGGCACGTGCGGCTCGGGTGGCGGATCGCGCCAGTACCAGAGCAGGCTGCCGGCGGCGCACGGCGCATCGGCCGCCAGCGCGCGGCCGTCGGCATCGAGCACGTCGCCGCGCGCGAGCCGCGCCGGCCAGTCAGGGACGGCCGGAAAGCGCGCCGTGAGAAAGGCCAGCAGCGTCGCGAAACGGCCGTCGCCGACGCCCACCCGGCTGGCGGCCACGCCGTCGCGCATGGGCGGCACGAACACGCCGCGGGCCCGTGCCGACACCTCAGCCGCCCGCGGCATCGAGCCGCCGTGCACGCTGCAGGCGCCAGGCCTCGTCGGGATGCGCCGCGTCGAACACCTGCTCCGCGGTCGTGGCGGTCTCGTTCAGTCCGGTGTCGAGCGCGACGCGGTTGTCGAACACGAAGCACTCGCCTTGCCAGTCTCGATCG
>JBJMWF010000146.1:0-4146 GCA_045810265.1 Vitreoscilla sp. | reverse complement strand
TCGAGATCGGCCTTTTGCCGAATCAGCTGCTGCAGGTCTGCCATACCCATCCTTGAGATGAAGGCCGGGTCGAATATGCCCAGTTGCGACGGAGTTTAGCCGCGAGCGAACTCCCCTGCGCGTCGTTCGTCGCCCTCGAATGACCGCTGATCCCGGCCGGATTCGCCCTCCGACGCCGGGCCAGCGGCGGGCTCGGCACCGGAATGGCGTGCGGGATGTGCAAAAATTGGCCGAATGGCCGCGAATCCGCGCTCATATCGACGCGTTCGCCGACTGCCTGCGAAATGATTGTTACTTTTGTAAGGTCATGCTGGCAGCCACGACGAACGCCGTGTCGGCCGTCGTGGAAATGGAATCCCGCTGCGTGAATATTCGCGCCGGGTTTGCAGCGGTTCGACAGGCTTTGATCTCCAATAGAAAAGATTCCAGATGTTCAGACAGCTAGGGCTGATCGGTTGTGGTTTGATGGGCGGCTCCTTCGCCCTGGCGATGAAACGTGCCGGGCTGGTCAAGCACGTCGTGGGCTACAGCAAGTCGCCCTCGACCGTGATCACGGCGCAGAAGATGGGCGTCATCGACCAGATGGCCGAATCCGCACTGATGGCCGTCTCGGGGGCCGACATCGTGCTGATCGCCGTGCCCGTCGCGGCCACCGAGGCGACGCTGCGCGCGATCCGCCACCTGGTTCACCCGAACACGCTGTTCATGGACGTGGGCAGCACCAAGGCCGACGTGGTCGCGGCCGCGCGCCGCGTGCTGCGCGAGCGCCTGCCCAGCTTCGTGCCGGCGCACCCGATCGCCGGCAAGGAAGTGTCCGGCATCACGCACGCCGACGCCACGCTCTACCAGGATTGCCAGGTGGTGCTCACACCCGTCGTCGAGACGGACATGACCCTGATCGAGCGCGCCCGCAGCGCGTGGACGGGCGTGGGCGCGCAGGTGCGCGTGATGACGCCCGATGCCCACGACGCCGCCTTCGCCGCCGTCAGCCACCTTCCGCACCTGCTGGCCTTCGCCGCCTACCTCGGCGTGGCGCACCAGCCCGAAGGCGCGCAGTTCCTCGAGCTCGCCGGCCCGGGCTTTCGCGACTTCACGCGCATCGCCGCCAGCGACCCGGCGGTCTGGCGCGACGTGCTGCTGGCCAACAAGGCCCAGGTGCTCGCCCAGGCGGAGTTGTTCAAGACGACGCTCTACAAGTTCGAATCAGCCATGCGCGAAGGCAACGCCGACGCCATCGAGAGCCTGATCCGCGAAGCCGCCACCGGCCGCGCCAACTGGAAGAAATGACGGCCTCCACGCTCCTCCCGTCGCTGCCCCCCGAAGGGGAGGCCGGATCGGCTCGGACGTGATCCTCGCTTCCCTTGTGCTTGGATGGGCCTGCGGCCGGCCCACACAGTCAGATCGACACTAGACAATCGGCGCACCACATGTACGCGATCCCCTTCCTCGACATCCCGCCCTTGCGTTCGGCCGCCGGCCGCGTGCGCCTGCCCGGCTCCAAGAGCATCTCCAACCGGGTGCTGCTGCTGGCCGGCCTGGCCGCCGGCACGACGGCGGTGCACGACCTGCTCGACTCCGACGACACCCGCGTGATGCTGACCGCGCTGGAGGCGCTCGGCTGCGGCCTGCGGCGCGACGGCGCCGTGCTGCACGTGACCGGCATCGGCGGGCAGCTGCGCACCCGCAGCGCCAGGCTGTTCCTGGGCAATGCCGGCACCGCGATGCGGCCGCTCACCGCGGCGCTGGCGGTGCTCGCCACCTTGCAGGGCGGCGAGTTCGAACTCTCGGGCGTGCCGCGCATGCACGAACGCCCCATCGGCGACCTGGTGGACGCGCTGCGCCAGCTCGGCTGCCCCATCCAGTACCTCGGCAACGCCGGCTACCCGCCGCTGCGCGTGGGCGAGGGCCGCCCCGCCGGCGTGTCCGTGCAGGAGCCCGTGCGTGTGCGCGGGGACGTCTCCAGCCAGTTCCTCACCGCCCTGCTGCTCGCGCTGCCGCTGGCCACCGCCGAACGCGCCATCACGATCGCGGTCGACGGCGAGCTGATCTCCAAGCCCTACATCGACATCACGCTGAACCTGCTGGCGCGCTTCGGCATCGAGGTGCAGCGCGACGCGTCCGACCCCTACGCCAGCTTCACGTTGCCCCACGGCTCGCAATACCGCTCGCCGGGCGACATCCACGTCGAGGCCGACGCCTCGTCGGCCTCCTACTTCGTCGCGCTGGGCGCGCTGGCCGGCATCGAGGCGCCGGTGCGGATCGAGGGCGTGGGCCTGGACTCGATCCAGGGCGACATCCGCTTCGTCGACGCCGCCCGCGCGATGGGCGCCCAGGTCGACGGCGGCGCAGGCTGGCTCGAGGTGCGCCGCGGCGCCTGGCCGCTCAAGGCGATCAGCCTCGACTGCAACTACATCCCTGATGCCGCGATGACGCTGGCCGTGATGGCGCTGTACGCCGACGGCACCACCCGCCTGACCAACATCGCCAGCTGGCGCGTCAAGGAGACGGATCGCATCGCCGCGATGGCCGCCGAGCTGCGCAAGATGGGCGCCTCGGTCGTCGAGGGCGCCGACTTCATCGAGGTGACGCCGCCGGCGTCGCCGTCGCACTGGCTGTCGGGCACCATCCACACCTACGACGACCACCGCATGGCGATGTGTCTCTCGCTGGCCGCGTTCAACCCGCTGGCCGGCGCCGCGCCGGCGCGCGCGGTGCGCATCCTCGATCCGCAGTGCGTCGCCAAGACCTTTCCCGACTACTTCGAGGCGCTGTTCGGCTTGGCCCGGGTGAATGCCGACGACATCCCGGTGATCACCATCGACGGCCCCACCGCCTCCGGCAAGGGTACGCTGGCGGCCGAGGTGGCGCGCCATCTCGGCTACGAGCTGCTCGACTCCGGCGCGCTCTACCGCGCCACGGCGCTGGCGGTGCAGCAGGCCGGCGCCGATCCCGGCGACGCCGCGGCCGTGGCCGCGCTCGCCGCCCGTCTGGACCTGCGCTTCGAGGCCGACCGCGCCTTCCTCGACGGCCGCGACGTCACAGACGCGCTGCGGCTGGAGGAAACCGGCAACTTGGCCTCGAAGGTGTCGGTGCATCCGGCGGTGCGCCAGGCGCTGCACGGCCTGCAGCTGGCATTCCGCCGCCTGCCCGGCCTGGTGGCCGACGGTCGCGACATGGGCACCGTGGTCTTTCCCGGCGCGCCGCTGAAGGTCTTCCTGACCGCCAGTGTCGAGCAGAGGGCCGCCCGCCGGTATAACCAATTGATTTCCCGGGGCATTCCTGCTAATATCGACAGTCTTCTCGCAGATCTACGGATGCGGGACGAGCGCGATCAGAACCGCGCCGTCGCACCTCTGAAGCCTGCCGAAGATGCGGTCTTGCTCGACAACTCCGGCATGTCCATCGACCAAGGCGTCGAGGCCGTGCTTGAAGCCTGGAACAAGCGCCGCATGTAGAAAAAGGTCGCCGCAAGGCGGCCAGACAGCCCACCGTCTGCACCCTCCCCCGGCTCGCGCCCGAGGATGCGTCGAATCCGGACTCCCCGTCCGGGTCGGGACGGTGAATGTTCCACCCTAACCCTGCACCCTCCCCGGGTTGCAAACTGCCGGCAGCGCTCGCATCCACGTCGCCCCGGCCATCAGGAAATACATGCCCAAGACCCAAGCCATCACCGACTTCGCCCCCGATTCCTTCGCCGCGATGTTCGAAGAGTCGCTCAAGAGCAGCGAAATGCGCTCCGGCGAAGTCATCACCGCCGAGGTGGTGCGCATCGATCACAGCTTCGTCGTCGTCAACGCCGGCCTCAAGTCCGAAGCCTACGTGCCCATCGACGAGTTCAAGAACGATCAAGGCGAAGTCGAAGTCCAGGTCGGTGACTTCGTTTCCGTCGCGATCGACGCCGTCGAAAACGGCTACGGCGACACCATCCTGTCGCGCGACAAGGCCAAGCGCCTGGCCTCGTGGCTGTCGCTCGAGACCGCGCTCGAGTCCGGCGACTTCGTCACCGGCACGGTCAGCGGCAAGGTCAAGGGCGGCCTGACCGTCCTGGTCAACGGCATCCGCGCCTTCCTGCCGGGCTCCCTGCTGGACACGCGTCCGGTCAAGGACATGAGCCCGTTCGAGGGCAAGACCATGGAATTCAAGGTC
>JBJMWF010000145.1:0-6075 GCA_045810265.1 Vitreoscilla sp. | reverse complement strand
GCCTGGGAGGCGCACATCCCCGTGATCCTGATCGACTCGGCCGCGGCCGACAGTGGCAAGAGCTACTACCAGTCCTTCCTGGCGACCGACAACAACAAGGCGGGCGAGCTGTGCGCGCAGGCGCTGATCGACAAGGTCGGCACCACCGGCAAGATCGCCATCATGTCGTACACGGCGGGCTCGGGCTCGGAGATCGGCCGCGTGGGCGGCTTCCGCAAGTACATCGAGACGCATTCGAAGCTGCAGATCGTCGGCCCGTTCTATTCGAACTCGCAGATGGGCACGGCGCTGAACCAGACGACGGACGTGCTGGCCGCCAACCCCGACCTGAAGGGCATCTTCGGCGCCAACGAGCCCACCGCCATCGGCATGGGCCGCGCGCTGGTGCAGTCGGGCAAGGCGGGCAAGGTGGTGGCCATCGGCTTCGACGGCAACGCCGACCTGCAGGGCTTCGTCAAGGACGGCACGCTGGCCGCGATCGCGGTGCAGAGCGCCTACCAGATGGGTGCGCTGGGCGTGAAGACGGCGGTGCAAGTCCTCGACAAGAAGCAGGTGCCCAAGTTCCTCGACACCGGCGTGGTGATGGTCACCAAGACCAACATCGACACGCCCGAGGCCAAGAACGTCCTGTACTGAGACGACCATGAAAGCCTCGGATCGCCGCCCCGTCGCCGACGGCCGCCTGCGCCTGACCGCGTTGGGCCTGGGCGGCGCCGCGCTGGCGGGCATGTACGCGCCGGTGCAGGCGCAGGAGGCGGCCGACACGCTCGCCGCCGCCTGGGACGCGGGCCTGCGCTACATCGACACCGCGCCGTACTACGGCTACACCCTCGGGGAGCATCGCGCGGGCGCCTTCCTGCGCGAGCGGCCGCGCGAGGAGTTCGTGCTCGGCACCAAGGTCGGCCGCCTGATGCGGCCCGACGCGTCGGTGGCCGCGGGCAGCGACGGCTGGGCCCACCCGCTGCCGTTCCGCCCGGTGTTCGACTATCGCCGCGACGCCATCCTGCGCTCGGTGGAAGACAGCCTGCAACGGCTGGGCCTGGACCGCGTGGACATGCTGCTGGTGCACGACATCGGCCGCGCCACCCACGGCGCCGCGCACGAGGTGCACTGGGATGCGCTGACGCGCGGCGGCGGCTTCCGCGCACTGGAGCAATTGCGGCGCGAAGGCGTCGTCGCGGCCATCGGCCTGGGCGTCAACGAGTGGGAGGTGATGCGCGACGCGATGCAGGAATGCGATCTGGACTGCAGCCTGCTTGCCGGCCGCTATACGCTACTCGAACAGCGCAGCCTGACCTTCCTGGACGAATGCGCACGCCGAGGTCATGCGATCGTCGTCGGCGGCGCGTTCAACTCCGGTCTGCTGGCCGGCCAGGCCAAGTTCGACTACGCGGATGCGCCGCCCGAACTGCTGCGCCGCGCCGCCGCCCTGCGCGCGGCCTGTGCCGAATTCGATGTTCCGCTGGAGGCCGCGGCGCTGCAGTTCCCGCTCGGGCATCCGGCCGTGGTCTCGGTGGTCTCGGGCATGCGCTCGCCGGCCCAGGTGCGACAGAACGTCGCCTGGTTCGAGCGGCCCATCCCGTCCGGACTGTGGACGGCGCTGCGTGAACGCGCGCTGCTGGACGCTGCCTCGCCTTGTCCGCAAGAACGGAGCAAGGTGCCGTCGTGAGGATAGACGCGCACCAGCATTTCTGGCGCCTGGCCGAGCGCGCCGGTGCCTGGCCGCCGCCCGAGCTGGCGGCCATCCACCGCGACTTCGGCCCGCAGGACCTCGCGCCGCTGCTGCGGGCGAGCAGCATCGACGGCACGGTCCTCGTGCAATCGATGCCCAGCGTGGCCGAGACGCGCGCGCTGCTCGCGCAGGCCCGTGAGAGCGGCTTCGTGCGCGGCGTCGTCGGCTGGGTCGACATGAAGGCGCCGGACGCAGTCGACACCATCGCCGAGCTCGCCCGCGACCCGCTGCTCAAGGGCCTGCGCCCGATGCTGCAGGACCTGCCCGATGACGACTGGATCGCCGATCCGGCCACCGCACCTGCCGCCGAGGCGATGGTGCAGCACGGCCTGGTGTTCGACGCCCTGGTGCTGCCGCGCCACCTGCCCGCGCTGCAAGTATTCGTCGCCCGACATCCCGGCCTGACCATCGTCGTCGACCACGCCGCCAAGCCGTTGATCGCAAGCGGCCAGATGCAGCCCTGGCGCGACGACCTCTCGCGCCTGGCCGAGTCGCCGCAAGTGCATTGCAAGGTCTCGGGCCTGCTCACCGAAGCGGGCGACAACACCGGGCTCGAGAACCTCCTGCCGTATGTCCAGGCGCTGTGGGCGGCGTTCGGGCCGTCGCGCCTGCTCTGGGGCAGCGACTGGCCGGTGCTGCGACTGGCCGGCGACTACGCCGGCTGGCTCGCGACGACGCTGGCCCTGCTCGCGGCCGTCCAACCGCCGGCCACCGAGACGGAGCGCGCCGCCGTCCTCGGCGCCAATGCCGCCACCCTCTACCGGCTCTGAGCCCTCTTCCATGCTGACCGTCCTTTGCGAAACTCCCGGCAAGCTCGTCGCCGAGCAGCGCCCGCGCCCCGTGCGCCAGCCCGGCGAGGTGCTGCTGCGCGTGCGCCGCGTCGGCGTCTGCGGCACCGACCTGCACATCTTCACGGGCAACCAGCCCTACCTTGCCTATCCGCGCGTGATGGGGCACGAGCTGTCCGGCATCGTCGAGGAGGCCGACGCCGACATCGGCCTGGCAGCGGGCGACGCGGCCTACGTCATGCCGTATCTCTCGTGCGGGCGATGCATCGCCTGCCGCCAGGGCAAGACCAACTGCTGCACCGCGATCCAGGTGCTGGGCGTGCATCGCGACGGCGCGATGACCGAGTTCCTGGCCGTGCCCGCGCCGTTCGTGCACAAGGCCGAAGGCGTCACCCTGGACCAGGCCGCGATGCTCGAGTTCCTGGCCATCGGCGCCCACGCGGTGGCTCGCGGCGAGGTCGGCGCCGGGCAGCGCGTGCTGGTGGCCGGCGCCGGCCCCATCGGTCTGGCCGTGATGCTGTTCGCGGCGCTGCGCGGCGCGCGCGTGGTCGCGCTCGACACGCGCCGCGACCGCCTCGAGGTCGCGCGCGCGCACCTGGGCATCGAGGCCGCGGTCGAGGTCGGCCCGGACGACGAGGCAGAGCTCGCGCGCTTGAGCGGCGGCGAATTCTTCGACGTCGTCTTCGACGCCACCGGCAACGCGCGCGCCATGGAGCGCGGGTTTCGCTTCATCGCACACGGCGGCCGCTACGTGCTGGTGTCCATCGTGCAGGGCAACATCTCGTTCGCCGACCCGGAGTTCCACAAGCGCGAGGCGACCCTGCTGAGCAGCCGCAACGCCACGACCGCGGATTTCGAGACGGTGCTGGCCGCCATGCGCGCCGGCCACGTGCCCGACGCCGCGCTGGCGACCCATCGCCTGCAACTGGCCGACGTGCCGCGCGATTTCGCGACGCTGCTGGATCCAGAGCAGCACGTCATCAAGGCCATCGTCGAGTGCTGAGCATGCCGGCCGGACAACCCATCCTGCAATTCGGCACCAGCCGCTTCCTGCAGGCACATGTGGATCTCCTCGTCTCCGAGGCGATGACGAAAGGCGAGGCGCTGGGCGGCATCACGGTCGTGCAGACCACCGACGATCCGCGCAGCGCCGCTCGCGTGGCCGCACTGGCCAGCGGGCGCGGGCACCAGGTGCGCATCCGCGGCCTCTCGCACGGCCAGGCCGTCGACGAGCGCCGCCATTGCGACTCGGTGCGCGCGGCCCTGCGCACGTCGACCGATTGGGCTGCCGTGCGGGGCGAGTTCGCCGGCGACACGCTGCAGGTCGTCGTCTCCAACACCGGCGACGCCGGCTGGCGCCTCGACGACGCCGACGGCGTTCAGGCGCTGGCACCTGGCGCCCCGCCGCCGCGCGCCTTCCCCGCCAAGCTGCTGGTCGCCCTGCACGATCGCTGGCGGGCCCGGCCTGAAGCGGCACTGACCCTGCTGCCCTGCGAACTCGTTGCCCGCAACGGCGATCGCCTGCGCGAGATCGTCGTCGGCCTGGCGCAGGACTGGCAGCTCGACGAGGCCTTCCAGGACTGGCTGCACGAGCGCCCGGTGTGGGCCAACTCGCTGGTCGATCGCATCGTGCCCGAGGCCATCGAGCCGGTCGGTGCCATCGCCGAACCGTACGCACTGTGGGCGATCGAGCGCCAGCCCGGGCTGGTCGCGCCCTGCCGTCACGCGGACATCGTGCTGACCGATGACCTCGGCCCATTCGAGCGTCTCAAGCTGTGGTTGCTCAACCTCGGCCACACCGCGCTCGCCGAGCTGTGGTTGCGCGACGGGCAGCCGTCCGGGCGCACCGTCGTCCAAGCCATGAACGACGCGGCGACGCGCCGCACGCTCGAAAGCCTGTGGGCCGACGAAGTGCTTCCGGTCTTCGACGCGCTCGGCGAGGGCGACGCGGCGCGCGCCTATCTCGACACCTTGCGCGACCGCCTGCTCAATCCCTGGCTCGCGCACCGGCTGGCGGACATCGCCGGCAACCACGAACAGAAGAAGGCGCGCCGCCTGGCGCCCGTCGTCGCGGCCGCGCAGCAGTGCGCGCCCGCGCTGCCCCAACCCTGGCTGCGCGGCGCCCTCGCGCCTGCCGCCGGCCTCGATGCGAAGGAGTCCCTGCAATGAAGCGAATGGGCATGGTGATCGGCATCGCGCCCGAGCGCATCGCCGAGTACAAGCGGCTGCATGCCGCGGTCTGGCCCGGCGTGCTCGAACGCATCGCCGCGTCCGGCATCCGCAACTACACGATCTACCTGCGCGAGCCCGAGAACCTGCTGTTCGCGTCCTGGGAGTACCACGGCAACGACCTGCAGGCCGACATGGCCGCGATCGCCGCCGACCCCGAGACCCAGCGCTGGTGGACCTTCACCGATCCGTGCCAGATCCCGCTGGCCAGCCGCGCGCCCGGCGAACACTGGGCGGCGATGGAGGAGGTATTCCATGTCGACTGACACCACCGCGCCGCTGCTGCTGCGCCTGCATGCCTCCGACGACGTCGCCGTCGCCCGCAGCGCGATCGCGAGCGGCACCGTGCTCAGCGGGCCGGAGGGCAGCCTGCATGCGCTGGACGACATCCCCGCCGGCCACAAGATCGCGACGCGCGCCGTCGAGGCCGGGGCGCCCGTGCGCAAGTACGGCCAGATCATCGGCGTCGCGACCGCCGCCATCGCCGCCGGCCAGCACGTCCACGTGCACAACCTCGACATGGGCGACTCGCATCCAGCCCATGGCGTCGGACGCGCCTACGTGCCGACCACGCCGGTGACGCAACCAGCCACCTTCGAAGGCTACGTGCGTGCCGACGGCGGCGTGGGCACGCGCAACTTCGTCGGCGTGATCTCCAGCGTCAACTGCTCGGCGACGGTGTGCAAGGCGATCGAGAAGGCGTTCGCCGGCGATGCGATGGCCGAATGGCCTGAAGTCGACGGCGTGGTGGCCATCACGCATGGCGGCGGTTGCGGCATGAGCGGGAGCGGCGAGGGCATCGAGCTGCTGCGGCGCACGCTGCGCGGGTATGCGGCGCATCCGAACTTCGCGGGCGTGCTGGTCATCGGGCTGGGTTGCGAGGTCAACCAGGTCGGCACGCTTGTCGAGCCGCTGCTGGCCGCGGGCGACCGCGTGCGCACCATGACCATCCAGGAGGCCGGCGGCACGCGCGAAGCGATCGCCGAAGGCAGCGCCATCGTGCGCGAGCTGCTGGACGTGGCCAACACCGCCCGGCGCCAGACCGTGCCCGCGAGCCGCCTGACCGTCGGCCTGCAATGCGGCGGCTCCGACGGCTACTCCGGCATCAGCGCCAACCCGGCGCTCGGCGCCGCCGTGGACCTGCTGGTGCGCCATGGCGGTACCGCCATCCTATCGGAGACGCCCGAGATCTACGGCGCCGAACATTTGCTGACCGCGCGCGCCGCGCGGCCCGAGATCGCCGAACGGCTGATGCAACGCCTGCGCTGGTGGGAGGACTACACCGGCAAGAACGGCGGCGACATGAACAACAACCCGTCGCCCGGC
>JBJMWF010000144.1:0-19160 GCA_045810265.1 Vitreoscilla sp. | reverse complement strand
GCCGAGCCTTGGACGCGATAGAGGCGGGCGTCGGATTGCGCGTGATTCCCTGGCAGATGGGAGTGCTCACACGCGTGCTGCGGATACTGCCCGACTGGATATACGACCGCGCGGTTTCCGGTCGCGCACGCAAGGCGCGCAAGACGCAGTGAGCGCTCGCTGAGGGCACAGGCGCGCAATGACGCGCGGCCGCATCAGGGGAACGTGCAGGACGACGCTGGTGCCGCTGCCGCCTGCAGCGCATCGCCATCGCGGACGCCACCCACCGGCATGCGCGATCGGACGCCGCCGACCCCTGCAGTCGTCGCAAAGGAAAAAGCCCGGGTGCCGCGAGGCGCCAGGGCTTTATTCATTCAAACCGACAGATGCGTGTCAGTAACAGCGAGCAGGTGCTCAGTAGCCGCCACGGCCACCGCCGCCGCCGCCGTAGCCGCCGCCACCGCCGGAACGGCCACCGCCGCCGCCGCCGTAGCCGCCGCCACCACCGGAACGGCCACCGCCGCCGCCGCCACCACCGTAGCCGCCACCGCCACCACCACCGTAGCCGCCGCCACCACCGCCGCCGGAACGGCCACCGCCGCCGTACGGGCTGCGCGGCGCGCCGCTGAAGCCGCCCGGACGCTCTTCGCGCGGACGTGCTTCGTTGACGACCAGGGGACGACCTTCCAGGGGTTGGCCGTTCATGCCATTGATGGCTGCTTGCGCTTCAGCGTCCGAACCCATTTCCACGAAGCCGAAGCCCTTGGAACGACCGGTTTCGCGGTCCATCATGACCTTGGCGGACGTGACGGTACCGAATTGGCTGAAAGACTCTTGCAGTGACTCGTCGCGGACGCTATAGGCCAGGTTGCCTACGTACAGTTTGTTTCCCACTGGGGAAGCCCTTTCAAAGATAAAAAACCATGTGGAGCTTCAACCCAGCGTGATCCATCAAGCGAAGGCGCCGCGTCCAGACACAGCATCAACGAGCGACAGTTGCGCGAAGCAACCGCTGCCCTGGAATGATTATGAGCCTAACAAATCACGAAATGCAAAGCAGCGTCAAGGAAATTGTTGTTTTGTCGTTTCGGGGCGCTCGACCCCCCTCTTTCTAGGTGAAACAGGCCCGTTTCGCGCATTTTCGACGGCGTCCGACAACGGGTTTTCCCGCAATCAAAGTCGCTGTCGAGAACAGCGGACGGAACTTCGTTACGCCAACCGACTCGGCCGCGGCGAGAATCGCCGCATGGACCTGCACCTGCTCAAACCCCTGGTGGCCTTGCTGGCCATCGTGAACCCGATCGGCGCGATCCCGTTCTTCCTGCATTTCACGCAGAACCTGACGCGCGAACAACGCCGGCGCACCGTGCGTGTTGCCGCGATCGCGTCGTTCACCGTGATCGCCATGAGCGCGGTGGCGGGCCTGCAGATCATCGAGTTCTTCGGCATCACCATCGCCTCGTTCCAGGTCGGTGGCGGGCTGCTGCTGCTGATCTCCTCGATGAACATGCTCAACGCGCAGCAGGCCGAGAGCCGCGGCTCGGATGTAGGCGACGGCCAGGCGAAGGCCGACGCCGGCGATTCCATCGCCATCGTGCCGCTGACGATCCCGCTGCTGACCGGCCCGGCCACCATCTCGACGATGGTGATCTACGCCGACAAGACGCGCACCCTGCTCGAACACGCGGTGCTGGTGGGTTACGGCGTGGTCATCGGCGCGGCCACGTTCGCCTCGTTCGCGGCTGCCGGGCGCATCGCCAAGCTGCTGGGCCGCACCGGCATCAACGTCATGACGCGGCTGATGGGCCTGATCCTGGCGGCCATGGCGGTCGAACTGCTGTCCGACGGCCTGCTCAAGCTGTTCCCTGCGTTGTCCGGACTGCCGGCCTCCCCTTGAATTCCCGCCCGCGCATCCTTGTTCTCGAGGACGACCCGGCCATCGCCGGCACGGTGGCCTTCGCCTTGCAGCGCGAGGGTCTGGCGGTCGACCACGTCCTGCTGGTCGGTGCCGCGCGCGCCGGCGCGGCGGCGGCGCTGCCTGCGCTCGCGATCCTGGACGTCGGACTGCCCGATGGCAGCGGCCTGGACCTGTGCCGTGAATGGCGCCAGTCCGGCAACGACGCCCTGCGCGCGCTGCCCATCCTGATGCTGACGGCGCGCGCCGAGGAGCTCGACCGCGTCGTCGGCCTGGAGCTGGGCGCCGACGATTACCTCACCAAGCCCTTCAGTCCGCGCGAGCTGGTGGCCCGCGTGCGCGCGCTGCTGCGGCGCGCGGCGATGGCGCCGGCGACGGTGCCCGCGGGCGAGAGCGGGCTGTTCGAACTGGACGCCGACGGCCAGCGCATCCGCTTCGCCGGCCAGTGGCTGGTGCTGACGCGGCTCGAGTTCGGCCTGCTGCGCGCGCTGCTGCGCACGCCCGGGCGCATCCGCTCGCGCGAGGCGTTGCTGGACGAGGTCTGGGGGACGGACGGTGACGCCACCGACCGCACCGTCGACACCCACGTCAAGACGCTGCGTGCCAAACTGCGCGCCGTGCGGCCCGAGCTGGAACCGATCGCCACGCATCGGGGCATGGGCTACTCCCTCGAAGCGGCTTCCCGCTGACCTCCCAGATGCGCCTCGGCCTGCGACTGCTGTTCGCGTTCTTCCTCATCACCGGCCTGGCCGGCTTCTTCGCATTGCAGGTGTTCCGCAGCGAGGTCAAGCCCAGCGCCCGCGAGGTGATGGAGGACGCGCTCGTCGACACCGCCAACCTGCTGGCCGAGCAGGCCGCCGCGGACCTGCGCGCGATGCCGCCCGGCGGCACGCTGCAGGACTCGCGCCTTGCCCAGGACGTCGCCGCCTATCGCCGCCGTCCGGTCGACATCCGGATCTGGGGCCTGCACAAGCGCAGCCTGGACCTGCGCGTGTACGTGACCGACGCCACGGGCCGCGTCGTGCTCGACTCGGGCTTCGGTCCCGACGCCGCCGCACCGGCGGCCGGCGGCGCCAGCTCCGCGCTGGGTGCCGACTATTCGAGGTGGCGCGACGTCTACCTGACGCTGCACGGCCAGTACGGTGCGCGCGCCACGCGCAGCATGCCCGACGACGACGCCAGCTCCGTGATGTACGTCGCCGCACCGGTGCGCGATGGTGCGCGCGTGATCGGCGTGGTTACGGTCGGCAAGCCGCTGGCCACGGTGCAGCAGTTCATCGACCGCGCGCAGCGCCGCATCCTGGTCGCCGCCTTCTGGCTGCTCGGGCTGTCGGCCGCCGTGGGCGTGCTGGTGACGATCTGGATGGTGCGGGCCGTGCGCCAGTTGAAGACGTATGCCACCCACGTGCATGCCGGCGAGCGCGTGCCGGTGCCGCGGCTGCCGGGCGAGCTCGGCGACCTGGCGGTGGCGGTCGACGAGATGCGCGAGCGGCTCGAGGACCGGGAGCGCCTCGAGCACACGGTGCGCGCGCTCACGCATGAGCTCAAGAGTCCGCTGACCGCGATCCAGGGCGCGGCCGAGTTGCTTGGCGACGAACTGCCGGCCGACGACCGCGAGCGCTTCGCGCAGCAGATCCAGGAGCAGTCGCTGCGGCTGCGCGACCTGGTCGACCGCATGCTGGAGCTGTCGCGGCTGGAAGGCCAGCGCGCGATCGCCAATCCGCGCCCGGTCGCGCTGCTGGCGCTGATCGACGAGGTGGCGACCTCGCACGTGCCGCTGGCGATCCAGCGCGGCGTCGGGCTGGTGTGGGAGGCGCGCGCCGACGTCATGCTGACGGGCGAACCGGAGGCGCTGGTGCTGCTGTTCTCCAATCTGTGGGCCAACGCGCTCGACTTCGCGCCCGAGGGCACGACCATCACCGTGTCGCTCCGCCAAGTCGCAGCGGAAGCGGTATTCACGATGCGCGACGCCGGGCCGGGTGTGTCCGACTTCGCGCTGCCGCAGCTGGGCCAGCGCTTCTTCTCGCTGCCGCGCCCGCGTGACGGCCGCCGCGGCAGCGGCCTGGGCTTGGCCATCGTGCGCCAGGCGGCGGCGCTGCATGGCGGGCAGGTCACGTTCGAACAGGCTGCGCCGGGCTTGGTCGTGACCGTGCGGCTGCCGGTTTCCAGCACCTGACTTCACGCTCGCCACACAAACCTCATCGCGCCCTCACGGCCTGAATGCATCGTCGCGGCTGACGCGCCGGCTTGCGGCGCATGAGGAGCGAATGATGAAGTTTCCGTTGCTGGCCAAGGTGGGCGCGATCGCGCTCGTGGGCCTGGTGTTGATGTTGGTGCTCATGCGCATCGAAGGCCTGGTCGGCGAGCGCAAGGCCCGCGGCGAGGAAGCGGTGCGCGGCGTCGAGCATTCGCACGCCACCGCGCAGTCCGTCCTGGGTCCGCTGCTGGAGCGCCGTTGCAGCGAGGAGTGGGACGAAGTCACCGGAACGGGCGACGCTCGCAAGGTCACCGCATCGCGCCGAGACTTCGAGCTGCGCCAGGTGCCGAACCGGCTGGCGGTGGACAGCCGCACCCGATCCGATCCCTTGTGGCGCGGCTTGTTCAAGGTCAATGCGTGGACGGGCCACTTCGCGGTCGCTGCCGACTTCGCGACGCTGGCGGCGCTGCAGCCTCGCGCCGAGCATCCCGGCGGACGCCTGCGCTGCGGGGCCCCGGTGTTGCTGCTGGCGCTGAGCGACGTGCGCGGTGTCCGCTCCGCCTCCGGCACCGCCGACGGCCAGGCGTTCGATTTCCAGTCGGGCACACGTGGGTCGGACTACGCCAGCGGGGTGCACTTCGCGCTGCCTGCGGAGCGGGCCGACGGCGACGCCGCCGCCAAGCCGCTGGCGCTGCACCTGGAGCTGGACCTGGTGGGGACGGGCCAGCTCGCCTGGGTGCCGGCTGCCGACAGCCTGCAATGGACCCTGAACTCGGATTGGCCGCACCCGTCATTTGGCGGCCAGTTCGCGCCCGAGCGCCGCGAGGTGCGCGCCGACGGCTTCGGCGCAACGTGGAAGCTCTCGGCGCTGGCCACGTCGGCACCACAGGACGTCGCGCGTGGCCTGGCGTTGTGCGCGCCCTCGAATGCGGTCACCGGCAGCTCCGACATCGGCGACGATCCCGCGGCGAAGTCGGACAAGTGCCTGGACCTGATGAGCGTCGCCTTCATCGATCCCGTCAACCCATATGTCTTGAGCGACCGTGCGACGAAATACGACCTGCTGTTCATCGTCCTGACCTTCATCGCGGTCGGCCTGATCGAGGTGCTGTCCGGCCGCCGCGTACACCCGGTGCAGTACGCGCTGGTCGGTCTGGCGCTGGCGCTGTTCTTCCTGCTGCTGCTGTCGCTGTCGGAGCACCTGCCGTTCGAGCGGGCCTACGCGGTGGCGGCCTCGGCCTGCGCGACGCTGCTGGGCGTCTACGCGGCGTCGATGCTGGGCCGCGCGCTCGCCGGCCTGATGTTCGGCCTGGGCATCGCGCTGCTGTACGGCCTGCTCTACACGCTGCTGCGGATGGAGCAGAACGCCCTGGTCATCGGCTCGGTGATGCTGTTCGCGGCCCTGGCGACGGTGATGATGCTGACGCGGCGCATCGATTGGTACGCGTTGTTCAGGCGCCTGCGCAATGCCGACATGCCGCCGCCTCCAGTGGCGCCGCTGGCACCGGACCTGCGAGGCCGGGCATGACGACTGTCGATCGGCCGGCGCCGCCCGGCATTCGCACCCACATGTTCATCGTGGCGCTGGTGCTGAGCGTGGGCGTCATCCTCAACGGGCTGTCGGAGCTCGGCACGCTGGTCTACGCCGCGTGGATGGCGCTGACCCTGCCGATCCTGGCGGCGCTGGCGCTGGTCTCGGGCTGGCAGCTGTTCGACGAGTTCGATCGGCGGCGGCGCGCGCACCTGGCCGCGCGCGCCTGGCAACTGGCGCTGGCCGCCGGCGCGGTCGTGCTGCTGCCGATGCTGGGCGAGATCCATGATCTCGTCGACGTGGCCAAATGCCACGCGCGGCTCCATGCGGCCGCCTGGGCAGATGCCAATGGCCCGGGACCGCACCTGGCCGTCATCCAGACCGGCGAGTTCCTCACGGCAGTCTGGGGCTACGTGTACGACGACAGCGGCGAGATACGCAAGCCCTGTGGAACCCAATCGCCGGCATGGCTGGCGCGCGCCGCGCAGGTGCAGTTCGGCAACTTCGAGTACTGCTCGGCAAACCTGTCCCACGTCATCGGGCCCTACTACCGTTGGGGCCAGCGTTGACGGCCGCCGTTCGCCGCAGCTGGATCGACGCCTGGGCCGCCCAGCGCTTCGCGCTGCCCGATGCGCCGCGGCGGCCTCGCTAAGATGCACGTCCATGCACCTCGGCGACCCGTTCGACTTCATCGTGATCGGCGCCGGCACCGCCGGCTGCCTGCTGGCCAATCGGCTGTCCGCCGATCCGCGCCACCGCGTGCTGCTGATCGAGGCGGGCGGGCGCGACGACTATCACTGGATCCACATCCCGGTCGGCTACCTGTACTGCATCGGCAACCCGCGCACCGACTGGCTGTACCAGACCGAGCCCGACCCGGGCCTGAACGGCCGCGTGCTGCGTTATCCGCGCGGCAAGGTGCTGGGCGGCTCGTCCAGCATCAACGGCATGATCTACATGCGCGGGCAGGCCCGCGACTACGACGGCTGGGCGCGGCGCACCGCTGACCCCGCGTGGGAATGGACCAACTGCCTGCCCTACTTCCTGCGCCACGAGGATCATTGGGCCGGCGACGAAACCGGCCCCCAGCCCATGCATGCCGGCCCGGGGCACGACGCCAGCGGCCGCCGGCGCGGCGGCGAGTGGCGAGTCGAGAAGCAGCGCCTGTCATGGCCCATCCTGGACGCCTTTGCCAAAGCGGCGGTGCAGGCCGGCATCCCGGCCACCGAGGACTTCAACCGCGGCGACAACGAAGGCGTCGGCTACTTCGAGGTCAATCAGCGGCGGGGCGTGCGCTGGAACGCGGCCAAGGCCTTCCTGCGGCCGGCGCTCAAGCGCGCCAACCTGCAGGTGCTGACGGGCGCGCACGTGACGCGGCTGATCCTGGAGGATGCGCCCGCCGGCTCCAGGGACAAGCTGGCCGCACGGGGCGTCGAGCTGCGCATCGGCCGCGACGCCCCGATCCAGGTGCGCTGCGGCGGCGAAGTGCTGCTGTCGGCCGGCGCCGTCGGCTCGCCGCAGATCCTGCAGCTGTCGGGCATCGGCGACGGCGCCCGCCTGAAGTTGGTCGGCGTGGCGCCGCGCCACGAGCTGCCCGGCGTGGGCGGCAACCTGCAGGATCATCTGCAGGTGCGCGCCGTGTTCGCGGTCGACAACGCGCGCACTCTCAACACGTTGGCGGCGACGCTGGTCGGCAAGGCGCGCATCGCCGCCGAATACGCGCTGTCGCGCAGCGGCCCGATGAGCATGGCGCCATCCCAGCTCGGTGCCTTCGCGCGATCCGATCCCTCGCGGCGCTGGGCCAACCTGCAATACCACGTGCAGCCGCTGTCGCTCGACGCCTTCGGCGAGCCGTTGCACGCATTCGAGGCCTTCACGGCCAGCGTATGCAATCTGAACCCCGAGTCGCGCGGCGAAGTGCACATCACGACGGCCGACCCCGCGCAGCCGCCGCGCATCGCCCCGCGCTACCTGGCCACCGAAGGCGATCGCCGCGTCGCGGCCGATTCGCTGCGACTCACGCGCCGCATCGTGGCGCAGCCGGCGCTGGCGGACTTCCATCCCCGCGAGGTCAAGCCAGGGCTGCAATTCGAGACGGACGACGAGCTCGCGCGCCTGGCCGGTGACATCGGCACCACCATCTTCCACCCTGTCGGCACCTGCCGCATGGGCCGCGACGACGATGCGGGCGCCGTGCTCGACTCGCGCCTGCGGGTGCGCGGCGTCGCCGGCCTGCGTGTGGTGGACGCCAGCGTGATGCCGGACATCACGAGCGGCAACACCAACTCGCCGACGCTGATGATCGCCGAGCGTGCCGCGGAATGGTCCCTCGAAAAAGTCACGACCTGAACGACGTGTGAACAACGCCTGAACAAGGTTGGTGCATTGTGACAGCGGGAAACCCCCGATGGGCAGCACGGCGGTGCGCTCATACAGTGCATATACTTTCTTGTCATATGCACCCACGAGGTGCGTTTGACTCTGAAGGGGGTACGAGGAGACATAACACGCCGGCTCGAACGCTTATCGGGCCAGGCAGGCGGCGCTGGAGTCAGCGACTGCCAGATACAAAGGACGAAGGGCGCAGCCAACAGGCCGCGCCCTTTTGTCCTTCTGGGCCGGCCCCCTTGCCGCCCCAGCCGCTCCGGCCGATTGTCGATGCGCATCGATAATCCGGACATGATCGATCTCGTTGTCGTAGCGGTAGCCTCCGGCCTGGCCGGTTTCGTGGATGCGGTGGTGGGCGGCGGCGGCCTGGTGCTCGTGCCGGCCCTGTTCGCCACCTATCCGAGCGCCGTTCCGGCGACCCTGTTCGGAACCAACAAAGGCGGCGCCATCTGGGGCACGGCCTGGGCGGCGGTGCAGTTCGCGCGCCGCGTGACGCTCGCGCGAGCGACCATGGCCTGGGGCATGGCCGGCGCGCTTGCCGGCAGCTTCGGCGGGGCGTATGCCGTGACGCTGGTCAGCGCCAAGCCGCTGAAGCAGGCGCTGCCCTTCGTGCTGCTGGCCATCCTGCTCTACACCGTCGCCAAGAAGCACCTCGGGCGCGACCACACGCCGCGCATGACGGGCAGCGCCGAGGCCCGCGCCGCCGGCCTGATCGGCCTGGGCATCGGCTTTTACGACGGCTTCTTCGGGCCGGGCACCGGCAGTTTCTTCGTGTTCCTGTTCGTGCGGGTGCTGGGCTACGACTTCCTGCACGCGTCAGCCGCCGCCAAGCGGCTCAACACGGCCACCAACCTGGCGGCGCTGGTCCTGTTCGCGGCCACGGGCCACGTCTGGTGGCATGTCGCCGCGGTGCTGGCCGTGGCCAACGTCGCTGGCAGCCTGATGGGCACGCGCCTGGCGCTGGCCCGCGGCGCCGGCTTCGTGCGCGTCGTGTTCATCGTGGTCGTGTCGGCGCTGATCGTCAAGACTGCCTACGACGCGTTCTTCCCGCACTGAAAGACGAACGGCCCGCAAGCGGGCCGTCTCTTCCATTTATTGGCGATCAGCCCTGGCCGTCGATCGCACGCAGGGTGTTGCCTTCGACGTTCACGCGCTGGCCGACGGTGGGCACGGCGGATTGGCGCACCGTGCGGACCGAGCCGTCGGCCATGCGCACGCGCACGTCGTAGGCGGTGGTGGTGCGCTCGTGCGATTCGATGGCGTTGCCCAGCAAGCCGCCGCCGATGGCGCCGACGACGCCGCCGAGGGTGTGGTTGTTGCGGCCGGCGATCTTGTTGCCGACCAGCGCGCCACCCAGGCCGCCGGCCACGGCACCGATGCCGTTGTTCTGGCCCTGCACCTTGACGGCGCTGTAGCTGTCGATCACGCCGCAGGTTTCGCACACCGGCGCGGCAGCGACCTGTTGCGGCGGGTTGTCGCGCGCGGTTTCGTGATGCACCGGCGCCGGCACGTGGTGGACCGGGCGTGCCGATTCGTTGGCCGGCGCCTGCTGGGTGGCCGGCGCGCCGTTGGTCGCGACCAGCGTGGTGGAGCTCGTGCCGGCGGCCGTTGCAGCCGTCGCATCGGGCACCGCGTCGGTGTTCCTGACGACCAGCGTGGTGGCGAGCGCGATGATCGTCAGGGCCATCAGGCCGCCGCCGATCCAGACGCCGCGATGGATGCCGCTGGCGGTGGAGCGTTGGGTGTTCGGGGTGGTGCTGTTCATGGAGTGGTCCTCTGGGATGCCCGTCCTGTTGGGCTGGTATCCATTAAACGTTCCGCAGCCCCGTCCGGATGTCAGCCAACGTGCCGAGTTGCATCAGAAAGTGAAAAAGCGGAGAGCAACCGCGCTTTACTGACGCTCGGGGGTCCGCCTGTCCTACGGTAGAGCTGGCTGCACATGGTCGGGTACGCTTGGCGCCCATGTTCAAGGATCTCTCCCTCTCGGCGCTGGTCGCCGGCTTCATAGCGGTGCTGGTGGGCTTCACCAGTTCGGTGGCCATCGTGTTCCAGGCGGCGCAGAGCCTGGGCGCGACGCCCGAGCAGGCCACTTCGTGGATGTGGGCGCTGGGCGTGGGCACCGGCATCACCAGCATCGGCTTGTCGCTCTGGTATCGCCAGCCGGTGCTCACCGCATGGTCGACGCCGGGCGCGGCGCTGCTCGCGGCCACGCACGGCATGACACTGGCTGTCGCGACCGGCGCGTTCATCGTCTCGGCGGCGCTGATCGCGCTGGCCGGCGCCTCCGGTCTGTTCGAGCGGCTGATGGACCGCGTGCCGGTCGCGATCGCCGCGGCGCTGCTGGCCGGCGTGCTGACGCGCTTCGGACTCGACGCCGCGCTCGCCGCGCACGGCGACGCTACCCTCGTCGGCGCGATGGCGCTGGTGTTCATGCTGGGCCGCCGCTTCTGGCCGCGCTTCGCGGTACCGGGCGTGCTGCTGGCGGGCATCGCGATCGCCGCGCTCTCGGGCCGCATTTCGCTGGCCGGCGTTCAGTGGGGCTGGGCCCGGCCTGTCTTCGTGATGCCCGAATTCAGCGTGGCGGCAGCCATCGGTCTCGGACTGCCGCTGTTTCTCGTGACGATGGCCTCGCAGAATCTGCCGGGCGTCGCGGCGCAGCGGGCGGCGGGCGTGACGGCGCCGGTGTCGCCGGTGATCGCCAGCACGGGCATCGCGACGCTGCTGCTGGCGCCGTTCGGCTCGTTCGGCCTGAACCTGGCGGCCATCACCGCGGCCATCTGCATGGGCCCCGAGGCGCATCCCGACCCGAAGCGGCGCTATGTCGCGCCGGTCGCCGCGGGCGTGTTCTACCTGCTGATCGGACTGGGCGGCGGCGCGGTCGTCGGGCTGGTCGGCGCTTTCCCGCATGCGCTGGTGGTGGCGGTGGCCGGGCTCGCGCTGCTGGGCACGATCGCGGGCGCGTTGTCGTCGGCGCTGGCGGTGGAAAAGCACCGCGACGCCGCGGCCATCACCTTCCTCGTGACGCTGTCCGGCGTGAGCCTGGGTGGCATCGGCGCGCCGTTCTGGGGCGTCGTCGCCGGCGCGGTCGCGCTGGGTGTGCAACACTTCCGGGCTGCCGCGCGTTGACTGGCTGACGCCGCGCGCCGAATGTCCCTGCCGACGCGACGTCGGCGCCGGGCGCGCGATCATCTCGCGTCCGCATCACCGCGAGTCGCTCGCGGCCTCCTGTTTTCCCCGCCGTCCACGCATCCCGCGCGGTCGCATACGCCACCCCCAGGTGTCTCCATGAAGCTGCTGTTCGTCGCCGATCCGCTCGATACGTTCAAGATCTACAAGGACTCGACCTTCGCCATGATGCGCGAGGCGGCCAGGCGCGGCCACACGCTGTGGGCAACCCAGCCGGTCGACCTGAGCTGGCAGCGCGGCGGCCGCGTGCAGGCGCGCGCGCTGCCCATCACGCTCACCGGCGTCGAGGGCCACAGCCACGAGGCCTGGTACTCGACGACCGGGCCCGAGGTGGTGACCGTCGCCGAGTTCGACGCCGTGCTGATGCGCAAGGATCCGCCGTTCGACAGCGAATACTTCTATGCGACCCACCTGCTGAGCCACGCCGAGCGCGACGGCGCGATCGTGCTGAACTCGCCGGCCGCGCTGCGGGAGCATCCCGAGAAGCTCGCGATCCTGGAGTTCCCCCAATTCATCGCGCCCACGCTCGTCACGCGCTCGGCCGCGGACGTGCGTGCGTTCCACCGCGAGCACCGCGACATCATCCTCAAGCCGCTCGACGGCATGGGCGGCATGGGCATCTTCCGCGTCCGGGACGACGGCCTGAACCTGGGCAGCATCGTCGAGACGCTCAATCTGGGCGGCGCGCAGACGATCATGGTGCAGAAGTTCGTGCCCGAGATCGTCGATGGCGACAAGCGCGTGCTCGTGATCGACGGCCAGGCCGTGCCGCATACCCTCGCGCGTATCCCGCAAGGTGGTGAAGTGCGCGGCAACCTGGCCGCCGGCGGCCTGGGCGTGGCGCGCGACATCACGCCGCGCGAGCGCGAGATCGCCGGCGTCATTGGCCCCAAGCTGGCCCGGCGCGGGCTGTTGCTCGTGGGCCTGGACGTGATCGGCGACACCCTCACCGAGATCAACGTCACCAGCCCGACCTGCTTCCAGGAAATCACCGACCAGACCGGTTTCGACGTGGCGAAGATGTTCGTCGACGCGCTCGAAGCCACCGTGCAACGCATGCTCACCCGACCGACGACCGAAGGCCATGACCCTTTCTGACCGCAAGACGATAGCGACCCGCCGATGGCCCTGCTGACCCTGACCAATGCCCACCTCGCGTTCGGACACGTCGCGTTGCTGGATGGCGCCGACTTCGCGCTCGAGACCTCCGAGCGCGTCGCGCTGATCGGCCGCAACGGCACCGGCAAGTCCAGCATGCTCAAGATCCTCGCCGGGCTGGACAAGCCCGACGACGGCATGCTGCAGGTCGAACGCGGCCTGCGCCGCACCTACGTGCCGCAGGAGCCGCAGTTCGCGCCGGGCATCAGCGTGTTCGACGCCGTGAGCGAGGGCGTGCGCGAGGCCAAGGAGACGCGCGAGAAGTTCGAGAACCACGACGGCGTCGACCACGACGAGATGGACCGGCTGCAGACGCGCCTGGAGGCGCTTGGCGGCTGGGACTGGGAGCGCCGCGTCGACGAGACGCTGCACCGGCTCGACCTCGATCCGCAGGTGCTGGTCGACAAGCTCTCGGGCGGCGTGCGCAAGCGCGTCGCGCTCGCGCAGGCGCTGGTCGCCGCGCCCGACGTGCTGCTGCTCGACGAGCCGACCAACCACCTCGACCTGGACGCCATCGACTGGCTGGCCGACCTGCTCAAGAGCTACCGCGGCTCGCTGATCCTGATCTCGCACGACCGGGCCTTCATCGACGCCACCGCCACGCGCATCGTCGAACTCGATCGCGGCAAGCTGCGCAGCTATCCCGGCAACTTCACCGCCTACGAGACCACCAAGCAGCGCGAGCTCGAGTCCGAGGCGCTGGCCAACGCGCGGGCCGACAAGCTGCTCGCGCAGGAAGAGGTGTGGATCCGCAAGGGCGTCGAGGCGCGCCGCACGCGCAGCGTCGCGCGCATCGGGCGGCTCGAGGCGCTGCGCGCGCAACGCGCGGCGCGGCGCGACCAGGTGGGCCAGGTGCGGCTAGAGGTCGCCACGGGCGGCCAGTCGGGCAAGATCGTCGCGGCGCTCGAGAACGTCACCATGCGCTACGGCGATCGCGTGCTGATCGACAAGTTCACGACGACGGTGCTGCGCGGCGACAAGATCGGCCTGATCGGCCCCAACGGCTGCGGCAAGACAACGCTGCTCAAGCTGATCCTGGGCCAGCTCAAGCCGACCTCGGGCGACATCAAGCTGGGCACCATGCTCAACGTCGCCTACTTCGACCAGATGCGCGCCGGCCTGAAGCTGGACGCGACGCTGGCCGACACGATCAGCCCGGGCAGCGAGTGGATCGAGATCGGCAACTCGCGCAAGCACATCATGAGCTACCTGAGCGACTTCCTGTTCGCGCCGGAGCGCGCGAACGCGAAGGTGATGTCGCTGTCGGGTGGCGAGCGCAACCGCCTGCTGCTGGCCCGCCTGTTCGCGCTGCCGGCCAACGTGCTGGTGCTGGACGAGCCGACCAACGACCTGGACATCGACACGCTCGAACTGCTCGAGGAACTGCTCGCCAATTACAGCGGCACCGTGTTCCTGGTCAGCCACGACCGCCGCTTCGTCGACAACGTCGTCACCAGCACGCTGGTGTGGGAAGGCGACGTCAGCCCGGGCCTGTGGCGCGAGTACGAAGGCGGGATCGAGGACTGGCAGGCTCAGCGCGCGCGCAGCCGCGGCAAGGACACGTTCTCCGCTGCCGTGGCGACACCCGTCTCGGCGCCGGTACCTGCTCCCGCGCCGGCGCTGGCCGCTGCGCCGGCCGCGCCGACCGCGCCCGCGAAGAAGGCCAAGCTCAGCTACAAGGAGCAGCGCGAGCTCGACGAACTGCCCGCCAAGCTGGCCGCTCTGGAAGCCGAGCAGAAGACGCTGGAGGCCGCGCTGGCCAGCACCGAGCTGTACGCGCAGGGCAAGGACAAGATCGCACAGACCCAGGCGCGCTTCGCGCAGATCGAGGAGGACCTGATGGCGATGCTCGAGCGGTGGGAAGCGTTGAGCCAGAAGTAGGGAGCCAGCCATGCGGCGTCCAGCGCTGACGGTTCGCCGCGCGGTGGTCGCGGTGGGCGGGGTGCTGCTGGTGGTCGGCGCATGGTGGGTCGTGCGTGCCCCGGCGACAGGGCATCAGGCGGTCGCGGCGCCGCCCGACATCGACATCGATCCCCCGGGGATGCGGGCGCGCCGCGAGGCTGCGTTCGCCCTGGCGACGATGCCGGACAATCCCTGGAGCTTCGCGGAATCGCTGGCCGCGTCCGCGCCTGCCCCCGCCAAGGAGAAGGACAGCTGCGGCATCGAGGGCCGGCCGGCGTACGCCCAGGCCGGCGCGGCCGGAGCTCAACCGGTGCAGACGGCCGGCGCGTCGTCCGGCTATGTCGCGACCCAGGTCCGGCTGGAGGCTGCCTTGCGCGCCAGCACCGATCCACTGGATCGCGCGGTGGCGGATCTGCTCAATGTCGGTGAGATGCGCACCGAGTCCGGCCGGGATGAGGCCGTCGTGCAGCAAGCCGTTGTCACCACCGACGCCCGGCTCTACGCGTTGGGATATCGCATGTGCCATGCCAACCGGCCGCCCGCGCCGAGCTGCGGCGCCATCAGCCTCGAGCGCTGGATGCAGCTGGACCCCGACAACGGCGCGCCGTGGTTGACGGCACTGTCCGAGGCGCAGGCGCGTGACGACCCCGAAGGCGTCCGGGTGGCGATGTCCCGCCTGGCGTCGGCGACGCGCTTCGACGTGTATCCCCGGATCGCCGCCGGCGCATTGGCGCTTCGCGCAGAGAAGGACGGGCCCGGGCTGGCGGCGGGCAACGACCTGGCGTTCAAGGCGACGAGCGTGGAAGCCGTCCTGCCGCTTCCGCCATTCCAGCCCTTGATCCAGGTCTGCCAGGACAAGGCGGGCGGCGACGCGGCGCTCGCGCAGACCTGTCGCACGATCAGCGACACGATGTTCGCGCACTCGGACACCTTGATGAGCCTGGCCATCAGTGGCGCCCTGCTGCTCCAGACCACGGGCGATGCCTCGCGGCGCGATTTCATCCGGGCCGAACGAGCCGTCGCCGCGGCGCGCTGGTCACCGGCCACCGGGTTCTCCGAATGTCATGAGATGCGCGATTCGTTGAACAACCTGGTCCGCACGGCCAAGGTAGGCGAGGTCGAGGCGATGCGGGAACGGGCCCGCCAGTTCGTGGCGCCCTGAGTCGATCGCGACAGGTTCGCGCTGAAGTGCTTCGTAAGGTTTGACCGCCATCGCACGACTACCGGTCACTGGCCCGCAAGACGCCGCGCTCGATGCGCGCGACCGGCGGGATCAGCGGCCGTCTTGGCCGTCCACAAACCCGTCAAACCCCCTCGAAGGAATCATCATGAAGACCTCGCTGCGCCAACTCGTCCTCGCCTGCGCCGTGCTCGCCGTCACCGCGTCGTTCTCGCTGCCCTCGCTCGCGCAGGACGTGCGCCGCGAGGACTCGGTCACGTACTACCTGCAGATGGACAAGATCGACGCCAACAAGGACGGCATGGTCAGCAAGAAGGAATTCATGGATGCGATGTCCAAGAGCTGGGACATGCACATGGCCGAGGCGAAGAAGATGGACGCGAAGATGCCCAAGGACAAGATGACGCTGCAGCAGTACCTCGAGTTCTCGAAGATGTTCGGCCTGAACATCGGCGGCTGACCACTCGCTTCAGCCGACGCGCGCGCTCTCGAAGGCGCGCCAGAAGCGCGGATCCTGCGTCGTCGCGAAGTTGATGCGCATCAGCGTCGAGGGCTGGCGTCCCGGGTGGAAGACCGTGCCGGGAGCGAGCAGCCAGCCGTCGTCGAGCATGTCGGTGGCCAGGCGCTCGGTGTCGACTCCGGTGTCGATCCAGCCGAACAGGCCCATGGGCGGCGTCGCGAAGCGGCAGCCTGCGGCCAGCGCCAGCTTGACCGTGCGCGTGCGCGCCGCGCCCAGCCGGGCGATGACGCGATCGGCGTGGCGGCGTAGCCAGCCTTGTTCGAGGCACACCGCGACGGCCTGTTCCAGCAGTGCGGGGGTGGTGAGCGTGCCCAGCAGCTTGACGTCGACGAAGCGCTCGACGAGGTCGGGCGGCGCGGCCATGAAGCCCACGCGCCAGCCGGGCGCGAGGATCTTGGCGAAGCCCGACACGTAGATCGTGCGGCGCAGGCCGTCGAGCGCGGACAGCCGCGGCGCGTGCGCCGGCGCGAGGTGCGCGTAGGTGTCGTCCTCCAGGATGCGGAAGTCGTGCTGCTCCGCCAGCCGCAGCACCTGGTGCGCCGACGCCAGGCTCAGCGACGCGCCGGTCGGGTTGTGCAGCACCGAGCAGGTGACGTACAGCCGCGGCTGGTGGGCCTTGGCGAGCGCGGCCATCGCGCCGAGGTCGGGGCCGTCGACACCGCGCGGCACCGGCAGCAGCCGCATGCCCAGCTGCGTCAGGCGCGCGAATTCCACCGACCAACCCGGCTCGTCGACGAGCACCGCATCGCCGGGCGCGAGCAGGGCGCGCGAGCAGATGTCGAGCGCGTGGGTCGCGCCGTTGGCGGTCACGATCTGCGCCGGTGCGGCCGGCACGCCGAAGTCGGCCAGGCGCTGCGCGAGCGCGTGGCGCAGGCGCGTGTCGCCCGCGGGCTCGCCATAGCTCAGGTAGCTCGAAGGCAGATGCGTGGCGCTGGCGGACTTCGCGGGCGCCATCACGCGGCGCAGCGCCGTCTGCAGCATCGCCGCGTCCAGCCACTCGGCCGGCAGCGTGCCCAGGCCGGGCGCGGGGCGCTGGGCGTCGGCGGCGAACATGCCGCGGATCAGCGCCGTGGCGTCGACCGGCGGCGGCCGCCGCGGGGCGTCCAGGCGCAGCGCCGTCTCGGTGGTGATCGCCAGGCGGGTGGCCGCCTGGGACTCGGGCGCGCCAGTCGTGGCGCGCGGCGCCATCGTGTCGCCGTCGCGCACGAAGAAGCCGCGCTGGCGCTTGGCCTCGACCAGGCCTTGCGCCAGCAACTGGTCATACGCCGCCACCACGGTGGACGGGCTCACGCGATGGCGGCGCGCGCTTTCGCGCACGGACGGCAGGCGCGCGCCCGGCAGCAGCAGGCGCTGGCGGATTCGGGCCGCATAGTGCCCGGCGAGCTGTTCGGCCAGCGTCTGCGAGGCGCTGCGCGCGAGCAGCGTGGCGCCCACGCCGACGGGCGCGCTGGCAACCGCAGCGCCGCGCCGCGGGCGGAGCGGGGCGGCCGGATTCGGAGTCGTGGCGTCGTCTTGCATGGCGGGTGTCGGTTGGCGGAGTCTGTATTGCCGCCAGCACCGATACAGATCACCGAACTGCACCCGGCATCTGTACTGCTGGTGTACTGATTATCAGCCTAGACTGGCCATCTCGCACGCCGTTTGTCCGCTTCGTTCCGAAGCGCGGCGCCGCGTCAGGTCCGATGCGTCTCGAACCCCAGCCCGCCATGTCGATGCCCACGCCGGCTGCCGCCGTGGTCGACGCGGAGCAGGCGCGGCGCTCGCGCGCGGGGCTGTGGCTGGGCTTGCTGGGCATGCTGATCTTCGCCGGCACCATTCCGATGACGCGGCTGGCCGCGGGCAGCAACGACGCGCCGCAGCTGCCTCCGGTGTTCGTGGCGATCGGCCGCGCCGGCGTCGCGGGGCTGCTGTCGATGCTGTACCTGCTGCTGACGCGCGCACCCTGGCCGCGCCGCCAGCACTGGCCGATGCTGGCGATGTCGGCGCTGGGCAATGTCATCGGCTGGCCGCTGTTGCTGGGCCTGGCCGTGCGCCGTGTCGATGCGATGCACGCGTCCGTCATCACCGGCCTGATGCCGCTGGCCACCGCCGCGGTCGGCGCGGTGATGCTGCACCAGCGGCCGTCGCGCGGCTTCTGGACCTTCGCGATGCTGGGCGCGGCGCTGGTCGTCGCCTTCGCGGCATGGAGCGGCGCGGGCCGTCCGCAGCTGGGCGACCTGCTGCTGCTCGGGGCGGTGATCGCGTCGTCCATCGGCTACATCTGCGGGGCGCGTGTGTCGTCCGGGCCGCAGGCCATGACGGCCGAACAGACCATCTCGTGGGTGCTGGTGCTGGCCTTGCCGGTGACCTTGCCCGTGCTCGCCCTCCAATGGCCGACGCTGCCGGTGCACGCCGCTGCCTGGGCCGGCTTCGCCTACGTCGCGATCTTCTCGATGTGGATGGGCTTCTTCGCCTGGTACCGCGGCATGGCCTGGGGCGGCGCACTGCGCGTCAGCCAGGTGCAGCTGCTGCAACCCTTCGTCTCCATCCTGCTCAGCGTGGCCGTGCTGGGCGAGCGGCTGCGGCCGGCCACGCTCGGCTTTTCCATCGCCGTGATGGCGTGCGTCTACCTGGGCCGGCGCATGTCCGCCGGCGTGCCGCGCGCCCGCACCTGATCTTCTTTCTCCGTTGTTTCCCGAAGGCTCTGCAATGACCGGTTCCACCACCTCCCCCGACTCGACGAATTCGCCCTGGCAGCTGGCCCGACGCTGCGACCGCATGAACCCGTCGGTCATTCGCGAGATCCTCAAGCTGACCGAGCTGCCCGGCGTGCGCTCGCTGGCCGGCGGCCTGCCCTCGGCCGACACCTTCCCGGTCGACGCCATGCGCGAGGCCACTGCCAAGGTGCTGACCGACACGCCGCGCGAGGCGCTGCAGTACGCCGCCAGTGAAGGCTTCGGCCCGCTGCGCGACTGGGTCTCGGCGATGCTGCGCGCCAAGGGCGTCGATGCGCCGGCCGAGCGCGTGCTGATCACCAACGGCTCCCAGCAAGGCCTCGACCTCGTCGGCAAGGTGATGCTGGACGCCGGCGACACGGTGGCCGTCGAGACGCCGACCTACCTGGGCGCGCTGCAGGCCTTCAATCCGAACGAGCCGAAGTTCGCCTCGGTGGCGGGAGACGTCGACGGCCCGCTGCCGGACGCCATCGCGCAGCTGCCGCAGGGC
>JBJMWF010000143.1:0-16180 GCA_045810265.1 Vitreoscilla sp. | reverse complement strand
GGAGGCGGCGCTCGCGCGGGCGCGCGAAGCGGGTGTGCGCGTGACGCGTGCGAGCCGCTGCGCATTCGGGCCGGTGCTGGCGGGCGAGCGCGGCGATGCCGAAGCCGCCGGCGAACTGAGTGCGGTGCAGGCCCGCATCGAGCTCCAGCTGGCGCTGTTGCCCTGATGTCCATGCGCGAGCTCCTCGAGTCGCACAAGGACGACCTGGCGCTGGTCATCGGCAATGGCATCAACCGCTACGACGCGCCGGCGACCGCCGACTCCTGGGAAGGCCTGCTCTCGACGCTGGCGCGCACCTGGATCGACCCCGCGCACAAGCTCGTGCCCGTCGGTGTTTCGCCCACGGAGTTCTACGACATCGTCGACCTGGCGGCGGCCCGCTCGGTGTCCGACAACCTGCAAAGCCAGTTCTGCCGGCTGATGGCCGACTGGAGGCCGCTGCCCCAGCACGGACACGTGATGTCGTGGGCCAGGCGCTGGTCGGTGCCCGTGCTGACCACCAACTTCGAGAGCACGCTGGCCGACTCCGTCTGCGCCACGCTGCGGCGCTGCGGCAGCGAGCCGTTCACGGCGTTCTATCCGTGGTCCTCGTGCTTCGCCCTGGACGACGTCGACGATCCGCTCGAGACCTTCGCGATCTGGCACATCAACGGCCAGCAGCGATACCGCCAGAGCATCCGGCTGGGCCTGGGCCACTACATGGGCTCGGTCGAGCGCGCGCGGGGCTGGATGCACAAGTCGGGCTCACGGCTGTTCAAGGGCGCGGACGTCGTGAGTTGGCCCGGTGCCCGTACCTGGCTCCAGGCCTTCCTGCACAAGCCGCTGCTGTTCATGGGCCTGGGACTGGAACAGAACGAGGTCTTCCTGCGCTGGCTGCTGATCGAGCGGGCGCGCTACTTCAACCGGTTCCCGGCGCGGCGCAAGGGCGGCTGGTACGTCCACGCGGGGCCGGCGTCCAGCCTCGACCCGGGCAAGGCCTTCTTCCTGCGCGGCGTGGGCATCGAGCCGTGCGCCGTGAAGGACTACGCGCAGATCTACGGCGCTGCCACCTGGCGCTAGCCGAGCCCTACTGATCGCCCGGCAGCGGCTGGGCCTCGTGTGCGAGCCGCTGGCCGTCCGAGACCGCCTTGGCGATCTGGTCGGCGCTCAGCGTGGTGCCCATGCGCCGCGTGACGCCCTCGCCGTTGGCCAGGTTGGCGGTCGGCGCGCCGACGAGCCGCTGGCGGCAGTTCATGTACGCGACCCAATAGGTCAGCGCCTTGGCACGATCCTGCTCGACGCCCAGTCCGCTCTCGTAGCTGTTGACCCGGCTCTCCATCGAGTCGGCGTCGCAGGTGTGCACGCCCGCGTCCAGCGCGGCCTCCACGCGCTGCTTCCACGACGCGTTCTCGGGCGCGTCGATGTCGCTGCTGGCACTCAAGCCCAGGCCGTCCGGGCCTTCCTTGAGCATCTCGGTGGCCGCGTGGTGCACGCCAGCCAGCGCCGCGCGCTCGAGCCAGCGCAGCCGGCTCTGGATCTGGTCGGAGGCGATGTCGCCGCAAGCCTGCTGCGTGGTGGGCAGCAGTTCGCGATCGCTCGGCAGGATGTGGTGCGCCATCCAGCCCTCGTGGTCGCGTGCCCAGATGCAGGTCGTGACGAGCTGGTAGGCGGCGAAGGCGTCGACGGGATTCGCGGACCGGCTCAGCCGATCCACCTTCTGCGCCAGCGATTCGTAAGGGTTGGGCGCGCTCGCTGCGGCAGCCGGGCGTTGCGGAGCAGAGGCCACCGCGACCGGCGCCGGCATGGGCAACTCCGCGACCGCGGCCGGTGGCGGCGCCTGCCGGACAGTCGGCGCGTTCACCGTCGCCGCGGCGCCGTGGCTCACGCCATAGATCGATGCAAGCACCACCATGGCGGCCGCCAGCGCGAAAGCGATGAGGAAGGGCCGGGAAACGATCACCGCGGGATGATAGGGGACGCCCGCGTCGCAGCCGCCCGGCAATACAGACAGGCCCGCGCACGGCGGGCCTGTTCGGTGACATTGCGCACGCTGATCCTCGACGCCGCCGGCGCTCGCCTGCCGGCGGGAAGTTCAAGGGAGCGGCGGATCCGGCTTTGCCGGGCCGCTCGGGGGCAGGGAGCGCTAGCGACCGTGGGGCTCAAACTACCGTCAGGGAGACGTCGATGTTGCCGCGGGTGGCGTTCGAGTACGGGCACACCTTGTGCGCGGCGTCGACCAGCGCCTGGGCGGCGGCCTTGTCCATGCCGGGGATCGAGATGCGCATGTCCACCTTGATGCCGAAGCCGCCGGGGATCGGGCCGATGCCGACGTCGGAGGTGATCGACACCTCGCTGGGCAGCGCGATCTTCGGGCCGCCCGTCATGCCCGACGCCACGGCCTTCATCGCGCCGATGAAGCAGGCCGAGTAGCCGGCCGCGAACAGCTGCTCCGGGTTCGTGCCCGGCGCGCCGTTGCCGCCGAGTTCCTTGACGGTGCTCAACGTGACGTCGAGCTGGCCGTCGGACGACTTGGCGGTGCCGGTACGGCCGCCGGTGGCGGTGGCGGTGGCGGTGTAGAGGATTTTTTCGGGGGACATGGCTTGCTCCTTGGGGTCGGTGTGGAAGGCGGCTCGGCGAGCCGCGCGGGGGAAACGAGACGGTTCAGTGATGGGTGTGCCGCGTCAGCGAATCGCGCACGGCGGTGAGCTGGCGGGTGAGCTCGACGATCTGGCCGAGTTCGCAGCCGCTGGCCCGTCCGATGGCCGGCGGCACGCTGCGCGCCGCGATCTTGAGCTTGCGGCCTGCGTCGGTCAGGCGCACGATGACGCGGCGTTCGTCATCGGCGTCGCGCTCGCGGCTGAGCTGGCCTTGCGCCTCGAGGCGCTTGAGCAGCGGAGTCAGGGTGCCGGAGTCGAGCGCGAGCTTGTCGCCCAGCTCGCTGACCGACTGCGCGTCGTGTTCCCACAGCGCCAGCATCACCAGGTACTGCGGATAGGTCAGGCCCAGCGGCGCAAGCAGCGGCTTGTAGACCTTGGTCATCGCGAGCGAGGCCGAGTACAGCGCGAAGCACAGCTGCTTGTCGAGCGCCAGCCAGGCGTCGGCGCGGGCTTCGTTGGCGGCGGGAGGGGAGGTCTTGGCGCGGGGCATGGGATGAAATGTAGTGCACTAATCAATTGCGCACAATCGAAATGGGTATTGCGGCTGCGAAGGCGGTACACTTAAGTAATCACTTGACTATTTGCAGCCGCACGAATAAGCTGAAGCCCATGCTTCAGCACCAAACGCTCGATCGCGTCTTCCAGGCGCTCTCGGACCCCTCGCGCCGCGCCATCGTCGACCGGCTGGCGCGCGGCGACGCATCGGTCAGCGAGCTGGCGCAGCCGCTGGCGATGTCGCTGGCGGCCGTCGTGCAGCACGTGCAGCTGCTCGAGGCCAGCGGGCTGATTCAGACGCACAAGACTGGCCGCGTCCGCAGTTGCCATCTCGACCGCGACGTGCTGGCCCAGGCCGAGACCTGGCTGTCGCAGCGGCGCACGATGTGGGAGGACAACCTCGATCGCCTGGGCGAGGTGCTGGCCAGGCAGAAGGCCGAGAGGGCGCAGGCCAGCGCTGCCGGCAAACCCAGCAAGACCACCCCCGCGACCGCGCGTCGCCAAAGGAAACCGACATGACCGCACCGCTGAAGGCGCCGACCACGACGCACGGCGATTTCTCGATCAACCGCGTCTACGATGCATCGCCCGCCGATGTCTGGGCCGCCTGGACCGACAACGCGACCAAGGCGCGTTGGTTCATCGGCCCCGAAGGCTGGCAGCAGGTCGAACGCACGCTGGACTTGCGCGTCGGTGGCATCGAGATCCTGCACGGCCGCTTCGCGGCCACCGGCGCCGAGACGCTGTTCAGCGCGCGGTATCACCTGATCGAGCCGCAGGCCCGGCTGGTCTACGTCTACGACATGCACCTGAGCGGCCGCCACCACTCGGTCTCCCTGGCGACGGTCGAATTCATCGGGGATCCGGAAGGCACGCGCCTGCGCTTCACGGAGCAGGTGACCTTCGTCGACGGCACCGATGGGCGCGACGGCACGCTGTCTCGCAAGCGGGGCACGAACGCACATCTGGACCGCATCGCTTCGGTTCTCTGAAGTGCGCCCGGGCCCGGCCGGCAAGGCGGGGACGCCGATGGAAGCTACAACTTCGGAATCCGGATCCGCGAAATCATCAACGACCCGGACAGCGCGAACAGCAGCACCAGCGGATGGAAGCGGAAGCCGCCGAGGTTCAGCACGCCGAACCACAGGGAATCGCCCACGCTGCCTTGCGCCGCCGCAACGCCCAGCACGATCACGAGCAGCAGGGAGGTCGGGATCGGCGTGCCCTCGAAGAACTTGACCTTGTCGCTGCCCTCGGACAGCTTGACCGCCGTGATGTTGTAGCGGGCCAGCCGCGAGACGCCGCAGACGACGAAGAACACCAGCACGACGCGATCCCACAGGCCCTGCATGCCGCAGCCATAGGCGATCGCCGCGGGGGCGACGCCAAACGAGATGACGTCGGCCAGCGAGTCGAGTTCGCGGCCGAGCTCGGAGCTTTGCTGGCGCCAGCGCGCCACCCGTCCGTCGAGCACGTCGAAGACCAGCGCGGCCGGGATCAGCCAGCAGGCGAACAGGATGTGGCGCAGGTCGCCCGTCTGCAGGAACGTCATGACGGAAAACAGCGCGCCGACACCGCAGAAGGCGTTGGCCAGCGTGAACCAGTCCGCGAGGTGGAATTCGCGGATCATCGAGAACGGCTTGGGTTTGTCCATCCCCGCAGGATAGTGCAGCCGGCGCCCATCGGGAGAACCAGGCACTTCGAACACGCTTTGGACCGGCCCGCCGGTGCGCCCTTGTCCTACGACCGCCGGCGTGCGGTCGAGCCGATTCAGACCTGTTCCTCGGCCTCGATCAGCAGGCGCACGCGGCGCGCCTGCTGCACCTGCGTCTTGACGACGATGCGCAGCGGCTTGCCGGCAGCCAGCTCGCGGCGGAAGTGGTAGTCCATCGAATCGGTGTGGCCGGGGTTCTCGGTCGGCGCGCTGCGCGTCCACTCCAGGTCGCCGTCGACGTCCACGCGCATCGAATGCTGCGCCCCCGCGCCCAGCGCCCGCACCACGAGGCGGCAGTCGATCTCGAAGTGTCGGGTGCGAAACGAATCGGCCGGAATCACCAGCGTGGCGACGTCGCCGTCGCCGGCGTCGATGCGCCATTGCTCGGGCCTGGTCGCGGTGGCCGACGCGGGCCGGGCGGGTGGTGCTTTCTTCATGGGGCCGCATCATGGCGCAAGCCGGCCAACCCCGCCGGTTACAGGCCGTACACGGCGACCCGGTAAACTCCGCCGCTTTGCGCGCTCTGCACGCCAATGGTTGACGACTCGACAGTGATCCCGTTTGCGTTCGAACTGAAGGACACCAGCCTGCCGCTGGTCACCGTCGTGCTGCACCAGGCCGACGCCGCCGTCCTCGCCGACGAACTGCAGCAGCGCCTGGGCGAGACGCCCAATTTCTTCGACGACGACCCGGTCGTGATCGACCTGGCGCCCCTGCGCGAGCGCGAGGAGCCGGTCGCGTTCGCCGACATCGTGGCCGCGCTGCGCCAGTACCGCATGCGTCCGTCGCTGGTCACCGGCGGCAGTGCCCGGCAGATGGCCGACGCGCTGGCTGCCGGCCTGGCCGCCGCGCCCGAGCCGGCGCCCGCGCCCAAGCCGCGTACCGTCGAGGTGGAAGTGATCCGCGAAGTCGAGCGCGAGGTGCCGGTGCACGTGCCCACGCTGATCGTCGACAAGCCGCTGCGCTCGGGCCAGCAGGCCTACGCCAAGGGCGGCGACCTGATCGTGCACGCCGCCGTCAACGCCGGCGCCGAGGTGCTGGCCGACGGCAACATCCACGTCTACGGCCCGCTGCGCGGCAAGGCCGTCGCCGGCTCGCGCGGCAACACCGAGGCACGCATCTTCACCACCTGCCTCGAGCCCGAACTCATCGCCATCGCCGGCGTCTACCGCACCACGGAGACGCCGCTGCCCAAGGACGTGGCCGGCAAGCCCGCCCAGGTGCGGCTCGTCGACGGCGTCCTCGTCATGACACCCCTGAAGATCTAAGGACTGAAATCCCCATGGCAAAAATCGTCGTCGTCACCTCCGGCAAGGGCGGGGTGGGCAAGACCACCACCAGCGCGAGCTTCTCCTCGGGCCTGGCCTTGCGCGGCCACAAGACGGCCGTGATCGACTTCGACGTCGGCCTGCGCAACCTCGACCTGATCATGGGCTGCGAGCGGCGCGTGGTGTACGACCTGATCAACGTGATCAACAACGAGGCCAACCTGCACCAGACGCTGATCAAGGACAAGCAGTGCGACAACCTGTTCGTGCTGCCGGCCTCGCAGACGCGCGACAAGGAAGCGCTGACCAAGGACGGCGTCGAGCGCGTGCTCAAGGAGCTGGCGGAGATGGGCTTCGACTACATCGTTTGCGATTCGCCGGCCGGCATCGAGACGGGCGCGCTGCTGGCGATGCACTTCGCCGACGAGGCGCTGGTGGTCACCAACCCCGAGGTCTCGTCGGTGCGCGACTCGGACCGCATCATCGGCATGCTGGGCAGCAAGACCAAGCGCGCCATCGACGGCGCCGAGCCGATCAAGGAGCACCTGGTCATCACGCGCTACAACCCGGCGCGCGTCGAGGACGGCCAGATGCTGTCGGTCAACGACATCCAGGAGATCCTGCGCATCCCGCTGATGGGCGTGATCCCCGAATCCGAGAGCGTGCTGCAGGCCTCCAACCAGGGCACGCCGGCGATCCACCTGAAGGAGTCGGACGTGTCCGAGGCCTACACCGATCTGGTCGCCCGCTTCCTCGGCGAGGACAAGCCGATGCGCTTCGTCGACGCCGCCAAGGCGGGCTTCTTCAAGCGGCTGTTCGGAGGTAGCAAGTGATGTCCTTGTTCTCCTTCCTCCTGGGCGAAAAGAAGAAGACCGCGTCGGTCGCCAAGGAGCGGCTGCAGATCATCCTCGCGCACGAGCGCGGTGGCCGCTCCAAGGCCGACTACCTGCCGGCGCTGCAGCGCGAGCTGATCGCGGTCATCTCCAAGTACGTGTCCATCAACCCCGAGGACATCAAGGTGCACCTGGAGCGCCAGGACGACCTCGAGGTGCTCGAGGTCAAGATCGAATTGCCGGACGCGGCGCGCTGAGCGCGCGGGCGGATGCCGCGAACGGCCAGGCGCAGACGCGCAAGAGCACCTTCACGGCCATTCCCGGCTTGACGGGGCACGGCCATTGCCCGTCCGGGTGATGAGCGAAACCGAGATCAAGCTGCACGTGGAGGCCGGCCGCCGCGGCCGTTTGCTCGATGCCCTGGGGCACCGCAGGTTGCGGCAGAGTGCCCTGTCGGCGATCTACTTCGATACGCCTGACCTGTTGCTGTCGCGCCACCGCTTCGCGCTGCGGCTGCGCAACGAGGACGGCCGCTGGGTGCAGACGCTCAAGGGCGGCAAGGGCGGCAAGGGCGCCGGGGCCGAGCGATTCGAACACGAGGTCGCGGTGGATCCGGACGGCGCGGGCGCCGGCGCCGGCGTTCCGCAGCTCGACCTCGATCGCCATCGCGACTCGGAGGTGGGACGGCGCCTGCGCGCGCTGCTGCGGCGCCACGAGCACCCGTCGCTGGGCGAAAGCTGCCGCACGGAAGTCACGCGGCTGCGCCGGCTGCTGCGGGCGCGCGGCGCGGTCGTGGAATGGGCGCTCGACGAGGGCGAGCTCAAGGCGGCCGGGCGCTCGCAGCCGATCTCGGAGCTCGAGCTCGAACTCAAGAGCGGTGATCCGGCCAGCCTCTATGCGCTGGCGCACGATTGGGAGGCGCTGCACGGCCTGTGGGTCGATCCGGTGTCCAAGTCCGAGCGCGGTGCGCTGCTGGCCGAGGGCGAGCCGTTCAGGCCGGCGGTCAAGGCCGGACGGCCAGGATGGAACGCCAGGCAGGCTCGCGCCATGGACGGCCAGATGTTGCTGCGCCACATGGTCGCCTCGTGCGTCGCGCAGATCCTGCCCAACGCCGCCGAGATCGCGCGCGGCAGCCGCGATCCGGAACACGTGCACCAGTTGCGCGTCGGGCTGCGGCGGCTGCGGTCTGTGGTGCGCGGCATGCAGCCGTTCGCCGCACAGCTGCCGCCCGCCTGGGAGGCCGCGATCATGCCGGTCTTCGAGGCGCTCGGCGATGCGCGCGACAAGCACGTGCGCTCGACCACCCTCGCGCCCAAGCTGCGCGCGGCGGGTGCGCCGCTGGCCGACCTCGGGGAGTCCTCCGAGGAGGAGACGAAGACGATCCAGCAGCTCGTTCGCGGCGGCGCTTTCCAGGGCGTGGTGTTACGCCTGATGCACTACGCGCAGGCGACGGGCGGCGACGCCGCGCGCGGCAAGCCGGGATCGGGGCTCGCGCATCTCGTGCGCCGGCTGGGCAAGCTCGAGCGGCAGGTGACGCGCGACGCGCGCCGCTTCGACAAACTGCCGTTCGACCAGCGGCACAAGGTGCGCAAGCGCCTGAAGCGCCTGCGCTACCTGGCCGAGTTCGCGGCGCCTGCGTTCGACGGCGACCATGTCAAGGCGTGGATGGACAAGGTCTCGCCCGCGCAGGATCGCCTGGGCAAGCACATCGACCTCGCGCTGGCGGCCGAGCGCTTCGCTGCCGTGGCAGCGACGGACCCTGACGCGGCATTCGCGGCCGAATGGCTGCGCGCGAAGTCCGAGAGCTCGACGCGCGCGGCTCGCAAGTCGCTGGAGCGCCTGCGGCGCGCCAAGACCTTCTGGTAGTGGCGATGCGGCCCGTCTGCGCTCGAGGGCGCGACGGGCCGCGCCGGGCCTGATCAGATCCGCGGCTCGCCGTCGCCGTTCACGACGATCGTCGGGCCGGGGGGCAGCGTCGTCTGCAGGTGGTGATGCACGCCGTGGTACCAGTAGGAGACGTCGTAGTGGTCGGGCGCCTGCGATGGCACGCTGGTGCAGCGCGTGACTGCCTGCGGCTGCTCGGCACCGCGCGCCAGCTGCGAGCCGATCACTGCGCCGGCGATGGCACCGCCGGCCGTGGCACCCTCACGATGGCCGTTGTCGCCGATCTGATGGCCCAGGATGCCGCCGATCACGCCGCCCACCAGCGCACCGCCGGTGCGCGCGTTGGCGGGCGCCGCCGACTGCTCGACCCAGCACTGCTGCTGCGGCGCCGCGTACACGACGCGCACCGATTCGACCGGCACGGCCTCGACGTATTCCTGCGGACGACGGCGCCAGTCGTAGGCCGGCTGCGGCGGCGGCGCGTAGCGATCGTCCTCGTAGTGCGCCTCGCGATGCACCCGGCGCACGGAGGTGATGCGGTCGTCCAGGCCCATGGCGCGCAGGTCGGGGTAGCGGCCCGGCCGCAGGATCATGCAGCGGCCGCTGAAATCGCGGTGCTCGCAGACCTCCCAGTGGCCTTCGAACACGATCACCGAGGAGGCCTGGTCGTTGAAGCCGTATTGCATCAGGTTGCCGATCTCGCCGGACGTGCCCAGGCCGCGGCCGTGGAAGCCCGGGTGCTCGTAGAACACGATGTCGCCGGTGGGCGGCGGCGCGACCGGCGGCGGCGGCGGGGGCGGCGGTTCGCGATGCACGGGCCGCGCGGACGACAGCCGGTCGCCCAGACCGACGGCGTTCAGGTCGGGATAGTTGCCCGGCACAAGGATGGCGCAGCGGCTGCGGAAGCCGACGTCCTGGCAGACCTCCCAGGGCTCGTTCTCGACGACCACCGAGGAGGCGCGGTCATTGAAGTTGAAATCGCGGAAGTCGGGCGCCGGCTGCGTCAGGGTGACGCGCGCGCCGTGGAAGTCGTCACGGCCGAACAGCGTGATCGCCGCGGAGGCTTGTCCGGCGGCGACGATGGCGGCCAAGGCGAGCGCGCGAGGGAGAATGCGCATGATCTGTCTCCTGGAGTGATTCTTGGACTGCGACGCCGGAAGGCGCCGCCCTTGGCTGTCTAACGCGCGAGCGGCGGATCCGCATGACACGGTGACAGTAACTTGACATTTCGGCAACACAAGCCCGAGGCATTCTCCTTGCCAGATACCCCGATGCCTCATGCCGTTTCCCTGCTGCGTGCCGCGCGCCTGGCGCGCAGCGCCAAGCCCTTCCTGGCCCGCGGCGGCTCCCGGCGTGAGCGTTGCGCGGGCTGCAGGCTGGTGCCCAGCCATTGTCTTTGCGCATTGCGGCCGTCCGTGCCCACGCGCGCCGGGGTGTGCTTGCTGATGGCCGACATCGAGCCGCTCAAGCCCACCAACACGGGCTGGCTGGTCGCCGACGTGGTGGCCGACACCTTTGCGTTCGGCTGGGCGCGCACCGAGACCGACCCCGCGCTGCTGGCCTTGCTGGACGACCCGCAGTGGCAGCCGTTCGTCGTCTTCCCCGGCGAGTACGCGGCGCCCGAGCGCGTGGTGCACGAGGTGCTGCCCCAGGCGCACAAGCGTCCGCTGTTCATCCTGCTCGACGCCACCTGGAACGAGGCGCGCAAGATGTTCCGCAAGAGCCGATATCTCGATCGCATCCCTGTCCTGAGCCTGCGGCCCGAACAGGTGTCGCGCTACGTGCTGCGGCGCTCGCGCCGCGACGATCACTTCTGCACCAGCGAGGTGGCCGCGCTGTGCCTGGAGCTCGCCGGCGAGGCGCGCGCCGCGGCCACGCTGGAGGCCTGGCTGGACGTCTTCACGCATCACTACGTGCAGGCTCGCAACCAGCTGCCGGCGGACGCCGACAGCCAAGCGCACCAGCGCCTGCGGGCTCAGTACGCGCCCATGTAGTCCTTCTTGCCGACCGCCACGCCGTTGTGGCGCAGGATCGCGTAGCTGGTCGTCACGTGGAAGAAGAACTGCGGCAAGCCGTAGTTCGACAGGTAGGCCTGTCCGCTCAGCTTGCGTTCCTTGGGCGTGCCGGGGCGCAGCACGATCTCCTTGCCTTCGCTGCCGTCGAAGCCGGCGGCATCCAGGCCGTCGACGAAGGCCAGCGTGGTCGCCAGCAAGGCGTCCAGATCGGCGAAGCTCGCCTCGCTGCCTTCGTGCACGGGCACGTCGACACCTGCGAGGCGGGCCGAGACGCCGCGCGCGAAGTCGCAGGCGATCTGCACTTGCTTGAGCAGCGGGAACATGTCCGGGTAGAGCCGCGCCTGCAGGAAGGCGTCGGGATTCATGGACTTGGCCGTGACCTCGGCGCTGGTCGTCGCCAGGATCGTCTTCAGGGCCGTCAGCAGCTGCTTGAAGACGGGGACGGAGTGGGTGTACATCGGGCTGGTCATGGCGCTTTCTCGGGAGTGAAAAACGGCGCGGGGCCCGAAGGCGCCGCGCCGGATCTGCGCATTGTCGCCGGGATGCTTCAGCGCGCGGTCGCCTGCCTCACCGCATGTTCCCATTCGGCCATCAGTGCGCCGGCCTGCTCACGGGTCATCGTCGGCAGGAAGGTGCGTTCGACCCGCCATTGGGCCGCCAGCTCGTCGAGGTTGCGGTACAGGCCGCAGGACAGGCCGGCAAGGTACGCGGCGCCCAGCGCGGTCGTCTCGATCACCTTGGGCCGCACCACCGGGATGCCCAGCAGGTCGGCCTGGAACTGCATCAGCAGGTCGTTGACGCAGGCGCCGCCGTCGACCCGCAGTTCGGCCACCGGGGCGGCGCCCGCGGCGACGGCGTCACGGCTCATCGCCTGCAGCAGCGCGGCGCTCTGGAACGCGATGCTCTCGAGCGCGGCCCGCGCGATGTGCGCCACCGTGCTGCCGCGCGTCAGGCCGACGATCGCGCCGCGCGCGTCGGCGTCCCAGTAGGGCGCGCCCAGGCCGGTGAAGGCCGGCACGAACATCACGCCGCCCGAGCTGGGCACGCTTTCGGCCAGGCGCTGCACCTCGCCGCTGCCCTGGATGGCGCGCAGGCCGTCGCGCAGCCATTGCACCACCGCGCCGCCGATGAAGACGCTGCCTTCGAGCGCGAACTCGGGCGTCGCATCCAGCTGCGCGGCGCTGGTGGTGATCAGGCCGTTGGTGGAGTTCTGGAACGCGGGGCCGGTATGCATCAGCATGAAGCAGCCGGTGCCGTAGGTGTTCTTGGCCAGCCCCGGACGGAAGCAGGCCTGGCCGAACAGGGCGCTCTGCTGGTCGCCCGCCACGCCGCCGATCGAGATCGATGCGCCGAGCAGCTCGGGCAAGGTCGCGCCGTAGTGGTGGCTGGACGGATGCACCTGCGGCAACAGTTCCCGCGGCACGTCCAGGATCGCCAGCAGCTCGTCGCTCCAGGTGTTGGTGTGGACGTCCAGCAGCAAGGTGCGCGAGGCGTTGCTGACGTCGGTCGCATGGACGCGGCCACCGGTCAGGTGCCACATCAGCCAGGTGTCGACGGTGCCGAACGCGAGCTCGCCGCGCGTGGCCGCGGCGCGGGCGCCGTCGACGTTGTCGAGGATCCACTTGAGCTTGGTACCCGAGAAATAGGCGTCCACGATCAGGCCGGTCTTGGCGCGGAAAGTCGGCTCCAGGCCTTGCTCGCGCAGGGCTGCGCAGGTGGGCTCGGCGCGGCGATCCTGCCAGACGATGGCGTTGTAGATCGGCTCGCCGGTGGCGCGGTTCCACACCAGCGTGGTCTCGCGCTGGTTGGTGATGCCGATCGAGGCGATGTCGGCCGCCGCCAGGCCGGCCTTGGCGAGCGCCTCGCGCGCGGTGGCGAGCTGCGAGGCCAGGATCTCCTTCGGATCGTGCTCCACCCAGCCCGGGCGCGGATAGATCTGGCGGAACTCGGCCTGCGCCATCGCCAGGATGTGGCCCTGTGCATCGAACACGATGCTGCGCGAGCTGGACGTGCCCTGGTCGAGGGCCAGCAAGTGAGTGGGTGTCTTCGTCATTGTTGTTCTTGGTTGCAGTTGACCAAGGTGACGCCGGCCTGCGACAGCAGCGTCGGGAAAGGGTCGGGCGGCATGCCGTCGGTGAACAGCATCTCGATCTGGTCGAAGCGCGCCATCTCCACCATCGCCGGCCGGTTGAACTTGCTGTGGTCGGCGGCGACCCAGGTCTCTCGCGAGTGCTCCAGGATGGCGCGGGCCACCTTGACCTCGCGGTAGTCGAAGTCGCGCAGCGTGCCGTCCGATTCGATGCCGGAGATGCCGATCAGGCCGATGTCCACCTTGAACTGCTCGATGAAGTCGACCGTCACTTCCCCGATGATGCCGCGGTCCTTCGAGCGCACCACGCCGCCCGCCACGATGACCTCGCAATCGGCGTTGTCGGACAGGATGGCGGCCACGTTCAGGTTGTTGGTGATCACGCGCAGGCCCTTGTGATGCAGCAGCGCGCGTGCGATCGCCTCGGTGGTGGTGCCGATGTTGATCAGCAGCGAGGAGCCGTGCGGCACGCGCCGCGCCACCTGCTCGGCGATGCGCTGCTTGGGTTGCGCGTTGAGCTGCTGGCGCTTGCGGTATTCGATGTTCTCGGTGGTCGAGCCGGGCATGCGCACGCCGCCGTGGAAGCGCGCCAGCAGGCCGGCGTCGGTCAGCTGCCGGATGTCGCGCCGGACGGTCTGCAAGGTGACGCCGAAGCGTTCGCCGAGCGCCTCGACGGTCACGTTCTGGCGGCGACGCACTTCCTCGATCAGCTCGAGCTGGCGCGGTGAGGGGTTCATGGCGAGCGAATCTAAACGATCACATGCGAATCCATTCGAGGGTTTTCCTTAGCCAAAAGCGAAAACGAAACGAACACAATCGCTGCCATTCGAACGAGACAACGCTGAATATTCAGCGCAGAGAAAGTACCGTGCAAGCTCCGCCTCTTCCCGACCAACGCTTGTCGAGCGTGATCCCGTCCAGCTGCGACGTGCTGGTGGTGGGTGGCGGCATCAACGGCGCCGGCATCGCGCGAGACCTGGCCGGACGCGGGCTCAACGTGGTGCTGTCCGAGAAGGACGACCTGGCGCAGGCGACGTCGTCATCCAGCACCAAGCTGATCCACGGCGGCCTGCGCTACCTCGAATACAACGAGTTCTCGCTGGTGCGCAAGGCGCTGGCCGAACGCGAGGTGCTGCTGCGCAGCGCGCCGCACATCATGTGGCCGCTGCGCTTCGTGATGCCTCACGACCCGGGCATGCGTCCGGTGTGGATGATCCGCATCGGCCTGTTTCTCTACGACCACCTGGCACGGCGCGAAGTGCTGCCGGCATCGCGCACGGTGGACCTGCGCCGCCATCCCGCCGGCGCGCCCTTGCAGCCGCGCTTCACCAAGGGCTTCGTCTATTCGGACGGCTGGGTCGACGACGCGCGCCTGGTGGCCCTGAACGCGATCGACGCCGCCGAACGCGGCGCGACCATCCTCACGCGCTGGCGTTGCAAGAGCGCCCGGCGCGGTGCCGACGGCTGGCAGGTGGTGCTGGACAACGCCGCCGGCGAGCAGCGCGAACTGACCGCGCGCGCGCTGGTCAACGCCGCCGGGCCGTGGGCCTCGCAGTTCCTGTCCGACCATGCGCACGTGCCGCGCGCCAAGTCCCTGCGCCTGGTCAAGGGCAGCCACATCGTCGTGCCGCGGCTGTTCGATCACGGCCACGCCTACATCTTCCAGAACCCCGACAAGCGCATCATCTTCGCGATCCCGTACGAGCGCGATTTCACCCTGATCGGCACCACCGACGTCGAGCACCACGGCGCCATTGGCGGCGCGAAGATCGACGAGTCCGAGATCGCCTACCTGTGCGAGCAGGCGAGCCGCTACTTCGCCAAGGCGGTCACGCCCAGCGACGTCGTGTGGACCTATTCCGGCGTGCGCCCGCTGCTGGACGACGAGTCGGGCGATCCGTCCGCCGTCACGCGCGACTACTCGCTCGAACTCGATACCGCGCAGGCGCCGCTGCTGACGGCCTGGGGCGGCAAGATCACCACCTTCCGCCGCCTGGCCGAGGACGCGGCCGACCTGCTGATGCAGCCGCTGGGCGTCGACCCCTCGCGCGGCGCCTGGACCAACGGCGCCTTCCTGCCCGGCGGCGACCTGAATAAGTGGATCGGCCCGGCGCGCCGCCCCGACACCGACTTCGAACGCTTCGAGCAGACCGTGCGCCGCCGCTATCCGCAGTTCGACGCCGCCGTGCTGCACCGGCTCGCACGCGCCTACGGCGCGCGCATCGACCGCGTGCTCGGCGACAAGCCCGGCGCCCAGGTCGCACCCGGCCTGTACGAGTGCGAGCTGCACTACCTGCACGAACACGAATGGGCCCGCGGCGCCGAGGACGTGCTGTGGCGCCGCAGCAAGCTGGGCCTGCACTACAGCGCCGAAGAGCGCGCCGCCGTCGCTGCCTGGTGCGCCAGGCACTGGGACGGCGTGGCCGTCACACCGACTCCGGAGACTTCATGGAACTGATGCTCGAACGCATCGAACAACGAGCGGGGGCGCAAAGCCTGCTGTACCCGCTCGACCTGGTGCTCGTGCCCAACGCGATCACCGTGCTGCTGGGCGCGACGCAGGCCGGCAAGACGACGCTGATGCGCGTGATGGCCGGGCTCGACAAGCCGCATGGCGGACGCGTGATGGTGGACGGCGTGGACGTGACGGGCAAGTCGGTGCGCGAGCGCAACGTCGCCATGGTCTACCAGCAGTTCATCAACTACACCTCGATGACGGTGGCCGACAACATCGCCTCGCCGCTGCGCCTGCGCAAGGAGCGCGACATCGACGCCCGCGTGCTGGAGCTCGCCAAGAAGCTGCACATCGAGCCCTTCCTGAAGCGGCTGCCGGGCGAACTCTCGGGCGGCCAGCAGCAGCGCGTGGCGCTGGCGCGGGCGCTGGCCAAGAACGCGCCGCTGATGCTGTTCGACGAGCCGCTGGTCAACCTCGATTACAAGCTGCGCGAGGAATTGCGCGACGAGCTGTCCGCGCTGTTCGCCGCCGGCCGCTCCACCGTCGTCTACGCCACCACCGAGCCCACCGAGGCCCTGCTGCTGGGCGGTTACACCGCCGTGATGGACGCCGGCGAACTGCTGCAGTACGGGCCGACGGCGGAAGTGTTCCACCGACCCAAGTCGATCCGCGTGGCGGGGGCCTTCAGCGATCCGCCGATGAACCTGGTCGCCGGCGAGGCGTCCCCGCAGGGCGTGGCGCTGCCGGGCGGCGCCGTCCTCGCGCTCGCGCTGCCGGCGGGCGCCTCGGGC
>JBJMWF010000142.1:0-15721 GCA_045810265.1 Vitreoscilla sp. | reverse complement strand
TGAGCCTGGTGGCCAGCGTTGCGGGGCTGCTCGCAGTGAGCATCGCGGCGATCATGGCCTACGCTTTCAGGCGCAGCGTGGTCGTGCCGCTGCAACGCCTGACGAGCGTGGCCGAACGTGTCACGGCGGGCGATCTGGCGGCGCGCGCGCAGGTGCAGTCGCACGACGAGATCGGCGTGCTTGCAAGCAGCATCAACACGATGACCGAACGCCTCTGGGAGACGATTCGCCACCTGGAATCCGTGTTCGCCGAGGCGCAACGCGCCAAGGCTTCGGCGGAGGTGGCGAGCCGGGCCAAGAGCAGCTTCCTGGCCAACATGAGCCACGAGCTGCGCACGCCACTCAACGCCGTGCTGGGCTACGCGCAGATCCTCGAGGACGAGCCCGGGCTGAGCGACCTCCAGCGCCATGGCCTGGCCACCATCCGCCGCGGCGGCGAGCAGTTGCTCTCGCAGATCAGCGATGTGCTGGACCTGTCCCGCATCCAGGCCGGCAAGGTGGAGTTGGTGCTTCAGCCGGTCGGTCTGCCGGAGCTGCTGCAAGAGGTCGAAGGCACGATGGGCGCTGCCGCCAGGCAAAAGGGGCTGACCCTGGTCTGCGAGTTCGCGCCTGACCTTCCTGCCAGCGTGCGTGTCGACGGCCCGCGTCTGCAGCAGGTGCTGATCAAGCTGCTCGGAAACGCCGTCAAGTTCACCGAGCGCGGCCAAGTGCGCCTGCAGGTGCATGGGCGGCAAGCCGCTGACGGCACCCAGACTCGCCTGCACTTCGAAGTCGCCGATTCGGGCATCGGCATCCCGCCCGAGCACGTGGCCATGCTGTTCAGGCCGTTCGAACAGGCGGGAGACACCCAACGCCAGTACGGCGGCACGGGACTGGGCCTGGCCATCTGTCAGCAGGTCGTCTCGATGATGGGCGGCAGCATTCAGGTGCAAAGCGAGTTGGGCAAGGGCAGCGTCTTCCGCTTCGAGCTGGATGTCGAGCTTGCGGTGGCCCGCCCGGCACCGGAATGTCGTCCTCAGGCGCCGATCCCGTCGGGCGCCGAGGCGCCGCCGCAGCGATCCCGACGCGGCGGCAGGGCCCAAGCACCCGCGGCCGCCGCCCTGCCCGCGTCAGCGCTGGTGGTGCCTGCGGCCGACGAACTGGAATTGCTGCATGCGCTCGCCAGGATGGGCAACATGCGCAGCCTGGGCGAGCGAGCCGAGTACCTGGCCCGCCTCGATCCGGTCTACCAGCCGTTCGCCGATCGCCTGCGTGAACTTGCGCAACGCTTCCAGTCGCGAGCCATCCTCGACTGGATCTCCGACCTGCGCGCAGGGGCCCAGGACGATGCAAATGCACCTGTACGGGGCACGAACGCAGGTCTATAGTCGACTCGACGGCGCATGGACGGGACGCCGAAAGGAGTCACGGCATGACCGGACAACGAGCGATCAGAACGATCGACATCCTGATGGTCGAAGACGACCCGGGCGACGTTCGCCTGACTCGCGAGGCACTCAAGGGCAGCAAGGTGCTGCACAGCCTCAACGTCGTCGAGGACGGCGTGGCGGCGCTCGACTACCTGCGCAAGGTCGGCCCCTATGCGCAGGCCACTCGTCCCGACATCGTGCTGCTCGACCTGAACCTGCCCAGGAAGGACGGCCGCGAGGTCCTGTCAGCCATGAAGCAGGACGCGTCGCTGCGCGCGATCCCGGTCGTGATCCTGACCACCTCGCAAGACGAGGAAGATGTCCTTCGCGCCTACAACCTCAACGCCAACTGCTACGTGACCAAGCCGGTGGACTTCGACCAGTTCATGAGAATCATCCGGACCATCGAGGACTTCTGGCTCAACGTCGTCACGCTGCCGCCCAAATGAACACGGCCCGCATCCGGCTCCTGCTGATCGAGGACTGCCCGGCGGACGCCAGGCTGATCGAGATCATGCTGCAGCAGTCCCAGGCGCTGGACATCCACTTCAGCTGGGCCGACAACCTCACCGCCGGCATCGAGCGGCTGCGCGCGGCGCCCTTCGACGTCGTGCTGCTCGACCTGGGGCTGCCCGAGAGCACCGGCCTGGACACGCTGCGGATCGTGTCCCGCGAAACAAGCGTTCCCACGCTGGTGGTGATGAGCGGATCCTCCGACGAGGAAGTCGCGCTGCAGGCGCTGCAGGCCGGAGCGCAGGACTACCTCATCAAGGGACACGTCGACGGCGCCTCGCTCGCGCGCTCCATCCGCTACGCGATCGGACGCCGGCAGGCCGAGGAGGCACTGCGCGCGCGCACGGCCGAACAGCGCCAGCAGGCCAAGTACCTGCGCACGCTGATCGACATGCTGCCCATGTTCGCGTGGCTGAAGGACACGCGCAGCAACTTCCTCACGGTCAACCAGGCGATGGCGGCCGCGTGCGGAACCACCCCGCAGGCGATGGAGGGCAGGAGCGACCTCGACTTCTGGCCCAGCGATCGTGCGCAGGCCTTCCGCACCGACGACGTCCAGGTCATGAGTTCGCTGCAGCGCCAGACCGCCGAGGAGATGCTGGCCACGGTCGACGGCGACGTCTGGGTCGAGACCTACAAGGTACCGGTGCTGGACGAGGACGGCACCGTGCTGGGCACCGTGGGCGTTGCGCGTGATATCCGCGAGCGCAAGGCCGTCGAAGCCGCGCACCGGGCGGCCCTGGCCGAGGCCGAGCGGCTCGCTCGCCAGCGCAGCGCCTTCCTGGCGCAGATGAGCCATGAATTGCGCACGCCGCTCAACGGCATCCTCGGCTTCGCGCAGTTGCTGCAGCAGGACAAGGGTCTCAACGAGCGCCAGGTGCGCGGCCTGAAGATCATCCGCGAGAGCGGGCAGCACCTGCTCGCGCTGATCAACGACATCCTGGATCTGGCGCACATCGACGCCGCCAAGGTCGAACTGAACCCGACCGATATCGCGCTGGGCCCCTTCCTGGCCGTCGTGGCCGATATCGTGCGCGTCAAGGCCGAGGAGAAGTCCCTGCTGTTCGTCGAGCGGTTCACGCCAGACCTGCCTCGCAGCGTGCGTGCCGACGAGAAAAGACTGCGCCAGGTCCTGCTCAATCTGCTGTCCAACGCCGTGAAGTTCACGGACAGCGGCGAGGTCGTGCTGGCCGTCACGGCCGAGAACCTCGCCCCAACGACCGTCCGATTGCGTTGCGAGGTCCGCGACAGCGGCATCGGCATGACGGCAAGCCAGCGGGATCGGCTGTTCAAGCCTTTCGAGCAGGTGAGCGAGGTCGGGCGGCGCGATGGCGGCTCGGGGCTCGGTCTGGCCATCAGTCGCGAACTGGTGCGCCTGATGGGCGGTGATATCGAGGTGAGCACCGAAGCGGGCCGCGGCAGCCGCTTCTGGTTCGAGGTGGATCTGCCGCTGGGCGTCCAGCGGCGCTTCGAGCAGCCCATGCGCGGGCAGCCCACGGGCTATGCCGGCCCACGCAGGCGCGTGCTGGTCGTTGACGACGTGCCGCAGAATCGCGCCGTGCTGGTGGAGAGCCTGAACGTGCTGGGATTCGATCTGGCGGAGGCCGCGGACGGGCAGCAGGCGCTGGCCTGCGTCCAGGAGCTGCGCCCCGACCTCGTCGTGATGGACGTGACGATGCCCGTGATGGACGGGCTGGAGGCCACGCGTCGGATCCGCAAGTCGCCGGCACTCGCGCAGATCGCCATCATGGCATCCTCAGGCAGCACCAGCCATGAAACCCGGACCGAATGTCTCCGGGCGGGGGCCGACGCCTTCCTGCCCAAGCCCATCGATCACCAGACCTTGCTGGCGGAGACGGCGCGCCTGCTGTCGCTGACCTGGACGTACTAGCCGGCCGAGTACGTGTCCGGAGCCAACCGGAACACACCGACCGCCTCGACCAGCCTGACCGCCTGCTGGCTCAGGCTTTCGGCGGCCGCGGCGCTTTCTTCCACCAGCGCCGCGTTCTGCTGCGTCACCTGGTCCAGCTGACTGACGGCGTCGCCCACCTGGCCGATGCCCTGCGTCTGTTCGAGCGTCGCCGCGCTGATCTCGGCGATCAGGTCGTTGACCCGCCGCACCTGGGCGACGATGTCGTTCATCGCGCGCCCGGCCTCGGCGACCTGCTCGGTGCCGGCCTGGACCTTGTCGACGCTGTCGGCGATCAGCCCCTTGATCTGCTTGGCCGCTTCGGCCGACCGCTGTGCGAGGCTGCGCACCTCGCCGGCCACCACCGCGAAGCCGCGGCCCTGCTCACCGGCGCGGGCCGCCTCGACGGCCGCGTTCAGAGCCAGGATGTTGGTCTGGAAGGCGATACCGTCGATCACCCCGATGATGTCGGCGATCTTGCGGCTGGATGCATCGATGGCACCCATCGTGCTGACCACCTGCTCCACCACCTCGCCGCCCTGCGTGGCCGCGGCGGCCGCGGAGCCTGCAAGCTGGGTCGCCTGGCGGGCCGTGTCAGAGTTGTTCCGCACCGTCGACGTCAGCTGCTCCATCGAGGCCGCAGTCTGCTGCAGGTTGGAGGCCTGCTCCTCCGTTCGTTGCGACAGATCCGCATTGCCGGTGGCGATCTGGCTCGAACCGGTGGCGATGCAGTCGCTGCTCAGGCGCACCTTGCCAACGACGCTGACCAGGCTCTCGACCATGGCCTTGAGCGCGCCCAGCAGTTGCCCGGTCTCGTCGCGGCTGGTGACCTCGATGCGCGCGCTCAGGTCGCCTGCCGCGACCGACTCCGCCAGCTTGACCGCCGAAGCGATCGGCCCGGTGATGGAGCGCGTGATGAACAGACCGATCGCCGCTGCGAGCAGGGTGGCCACCGCGGCCAGCGCGATCATCATGATGGTGGCGCCGCGCGCCTGCGCCGCCGCGTCGGCAGCGAAACTGTGCATGCCCTGGACCTGGGAGTCGATGAGGTCGGTCAACGCAGCCAGGTAGGTGTTCTGCACCGGGATCAGCGTCTTGACGAGGAATGCCGCGCCCTCGTCACGCTGTCCGGCGCGGATCATCGCGGCCAGCTTGGCGTTGACCTCCAGGAATCCGCCGCGCAGCTCCAGGACGTGCTTGAGGGCGGCGACTCCGGCCGGACTGTGGATGGTCGCCTGGAGCTTTTCCAGCGCATCCGCGATGGCCGGCGTCGCGCCCGCCTCCTTGGCCAGTTCCTCCTTGACCACCTCGGGATCGGTGGTGATCAGGGCAGTCCGCAGCGCCCGCGTCTTGACATTGACCTTGTCCTTGATCGTGTCGGCCAGGGCGACCTTCACGTAGCGATCGTTGACGATCACGTCCGTGTTGTCATTGACCGCTTCGATGCGCGAGATGCCGACGACGGCCATCGTGATCAGCAGTGCGATCACGACCGCGAAGCCGACGGCGAGCCGGGTTCCGATTCTCAGGTTCCTGATGATGTTCATGATGTCTCCGACCTTGGTAGCGACGACCGGGGAATCCGGCATGCGCCGAGGGCCTGGATCGGCCCCGACGCGGGGTGGGCAGCCGCCCGTCCCTGAGCGCCCGCCTTGCACGCAAGTCTAGGATCATCAAATTGGATATATTGGTCGAAATGGGCACAATGAGATGCCTATTTCGCTGCGGCACAATCGGCGCGGGGTACCTCGGGTGCCGGGAGCGAAGAAAGAACTCATGGATGAAGGCAAGGCGTCCTATTCGCCACGGCAGCTCGCGCAGGTGCTTGGCGTCTCGGTCCAGAGCGTCCAGCGCTGGGTCGATACCGGCAGGCTCAAGGCGTGGAAGACGCCCAGCGGGCATCGCAAGATCGACGGCGCCTCGGCGCAGGCACTGATCGACGCGATGCGCTCGGCGGGCGGCGGCGCGCAGGGCGAACCATCTCCCCGCGTGCTGATCGTCGACGACGATCCGGCGGCGCTCGAACTGGTCCAGATGCTGGTCGAGGAGGCGTTCCCGTCCGCATCCATCACGAAAGCGAACAACGGGTTCGAAGGACTCCGGGCGATGGGTCGCATCACGCCGGACATCCTGGTCACCGACATCGTCATGCCCCACATCGACGGCCTGGAGATGCTGCGCCACGTCGCGACGCAGGCCGATCGTCCCGGCCTGGTCATCGCGACCTCGTTCCTCCAACAGGACGAAGTCGAGCGGCGCGGCCGGCTGGACGGCGTGGCCTTCCTGCCCAAGCCACTCGACGCGACGGCCTTCCTGGCCTTGCTGCGGACGCATCGGCCGGGGCGCTGAGCGGCGCAGGCCGAATCCCTGCTGGCTGGTCGTTGGCGCGGACGACGTGCGATCCGGCCGCCAGCGCCGTCGCGGCAACTCAGGTCAGGCGCTTGCGGCTCGCTTCGTCCAGCCAGGCGAACAGGCGTTCGGCCGACCAGCCCTGTTGCAGCGCGCGCAAGGCGACGGCCTGCGGGCTTTCCGGCGCAAGCCCATCCAGCGGGGGATCGCGGTCGAGGTTGGTCGGGAACGCGTAGCCTTCGGCGCTGGCCGCCACGACGCGAGCCTGCGCGCCACGGTCGAGCACGCCGCCTCGTCCCATCGACAGCAGGTGCGGGTAAAGCGCCCGCAGCATGCGGTCGCGATCGACCGATTCCATTGCCCGCCCGAATGCAGAGGAGACCTGCAGCAGGTTGGCCATGCGCTGGATGTCATGGGATCGGTTCTCGCCAGCGGCGTGCAGCAGCGCGGGATTGAAGAAGACCGCATCGCCTTTGGAGAGCGGCAACTGCACCCTGTGCTCCGAGAAATGACGCCGGAATTCATCGCGATCGGCCACGAGGTAGCCGTGCAGGTATTTCTGGGAATGCGGCAGGTAGAGCGTCGGGCCGCTTTCCACCGGCATGTCCACGTGCGCCACGGCACCTTGCAGCGTGAGCATCGGCGACAGTCGATGCGCGTGCGACGGATAGCCTTGCGCCTGTTCGGCTGAGCAGAAGCCCAGATGGAAATCGCGATGCGGCGTCTGGGCGGCGCCGCCAGGGCGCACATTGTTCACCTGCGAGGTCATCTGGTAGGCGGGCCCGAGCCAGGCCTGGCTGGCGAGCGCGAGCATGTCGTTGGCGTAGTACCGCGCGAACGCGGCCGGATCGAGCAGACAGAGTTTCTCCAGCGCGTTCCAGACGCGGTCGTTGGCGCCCGCCGTGGCGAAGTGATCGCCGCGGCTGCCGCCCTCGCGCTCACGATCGATGATCTCCTTGAAGCACGCCGTCACGTCGTCGACCGCCGGCGCCGGCAACGCGCCTTGCAGCACCAGGATGCCCGGGCCGCCCTCCCAGATGTCGGCCCACTCGCCCATCAGGCGTTGGGAGAACACCTCATCCTCGCTCAGGCGCGCCCGCAAGGCCGCGCAGTCGTAGACCGGCACGTCATGCAGCAGGCGTGCCGCGTTGGGACACGAGGCGGGATCGGTGCGCTGGTCGAGGACGACGCGCAGGTCGTCCAGGCGCGCGTCGGCGGCGCGAAGCCAGCGGGAGCGGGTGCCTGCGGTCATGGTGTCTCCGTCCGTCCGGTATGCACCCAGTGTAGGGACGGGCGTGTCGATGCGACGCGATCGCACACCTCGAGATTGCCGGGCAAGGCAACCTGGCAGCACCGCCGCCAATCCCTCAGCCGTCGATGTGCAACTGCAGGCCCGTGGCCGTGTACGTCGGCGTCACCTTGAAGCCGGCCACGGTGATGGTGGTGAACCGGCCCTGGAACTTGCCCGCACCGATGATGTCCAGCGTGTCGCCAACGGAGGGAACGTGGCCCGGCACGAACACCACGACCAGGGTGCCGCCCGCCACCGTCGCTGTCCCGCCGACCGCGAGCCTGCCGGCGCCGCTGCCGCCGATGTCGAGCTCCAGGGTACTGCCAGCCAACTGCGTGAAGCCGCCCGGGATGGCCAGGGGCGCGGCCGCCTTGCTGACCAGCGTTCCGCCGGCCAGGTAGACGTCGCCGGCGCCCAGCGCGTTCGTCGAGGCGGCCTGCAGCACGCCGTCGTCCACTTCAGTGCCGCCGGCAAAGCTGTTGCTGCCCGTCAGCGCCAGGGTGCCGCTGCCCTTCTTGGTCAGCTTGCCCGGACCGGCGATGTCGTTGCGCCAGCTGTCCGATGCCGCGAAGCCGCCCTGCGCCGCATCCATGGTCACCAGCGTGTCGCCGTTGAAGGCGCCGAAGCCGTCGGCGGCGGCGAACAGGTTCAGGCGGCCCCAGCCCTCGGCGTCATCGAGTACCGGATAGCCCGAAGGCAGGGCCGTCGTCTTGAGCACCACGCGGCGCTGCGCCGCGTCCAGGTACGGCAGGCGGGTCTCGAGCAAGGCCTCGGCGCCCTTGGGCACCACGGCCGGCCGGGTCTTGTCGCCGATCTGCGCGAAGCCGTAGGTCAGGCGGCGCAGGTAGTCGGCCTTGTTCGTGTCGTGGTCCGCGAAGCGGTCGGCGCTCGTCGCCTGCGAGTGCGCATAGGCCTGGAACGCGGCCGGGCTGCTGGCGCCCACGGCCGCCATCAGCGCCGCGTGCGCCTGGGTGTAGGCGGCGGCGCCGGCCGTCGAGTCGGCACCGGTGACGATGCTGGCCGTGGCGGCCGCCTGCGCCTGGATGCGGCCACCGATCACGTCCAGCGGCGAGTGCATGCCGGCGAGGATGCGGTTCTCGCCAAGTTCGAGCGCGCGCGTCAGCAGCTCCTGGTAGCGCTCGGGCACGACGTAGGCCATCGCGATCGCGTCGCGCATGGCCTCGGCGGCATGGCCGCTGATGAAGCCGCCATCGGTGGCGGGCGTCGCGCTTTCGGCGGGCACCAGGGCCGGGACCACCTGCACGCTGGCGCTCCAGCGCCAAGGCCGCGCGTACTTGTAGAAGCGCTTGGCAGGCTCGGTGGACGCGTTCTGGCCGGCGTTGTTGACGAAGTCGACGACGCTGCCGAAGCTCGCGTTGCCCGACGCACTGCCGACGCCGGTGTTGTTGCCGCTGTCGTTGTAGAGCACCGTCGTCGCATCGCCCGGCACGCTGGTGATGGAGGTCGTCTGCTGCGCCGCGGCACGCCAGGCCACCGTCAGCGGGCCCAGTCCGTCGGTGACGCTGTAGCCCTTGCCGCGCCGGTCGTCGAGGTAGGCGGCCACGGCCTGGTCGGCGCTGCGACCGCTGGTCGCCGTCACCACGTACTGGATGTTGGCCGCAAGCACCGGGCTGTTCAGCGCCGTGCCGTCGGTGGCGTCGCCGGGGATGCCGGTCCAGGTCGACGCCGCGATCGCCGGAAAGTTGCCGTTCGCGGCCGCGGTCACGCCCGCATCGACCAGCAGCGTGCTGGGCTTCCACAAGTCGAGGAAGCCGGACACCACGCGCACGCCGGCGTTCGTGGCCAGGGTGGCGTAGCGCGCGTCGCCGCGCTGGTTGGTGAAGGCGAAGTCGACATAGGGCGGCACGGCCGTCGCGTCGGCGACCGGCGCGCTGTCGGTGGTGCCGGTGCCGGCGGGAGCGGCGGGAATCGTCAGGGCGGCGTCGTCGCTGCCCCCGCAGGCAGACAGGACGGCCACCGCGACGAGGCAGGCGACGAAAGGAAAGGCAGCGCGTTTGGACATGGGCGATTCGAAGAAGGGACGAGCAGCAGATGGGATCGAGACGGCGCCACCACTCGGGCGGCAGACGCGGCAATCTATCGCCGGAAAAAGTCATACTTATGAATCCGGCCCATGCCGAGGTCTCGGCGCAACGCCGGTCATCGCCCTGTCCGTCGCCCGGTGCGAGGCGCAAGACGATGACAAGGTGCGTCACCATGGCGTGCGACACAGGGGATTTACGGTCTGCGCGTGATCACTGACCCTCGGCGGCATCCCTGCCCGTTCCCACTGGCAGCTCGCTGGACTCCCAAGGAGCTTGGACATGGCCTCCATTCCCTTCGACACCGGCCCGACCGGCCACTTCAAGACGCTCTGCGAGAACTACCCCGATGACAGCGTCTATCGCGGCGCGGATGGTTTCCGTTCGCTGTGGGGGCCGATCTTCTACCGGGGAAGAGCCAACGGCACGGCGCGCCTGCTCGTGATCGGCCAGGATCCGGCGCAGACCGAAGCCGTCACCCGGCGGATCCTGTGCGGCCAGGCCGGCCGCCGCGCCCAGGGCTTCGTCGAGAAGCTGGGATATACGAAGCACTACTTGATGATCAACGCCTTCGCATACGCCATCTACAACCAGGACATGGCCCTGCCGCACCTGAACGATCCCGCGATCCAGGCCTACCGCCACCAGTGGCTGGAGGCGGCTTTCGCATCGGGCACGATCGAGGCGGTGGTCACCTTCGGAACGCCGGCCTTCAATGCCTGGACCGCGTTCAAGGCGACGCCGGCCGGCCAGGAGGTGACGGCCGTCCACCATCGCGCGCTGCACCCGACGGCGGACAAGCCGGGCGGCCCGATCACGCGCAAGGATCTGCTCGACAACTGGAACGTTGCGCTCCAGAGCCTTCACGCCAGCATCCAGCATCCGGACGTCGTCAAGCCGCTGGTGCCTTACGGGGCCGACTTCACGCCCGGCGAACTGCCCGAGATCCCCAGCCTCGACCTGCCGATGGGACTGCAGAAGTGGATGCGCACCACCGACTTCTGGGCGTCGATGTCGCCCACGCCCGGCACGGAGCGCGCCAACATTTCCATCCAGGTTCCGTGAGGCCGCGCGGCGTGCAACGCGGCACGTTGCAAAGGCGCGCCGGCGGCGCTCAGCCGGCGACTCGCTTGCATTCGCCCAGGAAGGACTCGGCCGCCGGCGGCAGCGAGCGCTGGCGCTTCTTGACGATGGTGATGCGGCGGATGAAGGCGTCGTCGCCGACAGGCCGCGCCACCAGTCCAGGCTCGGCGCGTATCTCGCGCGCGGATTCGGGCAGGATGGTGACGCCCAGGCCCGCGCGCACCATCGCGACCGCGGTGGTCATGTAGGTGGTCTCGCAGCTGACCTGAGGCAGCCGACCCAGGGCGAGGAAGGCCGCGTCCACGGTGGCGCGCACGCTGGTCGAGGGATCCGTCAGCACCAGCGGCAGGTCGACCAGGTGCTCGATGCGCAAGCGCTTGCGTCGAGCGAGCGGATGGTCGGCAGGCATCACGGCGCAGAGCCGGTCATCGAGCTCGTGCAGCACTTCCAGCGAGGCGTCCGGCAACGGGCCGCCAGTGATTCCCAGGTCGACCTCCTCGTCCCGCACGAGCTGCATCACGCGGCCGGCGACCGCATCGCGGATCACGAAGGAGACACCGGGGCTGCGCGCGCGGCATGCCAGGATGACGTCGGGCAGCAGGCTGGACGCGAACGACGGCAGGCAGGCCACACGCACCGTGCCCAGGTGCCCCGCGCCGCGCGCGTGCGACTCGGTGACGACGGCGTCGAGCTCCTGCAGCGTGCGTCGCAGCGTCGGTAGCAGGTCGCGGCCGATGCGGGTGAGGTCGACCGTGCGGCTGGTGCGATCGAGCAGGCGGCACTGCAGCGACTCTTCCAGCTTGCGTATCTGCACCGTCAGCGCCGGCTGCGACAGATGCAGCAGCGCCGCCGCGCGCGTGAAGCTGGCGAGCTCGGCCACGGTGACGAAGGCGCGCAGCTGGCGAAGGTTCAGATCCATAAGCAAGCATTATTGCTGCAATCAGATCAATTCAATTGCGAGGGCCCCAGCCGCGTCCTAAGCTCCGGCGCAGCAACGACCCGGTGCCCATGCAGGCCCCGGGCGGCCAACGGAACACGGAGACAAACGAATGATTCCCCTGCCCTTGCTGGGTCTGCTGACGATCGTGCTGCTACTCGCGGCGATCATGACCAAGCGCATGTCGCCGCTGGTGGCGCTGATCCTCATCCCCATCGCGGCCGCGCTGGTTGGCGGCTTCGGCCTGAGCACCGGCAAGATGGTGGTCGATGGCCTGAAGAGCCTGGCGCCGGTGATCGGCATGTTCGTGTTCGCCATCCTCTACTTCGGCGTCATCACCGACGCCGGCATGCTCGATCCCATCATCGACGGCATCCTGCGCACGGTCGGGACGCGGCCGACGCGCATCGTGATGGGCACCGCGCTGCTGGCCCTGTTGATCCACCTCGACGGCTCGGGCGCGGTCACTTTCCTGGTCACCATCCCCGCCATGCTGCCGCTGTACGAACGGCTCGGGATGGACAAGCGCGTGCTGGCCGCGGCCGCGTCGCTGGCGGCTGGCGTCAACTTCCTGCCGTGGACCGGGCCGATGATCCGTGCGTCGGCGGCGCTCAAGCTGCCGATCGGCGACATCTTCACGCCGCTGGTGCCGGTGCAGGCCGTCGGCCTGGTCTTCGTGTTCTCGGCCTGCTGGTGGCTGGGCCGCCGTGAAGAGCGGCGCCTGGGCCTGACCGGCGGCGCGAGCGGCGCCGCGGCGGCCGATGCGCTCGTCGCCTCGCGCACGCTCACGGACGCCGAGCGCGCGCTGCGCCGGCCGGGCAAGTTCTGGTTCAACCTCGTGCTGACCGTGATGGTGCTTGGCACGATGGTCGCGCTCGGTGAGAAGATCCCGCCCGCCGTCATGTTCATGATCGGCCTGTGCATCGCCTTGCTGGTGAACTATCCGGATGTCGACATGCAGCGCCAGCGCGTCGACGCCCACGCCAAGGCCGCGCTGATGATGGCCGGCATCCTGCTGGCGGCGGGCGTTTTCACTGGCGTGATGCAGGGCACGGGCATGCTCAAGGCCATGGCGCAGACCGCGGTCGCGTTCGTGCCTGCCGGCATGGCCTCGCACATCCCGTTCGGGCTCGGGATCGTCTCGATGCCGCTGAGCCTGCTGTTCGATCCCGACTCGTTCTACTTCGGCGTGCTGCCGGTCGTCGGCGAGGTGGGCCACCAGCTGGGCGTGCCCGTGCTGCAGGTCGCGCAAGCTGCGCTGATGGGACAGATGACGACCGGCTTCCCGGTGAGTCCGCTGACGCCCGCGACCTTCCTCGTGGTGGGCCTGGCCGGCATCGACCTGGCCGACCACCAGAAGTTCACGATCCCGCTGCTGCTCGGCGCATCCGTCGTGATGACGCTGGCCTGCGTGGTGTTCGGCGTCTTCCCTCTCTGAAAACGGAGACCTCCTCATGCGCACCATCCGCCTGGGCGCCGGCGCCGGATATTCCGGCGACCGCATCGAGCCCGCCGTCGAACTGGCCGAGCATGGCCAGCTCGACTACCTGATCTTCGAGTGCCTGGCCGAACGCACCATCGCACTCGCGCAGCAGGCGCGCCGCCGCGATCCGGACGGCGGATTCGATCCCCTGCTCGAGGCCCGGATGCGCGCCGTGCTGCCGGCCTGCGCGCGCAACGGCGTGCGCGTCATCACCAACATGGGCGCGGCCAATCCGCTGGCCGCCGCGCGCCGCGTTGCGAGCATCGCGGCGGAGCTCGGCCTGGGCCAGCTGCGCATCGCGGCCGTGACGGGAGACGACGTCCTCGCGACCGTGCTCGCCGGCGCGCATCGCTTCGAGGAAAGCGGCGAGACGGTCGCGTCGCGCCGCGACACGCTGATCTCGGCCAACGCCTACCTGGGCGTGGCCGGCATCCGCGATGCGCTCGCGCAAGGTGCCGACGTCGTCATCACCGGTCGGGCCGCCGATCCCGCGCTGTTCGCCGCGCCGCTGGTGCATGAATTCGGCTGGTCGCTCGACGACGCGCAACGCATGGGCCGGGCCACCGTCGTCGGCCACCTGCTCGAATGCGCCGGACAGGTCACCGGCGGCTATTTCGCCGACCCCGGCTTCAAGGACGTGCCCGACCTGGCTCGCCTGGGCTTTCCGATCGGAGAGGTCGACGAGGACGGTGCCGTCGTCATCACCAAGCTCGAGCACGCCGGCGGTTGCGTCACCGCCGCCACCTGCAAGGAGCAGCTGCTCTACGAGATCCACGACCCCGCGCGCTATCTGCAGCCCGACGTCGTGGCGGACTTCAGCCAGGTCGAGGTGACGGAGATCGCGCGGGATCGCGTCCGCGTGTCTGGCGGGAGCGGCAGCCCCGCCACCGGCCTGCTCAAGGTCTCGGTCGGCTACATCGACGGCTACGCCGGCGAGGGCCAGATCTCGTATGCGGGCCCGGGCGCCGTCGCGCGCGCGCGGCTGGCACTGGACATCGTGCGCGAGCGCCTGGCCCTCATCGGCATCCAGGCCAGCGAGCTTCGCTTCGACCTGATAGGCGTCGATGCGCTGCATGGCGCGCAGAGCAGCCGCGGCCATGCGGATCCCTACGAGGTACGCGTGCGCGTGATCGGTCGCACGCCATCCCTGGCCGAGGCGACGCGCCTGGCCAACGAGGTCGAGACGCTCTACACCAACGGGCCGTCCGGCGGCGGCGGCGCGACGAAGTCCGCGCGCGAGATCGTCGCGATCCAGTCCGTGCTGATCCCGCGCGAGCTCGCGCGGCCGTCGGTCCATTTCGTCGAGGTCTGAAGATGCCCAAGCTGCGCGACCTGGCCCACGCCCGCACCGGCGACAAGGGCGACACCTCCAACATCGCCGTCATCGCCTACGACCCGGCCGACTACGAACGCCTGCGAACGCAGCTCACGCCCGAGCGCGTGCAGGCCTTTTTCCGCGGCGTCGTGCACGGCGACGTGCGGCGCTACGAACTGCCCCGCCTGGGCGCGCTGAACTTCGTCATGAGCGGCGCACTCGGCGGCGGCGTCACGCGCTCGCTCGCGCTCGATGCGCACGGCAAGTCGCTCGGCTCGGCGTTGCTGGACATGGATATCGGCTGAAGACCGATACCCGACGGGGCACGGGCCTTGCCGCCCGCTTGTGCCGCGAGCGGCCCGACATGCCGCTCCGTCGACCGGCCGCGCATGAAGGATCGCGAAGCGCCGGCAGTCCATTCCGCACCTGCGCAGGAGCCTGCATGAGCAACGACACCAACCGCCCGCCCACGCGACGAGAAGCCATGAAAGGCCTGGGCGCCGGCCTCGCGACGGCACCTCTGGTGCTTGCCGCTGCCCCCGGCCAGGCGCAGTCACAAGGGCAGCAGAGCCCCGGTGCTGCGCGCCGCGAGGGCGTCCGCGATCCTCGCAACAGCTATCCCAAGCCGCCCTTCCCCGCGCAGCAGCAACCCTGGCCGGGCCTGGCGAAGAACATGAACCCGCGACCCGACCACGGTGAATCCAGCTACGTCGGATCCGGCCGCCTGGCGGGACGCAAGGCGCTGATCACCGGGGGCGATTCAGGCATGGGTCGCGCCGCAGCCATCGCCTATGCGCGTGAAGGCGCCGACGTCGCCATCAACTACCTGCCCGCCGAGGAGCCGGACGCCCGCGAGGTGGTGGACCTGATCCGCCAGGCCGGCCGCAAGGCCGTCGCGATCCCCGGCGACCTGCGCGACGAAGGCTTCTGCCGACGCCTCGTCGAGGAAGCCGTGCGCGGGCTCGGCGGGCTCGACATCGTGGTCTGCAATGCCGGCCGACAGCAGGCCCGCGGGTCCATCCTCGACATCAGCACCGAGGACTTCGACGCGACGATGAAGACCAACATCTACGCGCCGTTCTGGATCATCAAGGCGGCGCTGCCGCACCTGCAGCCGGGCTCGGCCATCATCGGCACGACCTCCGAGCAGGCCTACGATCCGTCGCCCGATCTGTACGACTACGCGCAGACCAAGGCGGCCACGATGAACTACGTGAAGTCGCTGGCCAAGCAGCTCGGCCCCAAGGGTATCCGCGTCAACGGCGTGGCGCCCGGCCCGGTCTGGACCCCGCTGCAGATCTCGGGCGGTGCGACCGAGGGCAAGGTCGTCACGTTCGGTGCCACCGCACCGCTCGGACGACCCGGCCAGCCCGCCGAGCTGGCCGGCATC
>JBJMWF010000141.1:0-2890 GCA_045810265.1 Vitreoscilla sp. | reverse complement strand
GTCGGCTTGAGCATGCGGTCGGCCTTGTCCATCGTCAGGTTGCTGATCGGGTCGACCACCACCACCGACGGCTTCATGTCGCGCACCAGCTGGTACATGTGGACCAGGTGCTGCTCCAGCCCGTGCAGCGTCGGCCGCGAGGCATCGATGTGCAGCAGGCCCTTGCGGCCCCACTGGTCGAGGTCGATGCCGATGGAGCCCATGTTGCGCAGCACCTGGTTGGCCGACTCCTCGTAGGCGAACAGCACCGCCTGCTCGCCGCGGCGGCAGGCGGCGTCGACGAAGCTGGCGCCCACGCTGCTCTTGCCGGTGCCGGGCGCGCCCGAGACCAGCGTGCTGCTGCCGCGGTACAGGCCCTGGCCACCGAGCATGTCGTCCAGGCCGTGGATGCCAGTGGACACCCGCTCCGTGGGCGCGCGATGGTCGAGGCGCATCGAGGTAATCGGCAGCACCGAGATGCCGCTGCTGGCGATCAGGAACGGGTACTCGTTGGTGCCGTGCTCGGTGCCGCGGTACTTGACCACGCGCAGGCGGCGTGTCGACACCTCGTCGACGATGCGGTGATCGAGCAGGATCACGCAGTCGGCCACGTACTCCTCGAGGCCGAAGCGCGTCAGCGAGTTCTCGCCGCGTTCGCCGGTGACGATGGCGGTGACGCCGCGATCCTTCAGCCATCGGAACAGCCGGCGCAGTTCCGCCCGCAGCACCGCGTGGTTGGGCAGGCCGGAGAACAGCGCCTCGATGGTGTCCAGCACCACGCGCTTGGCGCCGATGCTGTCGATCGCGTGGCCCAGGCGGATGAACAGGCCTTCGAGGTCGTAGTCGCCGGTCTCCTCGATCTCGTTGCGTTCGATGTGGACATGATCGATCGCGACCTTGCCCTCGCTTTGAAGCTTCTCGAGATCGACGCCCAGCGAGCGCAGGTTCTGCGCCAGTTCCTCCGCGCTCTCCTCGAACATCATGAACACACCGGGCTCGTCGTAGTCCAGCGCCCCGTGTACGAGGAATTCGGCGGCCAGCATCGTCTTGCCCGAGCCGGCGGAGCCGCACAGCAGCGTGGGGCGTCCGCGCGGCAGGCCACCGCGGGTGATCTCGTCCAGCCCCTGGATGCCGGTCGGCGCCTTGGGCAGCGTCGGCGCGTCGGGGGGGACGCTGGTCTTGGCGGATTTCTTCTGGCGCGCCATGTGGTTCGGTCTTTCAGGCCATTGCAAGCAAAAGTCGGGGCGGGCGCCAGGACTGAACGCCACTCTCTCCGATGCAGTGCTGGCAGGCCGTCCCAGCTGCATGGCGACGATTTTGGCAAGTGGCATGCCCGACAGTTCGATGCACCACTGTCGAGCTGCGGCACCGCGGCGCGCCAGCGCTGGAAAGTTTGCCGGCACGACTGCAGAGTTTGCTGAAATGCGTGGTCCGGCGCCTTCCACCGTCGCGCAATGGCTTACCATTTCGGCCGACGTATCCCACCAACCCACCGGAGTCCGCCATGTCCAAAGAACAACGCGCCACCAAGAACACCAAGAAGCCCAAGAAGGACGCCACGCCGCCGAAGGCGGCTGGTTCCGACCGCCCCACGCCGCCGGTGACCTCGGTCATGCCCAAGGGCAAGCTGGCCAAGAAGCCGCTGTGACGCCTTCGGCGCGTGCCCGGGCCGGGCACGCGCCTCGATGACGACCCGATGGACGACCTGCGTTCGCTGACGGCGCGCTTTGCGCGCGCGGGCCGGGTCGAGGCCATCCACCTGCGTCCCGGCCGCGACCAGGCGGCGGTGGCGGTGCCTTCGGCCCGCGCGCTGGCCGGCCGCGGCCTCGAGGGCGACCGCAGCGCCGCCAGGCCCCCGAGCGGGCCCGCCGGCGGCAAGCGCCAGCTCACGCTGATCCAGGCCGAACACCTGCCGCTGATCCGGCTCTGGAGCGGACGGGACGTCACCGCGGCCGACCTGCGGCGCAACCTGGTCGTCTCGGGCACCAACCTGCTGGCCTGCTTCAGCCTGTTCGCCGACCGGCCGCTGCAGGTCCGCCTCGGCCCCGACGTGCTGATCGTCGTCACCGGGCCGTGCGACCCCTGCTCGAAGATGGAGACCCTGCTCGGCCCGGGCGGCTACAACGCGATGCGCGGCCACGGCGGCATCACGGCGCGCGTGATCCAGGGCGGCGTGATCTCGGTCGGCGACGCGGTGGTCGCCGAACCAGTGCTCGTCGGACCCAGCCGGCAGCCTGGGCTCTTCTAGGCCAGCACCTTCAGCAGCCAGGCGTGCAGGTGCTCGATCTCCTCGGGCGAGACCGAATGCTGCATCGGATAGTCGTGCCACTCCACCGGATGGCCCAGCTCGATCAGCAGGTCGCGCGTGGCCACGCCGCGCGCCATCGGCACCACCGGATCGAAGCGCCCGTGGCCCAGGAAGATTGGCACGTCGCCATTGGCCCCGCTGCGTTCGGCCGCGGTCGTTGCGGCCAGCGGCAGGTAGCCCGACAAGCCGACCAGGCCGGCCAGCCGTTGCGGCGAGCGCAAGCCGGCCAGCAAGGTCATCGCGCAGCCCTGCGAGAAGCCAGCCAGCACGATGCGCGCCGCCGGGATGCCCAGCGCGATCTCGCGATCGATCAGCGCCTGCACCTCGAGCACCGACGCGCGCAGCCCGGTCTCGTCTTCGCGCCGCACCAGGTCGGCACCGAGGATGTCGTACCAGGCGCGCATGCGCATACCGCCGTTGATCGTCACGGGGCGCGTCGGCGCATTGGGGAAGACATAGCGCACGTCGCCGATGGCGCTCAGGTCGAGCTGCTGCGCGACGGGAACGAAGTCGTTCGCGTCGGCGCCCAGGCCGTGCAGGATGATGATGGAGGCGTTCGGCGATTCGCCGGTGCGAAAGTCGAGGGTGTCTAGCGGCATGGCG
>JBJMWF010000140.1:0-12806 GCA_045810265.1 Vitreoscilla sp. | reverse complement strand
TGGCGGCAACGACGCCCCGGACGACGACGACCAGCCCGAACAAGGCTACATCGGCTCGGGCTTCATGCTGTCGCCCGATGGCTACCTGATGACCAATGCGCACGTGGTCGACGGCGCCGACGAGGTCACCGTCACGCTCACCGACAAGCGCGAGTTCAAGGCCAAGATCATCGGCAGCGACCAGCGCACTGACGTCGCGCTGCTCAAGATCGAGGCCAGCGGCCTGCCCTTCGTCCGCATTGGCGACGTCAACCGCATGAAGGTCGGCGAGTGGGTGATCGCCATCGGCTCGCCGTTCGGCCTGGAGAGCACCGTGACGGCCGGCATCATCAGCGCCAAGCAGCGCGAGACTGGCGACTACCTGCAACTGCTGCAGACCGACGTCGCGATCAACCCCGGCAACTCGGGCGGCCCGTTGATCAACATGCGCGGCGAGGTGGTGGGCATCAACTCGCAGATCCTCAGCCCCTCGGGCACCAGCGCCGGCATCTCGCTGGCGATCCCCATCGACGAGGCGATCCGCGTGTCCGACCAGCTGCGCGCGACGGGCCACGTCACGCGCGGGCGCATCGGCGTGCAGATCGGCCCGGTGTCCCGGCAAGTGGCCGAGACGCTGGGCCTGGGCAAGCCGGTGGGCGCGCTGGTCGAGGGCGTGCAGGCCGGCCTGCCGGCGGAAAAGGCCGGCGTCGAGGCGGGCGACATCATCACCAAGGTGCAAGGCAAGACGGTGGAGCGCTTCTCCGACCTGCCGCGCCTGGTGGGCATGGTCAAGCCGGGCGACAAGGTCAAGCTCGAGGTGTTCCACGACGGCAAGCTCAAGGACGTCACCGCCGACGTGATCGACTTCGGCCCGGAAACCCCGCCGACGCTGGCCGACGCCGTGCCGGACACCACCGCCAACTCCAAGGCGACGCTGGGCCTGAAGGTGACCGACCTGAGCGACGCCGACCGGGCGCGCCTGCACATCAAGGGCGGCGTTCGCGTGGACAGCGCCCAGGGCGCGGCCGGGCGCGCCGGATTGCAGGAGGGCGACGTCATCCTGCAGATCGGCAACGTGCAGGTGAGTTCGGCCAAGCAGTTCCTCGCGACGGTGGCCAAGCTGGACAAGACCAAGTCGATCGCGGTGCTGGTGCGCCGCGGCGATTCGGCCAATTACCTCGTGATCCGTCCGACCAAGTAAAATCCCTGAATCGGCGACACGGCACCCCGTGCTCGCCCGACGGCCCGGCTCATTCGCCCTCGCGAGTCGCCGGGCCGCGTGCATTTTCGCGTCCTGCCCGACGGCGACGACGCCCGCGATTTTCGCAATCCCTCCGCATCTCTTTCGCAGGTCACCCAGATGGCACAGTACGTTTTCACGATGAATCGCCTCGGCAAGATCGTTCCGCCGAAGCGAGAGATCCTCAAGGGCGTGTCCCTGAGCTTCTTCCCCGGCGCCAAGATCGGCGTGCTCGGCCTGAACGGCTCGGGCAAGTCCACGCTGCTGAAGATCATGGCCGGTGTCGACAAGGACTTCGAAGGCGAAGCCACCCCGATGCCCGGCCTGAACATCGGCTACCTGCCGCAGGAGCCGCAGCTCGATCCGAACCAGACCGTGCGCGAGTCGGTCGAGGAAGGCATGGGCGGCGTGCTGGCCGCCAAGAAGCGCCTGGACGAGGTCTACGTCGAATACGGCCTGGAAGACGCCGACTTCGACAAGCTCGCCGCCGAACAGGCCGAGCTCGAGGCCATCATCTCGTCGGCCGGTTCCGACAACGTCGAGCACCAGCTCGAGATCGCCGCCGACGCCCTGCGGCTGCCGGCCTGGGAAGCCGTCGTCGGCAACCTGTCCGGCGGCGAGAAGCGCCGCGTCGCGCTGTGCCGCCTGCTGCTGTCCAAGCCCGACATGCTGCTGCTCGACGAACCCACCAACCACCTGGACGCCGAATCCGTCGACTGGCTGGAGCAGTTCCTGCAGCGCTTCAGTGGCACCGTCGTGGCCATCACCCACGATCGCTACTTCCTCGACAACGCCGCCGAGTGGATCCTCGAACTGGATCGCGGCCGTGGCATCCCGTACAAGGGCAACTACTCCGAGTGGCTGCTGCAGAAGGAAACGCGCCTGGAGCAGGAGCAGAAGACCGAGGACGCCCGCACCAAGGCGATGAAGAAGGAACTCGAGTGGGTGCGTTCCAACCCCAAGGGTCGCCAGGCCAAGAGCAAGGCCCGCATGGCGCGCTTCGAGGAGCTGTCGGACTTCGACTACCAGAAGCGCAATGAAACGAACGAGATCTTCATCCCGGTGGCCGACCGCCTCGGCCATGAGGTGATCGAGTTCACCAACGTCAGCAAGGGCTTCGGCGATCGCCAGCTGATAGACAACCTGAGCTTCAAGGTGCCCGCGGGCGCCATCGTCGGCATCATCGGCCCGAACGGCGCGGGCAAGTCCACGCTGTTCCGCATGATCTCCGGCAAGGAGCAGCCCGATTCCGGCACGGTGAGCATCGGCAAGACCGTCAAGATGGCCTTCGTCGACCAGACGCGCGACGACCTGGAAGACGCCAAGACGGTGTGGCAGGACGTCTCCGGCGGCCTGGACAACCTCACGGTGGGCAAGTTCGTGATGCCCAGCCGCGCCTACATCGGCCGCTTCAACTTCAAGGGCAACGACCAGCAGAAGCTCGTCGGCAACCTGTCCGGCGGTGAACGTGGCCGCCTGCACCTGGCCAAGACGCTGATCCAGGGCGGCAACGTGCTGATGCTCGACGAACCGTCCAATGACCTGGACGTCGAAACGCTGCGCGCGCTGGAAGACGCGCTGCTCGAATTCGCCGGCTCCATCATGGTCATCAGCCACGACCGCTGGTTCCTCGACCGCATCGCCACGCACATCCTGGCCTGCGAAGGCGATTCGCAGTGGACCTTCTTCGACGGCAACTACCAGGAGTACGAAGCCGACAAGAAGAAGCGCCTGGGCGAGGAAGGGGCGCGTCCGAAGCGCGTGCGCTACAAGGCGCTCAAGTAAGACGTTTGCCGGGACGGGAACGAGAAGGCCGCCCGCCCGGGCGGCCTTTTTCATTCCCAGGACGCGTCAGTCGAAGCGCAGCGACACGCCGGTGACGAACAGCGTGTCGTTCTTCTTCAGGCCGTCGCCGGGCTGGCTGTCATAGCGGTGCGAGACAGTCGCCGTCAGGGCCAGCTGCCGGGTCATCGCCACCGACAGGCCGGCATCGAATACCGTGCGCACGCCGTCGCCCCGGCTGACGCTGGGATAGACGGTCAGCTTCTGCTTGAAGGTCGTGGAGTCGCTGAGCTTGTTGTTGGACTGCTCGGCCAGCAGCAGCTCCATGTGGTCATGGCGGCTGCGCAACTCATCGTCGACGACCTGCGGCACGCGATAGCGATCCCAGGTGTAGGCCAGGCCGGCGGAGACGTCGAAGGTCTGGTCCGGCTGCTTGACCACATGGTAGCCCAGGCCGGTGCTGGGCGTGATGCGCGAGGACAGATCGCTGGGGATGTCGCGCACCAGGTCGAGCTGTCCGAAGCCGAACCATTCCGGCGTGATGTCCCGGTTGTACAGGCCGGTGAAATTCTGTCGGTTGGCCGTCGTCGCGCCCGCGCTGCGGGCGTACTGTCCGGCACCGTTGAATTCCCATTTGTCGGCGTCCGTCAGCTTGATCAGGTCGCCGCTCAGCGAGGCGCTCTTGGTGTCGGAATTGCCGTTGGCCACGCTCGCGCCCGCGGTGAACAGCGAGCGCCACTGGCCGTCGGGCTTTTGCGTGACTTGGGCGTGGGCGGAGAACGTGACGGCGCCCAGGCAGGCGAGGGCGAGTCGGGCGGCAAAGCGTTGCTGCATCGGAAAGAATCCTTCGAGATGGAGTGCGCAGTCGGCAGGTGACGCGCCCGCGCCTGTGTCCGCCTGAAACAGCTGTTTCGTTCTGCCGGCTGGCCCGATGACGTCAGCGGCGGCGGGCTTGAAATGCAAAAAGCCGCCCGAGGGCGGCCTTTCTTCGTTCCGGGAACGCGGGGCGCAGGCGCCACCGCATCCGGCCGATCAGCGCAGCTTGATTTCCTTGTACAGGACGTGCTTGCGCGCCTTCGGATCGAACTTCATGAATTCGAGCTTTTCAGGCGTCGTCTTCTTGTTCTTGTTCGTGGTGTAGAAGTGACCCGTCCCGGCCGTCGACTCCAGCTTGATCTTTTCGCGTCCACCCTTGGCTGCCATGGTGTGTATCTCCAGTGAGGATTAAAGAGCGCCCTTGGCGCGCAGGTCGGCGAGGACGGCGTCGATGCCGTTCTTGTCGATCAGACGCAGCGCGGCCGTCGAAATACGCAGGCGGATGAAGCGGTTCTCGCTCTCCACCCAGATGCGGCGGCTCTGCAGATTCGGCAGGAAGCGGCGCTTCGTACGGTTGTTGGCGTGGGAAACATTGTTTCCCGTCATCGGGTGCTTACCCGTCACTTGACAGACACGAGCCATGAAGCTCTCCTTGATTGGATACCGCGCGCCCAATGCGCGTCGGGCTGGAGAGCATGCGCTTTCGCCAAAAGGGCGGCATGACTCCAAGGGAACCCCGGATTCTACTGCAAAAATGTTAGCTTGGCTAACACTGATTGCCCGGCGGAGCTCTGTCAGGAGAGCGATTCCAGGTAGCGCTGGGCATCCAGCGCGGCCATGCAACCGGTGCCGGCCGAGGTGATCGCCTGGCGGTAGACATGATCCTGCACGTCGCCGGCGGCGAAGATGCCCGGGATGCTGGTCTGCGTGGCGAAGCCCTCGTTGCCCGACTTGGTGACGATGTAGCCATCCTTCATCTGCAGGTGGCCCTCGAAGATCGTCGTGTTGGGATGGTGGCCGATCGCGATGAAGCAGCCCTTGACCTTCAACTCGGCGTAGGCCTCCCCCTCGACCGACTTCGTGCGCACGCCGGTGACGCCGGTGGCGTCGCCCAGCACCTCGTCGAGCGTCTGGTCCAGGTGCAGCTGCATCGTGCCCTTGGCGACCCGATCCATCATCTTGTCGATCAGGATGGGCTCGGCGCGGAACTTGGCGCGGCGGTGGATGACGTGCACCTTCTTGGCGATGTTGGACAGGTACAGCGCCTCCTCGACGGCCGTGTTGCCGCCGCCGACCACGCAGACTTCCTCGCCGCGGTAGAAGAAGCCGTCGCAGGTGGCGCAGCCGCTGACGCCGCGGCCCATGAAGGCTTCTTCCGAAGGCAGCCCCAGGTACTTGGCCGAGGCGCCGGTGGCCAGGATCAGCGCGTCGCAGGTGTAGGTGCCCGAGTCGCCCACCAGCGTGAACGGACGCTTGCTGAAGTCGACCTTGTTGATGTGGTCGAACACGATCTTCGTATCGAAACGTTCGGCGTGGGCCAGGAAGCGCGCCATCAGGTCGGGTCCCTGGACCCCGGCGACGTCGGCCGGCCAGTTGTCGACCTCGGTGGTGGTCATCAGCTGTCCGCCCTGGGCCAGGCCGGTGACCAGCATCGGCTTGAGGTTCGCGCGGGCCGCATAGAGCGCAGCGGTGTATCCGGCCGGGCCGGAGCCCAGAATCAGCACCTGTGCGTGGTTGGAGGTGTTCTCAGAGTTACTCATTACGGGTGCGGGCTCGGAAAGTTCGAAATGGACGGCACAATGTCACACGACACGCTGCATCCGCGATTGTAGGGATGCCGGACGGTAAACGCCGCCGGCATGCGGAGCAGGGCTCATCGTCCCCAGGGATTTGCGAAAGGCTTTTGAATGTCGATGCTCTCGAATCTGGACCTGATCCGACGCGTTCCGCTGTTCTCGATGCTGACGACCGATCAGGCACGTGTGGTGGCGGACGGCGTCGTCAAGCGCCGTTTCCGCCGCGGCGAACTGGTCGTCGAGCAAGGCAAGAAGAGCAATGCGCTCTTCATCCTGCTCAGTGGCCGCGCCCGCGTCACCACCTCCGATCCGCGCGGTCGCGAAGTGATCCTGGCGGTGCTCAACGCCGGCGACTACGTCGGCGAGATGAGCCTGATCGACAACGAACCCCATTCGGCCACCGTGCGTTGCGAGCTGCAGTGCGACGTGCTGATCCTGGGCCGCGCCGAATTCGCGCGCTGCCTGCCCGAGAACTCCAGCCTGTCGTACGCGATCATGCGCGGCCTGGTCACGCGCCTGCGCAGCGCCGACCGCCAGATCGAATCGCTGGCGCTGCTCGATGTGTACGGCCGCGTCGCCCGCACGCTGCTGGACATGGCCGAGGACGTCGATGGCGAGAAGGTCATCAAGTCCAAGGTCTCGCGCCAGGACATGGCCAAGATCGTCGGCGCCTCGCGCGAGATGGTCAGCCGCGTGATGAAGGATCTCGAGGAGCGCGGCATCATCGAGACGCAGGAAGACGGATCCCTGAAGATCCAGAACAGGAAGGCCTGACCGAGGTCTTGCCAGAGAAGGTGACGTTGCTTTGAGTTTGGCCCTCCCGAAGTTCTCCGCGTTCTCGCGCACGACCACCGAGCCCACCGCGGCGCCGCCGCGCTCCGTCTGGAAACAGCGGATCGCTGCGCTGCTGGCATTGATCGCCTGGGTCGGCGTCGCGCTGTCGCTGGCCACGCATCACCTGTCCGACCCGGGCTTCACGACCTCCGGCGATGGCGGCCCGGTGCTGAACCTGCTGGGGCGGCCCGGCGCCTGGCTGTCGGACATCCTGCTGCTGGCCTTGGGCGCCTCGGTGTCCTGGCTGCCCCTGGTGGGACTGCTGCAGGCCTTGCGCACGCTTGCGCGCGGGTCACGCGCGCTCGCGGGCATCGGCGAGGACGAGCTTCCCGAGCCGCGCTGGCCGCGCCTGCGTTTCTGGGGCGGGCTGGTGCTCCTGCTTTGCGCCAGCACGGCGCTCGAATGGACGCGCCTGTACACGCACGAAGCCAGCGTGCCCGGCGGCCACTCCGGCGGAATCCTGGGCTATTTCCTCGGCCCGCTGTCGATGCGCCACCTCGGCTTCCTCGGCTCGGGCGTGCTGTGGATCGCGCTGCTGGTGATCGGCATGTCCGGCGCGCTGCGCTTCTCGTGGGTGCACCTGGCCGACGGCATCGGCGCCTGGATCGACGGCCGGCGCGCGCATCGCGCGGTGGCGCGCGAGCGCGCCGAGGACGAGCGCATCGGCGAGATGGCGCTGCGCGAACGCGAGCAGCAGGCCGACGAGATCCGCATCGACGACGTGCTGCACGCGCCCATCGTGATCGAGCCCGAGATCGTGCAGGTGGTCGAATCCAAGCGCGTGCAGCGCGAGCGCCAGAAGCCCTTGTTCGTCGAACTGCACGATGGCAAGCTGCCGCAGGTCGACCTGCTCGACGCCGCGCCCACGCGCGTCGAGCAGACGGTCACGCCCGAATCGCTGGAGATGACCAGCCGCATGATCGAGAAGAAGCTGGGCGACTTCGGCGTGGAGGTGCGCGTGGTCGCGGCCGCGCCGGGCCCGGTCATCACACGCTACGAGATCGAGCCGGCCACGGGCGTCAAGGGCTCGCAGATCGTCAACCTGGCCAAGGACCTGGCGCGTTCGCTGAGCCTGGTCAGCATCCGCGTGGTCGAGACGATTCCCGGCAAGACCACGATGGCGCTCGAGCTGCCCAACGCGCGCCGCCAGATGATCAAGCTGTCGGAGATCCTCGGCTCGAACGTCTACAACGAGGCCGGCTCGATGCTGACCATCGCGCTCGGCAAGGACATCGTCGGCAACCCCGTGGTGGCCGACCACGCCAAGATGCCGCACTGCCTGGTGGCCGGCACCACCGGCTCGGGCAAGTCGGTGGGCATCAACGCGATGATCCTGTCGCTGCTGTACAAGGCCGAGGGCAAGGACGTCCGCCTGATCCTGATCGATCCGAAGATGCTCGAGATGAGCGTCTACGAGGACATCCCGCACCTGCTGTGCCCGGTCGTCACCGACATGAAGCAGGCCGGCAACGCGCTCAGCTGGTGCGTCAACGAGATGGAGCGCCGCTACAAGCTCATGTCCAAGATGGGCGTGCGCAATCTGGCGGGCTACAACAAGAAGATCGACGACGCCAAGGAGCGCGGCGAGCTCTTGCCCAACCCGTTCAGCCTGACGCCCGAATCGCCCGAGCCGCAGGAGCGGCTGCCCTTCATCGTGGTGGTGATCGACGAGCTGGCCGACCTGATGATGGTGGTGGGCAAGAAGGTGGAAGAGCTCATCGCCCGCCTGGCGCAGAAGGCGCGCGCGGCCGGCATTCACCTGGTGCTGGCGACCCAACGTCCCAGCGTCGACGTCATCACCGGCCTGATCAAGGCCAACATCCCCACGCGCCTGTCGTTCCAGGTGTCGAGCAAGATCGACAGCCGCACCATCCTCGACCAGATGGGCGCCGAGGCGCTGCTGGGCCAGGGCGACATGCTCTACCTGACGCCCGGCGGCGGCGTGCCGCAGCGCGTGCACGGCGCCTTCGTCAGCGACGACGAGGTGCACCGCGTGGTCGAGTACCTGAAGTCGCAGGCGCCCGCCAACTACATCGAGGGCATCCTCGAGGGCGGCGTGATGGACGAGGATCTTGCGGCCGGCGAGGGCGGCGGGTCAGCCGATGCGGAGGCTGATCCGTTGTATGACCAGGCGGTGGCGGTGGTGCTGCAGAACAAGCGGGCGTCGATCTCGCTGGTGCAGCGCCATCTGCGCATCGGCTACAACCGCGCGGCCCGATTGCTCGAGCAGATGGAGCAGTCGGGGCTGGTGTCCGGCATGTCCGGATCCGGCAACCGCGAGATCCTGGTCCCGAAAAGAGACGAGTGAGTTCGCTCCTCGTCGGTGAAAGAACCCGATGACTGTTTCCCGTTCGATCCGCGCCACGCTGGTGGCGGCCTTCGCGTTCTCGTGCGCTTCGGCGTTCGCCACGGCCACCGACGAGCTGCGCGATTTCGTCAGGAACGTGAAGTCCGGCAAGTCGACGTTCACGCAGACGGTTGCCTCGCCCAATGGCAAGCAGAAGGTCTCCAACGGCAGCTTCGCGTTCGAGCGTCCGAATCGCTTTCGCTTCGTCTACGAGAAGCCGTATGCGCAGACGGTCGTCGGCGATGGCACCAAGGTGTGGATCTACGACCCCGACCTGAACCAGGCCTCGTCGCGCAAGACGGGTGACGCGCTGGCCAACACGCCGGCGGCGCTGATCGTGTCCAACGACATCGACAAGGTGTTCACGCTGGCCGATCTTCCTTCGAAGGACGGCCTGGACTGGGTCGTCGCGACCCCGAAGCAGGCCGAGGGCACCGTGCGCTCGCTGAAGGTCGGTTTCAGGAACCATGCCCTGGCGCAGCTCGAGATCGACGACAGCTTCGGGCAGCGTTCATTGATCGTCTTCAACGCCTTCGAGCCGAACGCGAAGCTGCCTTCCGACACCTTCGTGTTCGTGCCGCCCAAGGGGGCGGACGTGGCGGAGCAGTAGCCAGCGCTTGTCCTGCGTGCGGTCGCAGGATCCCGAAAAGAAAACGGCCGCCCGGTTACCCAAGGCGGCCTTCGAACCCTTCGAGGAAATTGTCCGGAGTCCAGACGCGGTGAGGACGCGCCATGCCTTCGCCCCGGATCAGCACATCAGTGCATCATCGGTTCGTCCATCAGGCCCATGTCGGGCGCGGTCATCATCTGTTCGATGTCCATCAGGATCAGCATGCGCTCGGCGTCGCCGCTCTTGATCGTGCCCAGGCCCGTGATGTAGGCGGCCTCGATGGCGCCGTTGAATTCCGGGGCCGGCTTGATGGCGTCGCCGCCCAGTTCGAGCACGTCCGAGACCGAGTCCACCACCATGCCCACCGTGCGGTTGGCGATGTTCAGGATGATGACGACGGTAAAGCTGTTGTACTGCACGTCCGACAGGCCGAAGCGCAGGCGCATGTCGACGATCGGCACGATGACGCCGCGCAGGTTGACGACGCCCTTGATGAAGTGGGCGGCGTTGGCGATGCGGGTCGGGTTCTCGTAGCCGCGGATCTCCTGCACCTTCAGGATGTCGATGCCGTATTCCTCGGCGCCGAGCTTGAAGGACAGGTATTCGCGCGGCGCGCCGTGCACGGCCGAGGAGGCCGCTTGCGCGACATTGCGGTTTTCGGTGGCGGTGATGGCGCTCATGGGCGGAGGTGCTCCTTGCTGCGGGACGGGTTCTCGCGGCCCCGGGGACGAAACCGGGCCGCGTCGATGCCATGCAGTGTGGCGCCGCACCGGCGCGCCGAATGCCCGAAAAGACCACCGCGACCCCGCCAATTCGGGAATTGACCACGGGTCGCGCCGCCGCGTGCGGCCGAGCTGGCGCACGCGGCCGCTGTAGGATCGATGGAAACCATGGCCGATCTGTTCTCCACCAAACCCGTCCCGCCGCTGGCCGAGCTCATGCGTCCGCAGACGCTGGACGACGTCGTCGGCCAGCGCCACCTGCTCGGCCCGGGCAAGCCGCTGCGGCTCGCCTTCGAGTCGCGCAAGCTGCATTCGTTCATCCTGTGGGGCCCTCCGGGCGTCGGCAAGACCACGCTGGGCCGCCTGGCGGCCAAGGTGACCAACAGCAATTTCATCGCGATCTCGGCGGTGCTGGCCGGCATCAAGGACATCCGCGCCGCGATCGACGACGCCCAGCAGGCGCTCGATCGGGAAGGACGCTCCACGGTCGTCTTCGTCGACGAGATCCACTCGTTCAACAAGACGCAGCAGGACGCGCTGCTGCCGCACGTCGAGTCCGGCCTGCTGACGCTGATCGGCGGCACCACCGAGCATCCCGGCATGCAGGTGACCAACGCGCTGCTGTCACGGGCGCAGGTCTACAACCTGCAGCCGCTGTCGCAGGACGATTTCAACGAGCTCTACCAACGCGCTCGCCAGCACCTGCCTCAGGTCATCGTCGATCCGGACGCGCTGGCCCTGCTGGGCGGCTACGCCGACGGCGACGCGCGCCGCTTCCTGAACTTGCTCGAGCAGGTGAGCAACGCCGCGGCCGGCGCGGGCCTGGCCAACGTGGACGCGGCCTTCGCGGCTTCGGCCACCAGCCCGTCGCTGCGCCGCGCCGACAAGAGCGGCGATTCGTACTACGAGCAGATCTCGGCCTTCCACAAGTCCGTGCGCGGCTCGCAGCCGGACGCCGCGCTGTACTGGCTGGCGCGCATGATCGACGGCGGCGTCGATCCGCGCCAGGTCACGCGGCGCATGATCGCCATCGCCAGCGAGGACATCGGCAACGCCGACCCGCGCGCGCTGCAACTGGCCATGAACGCGGCCGAGGCCGTCGACCGGCTCGGCCAGCCCGAATGCGAGCTGGCGCTGGCGCAGGCCACCACCTACCTGGCGTCGGCGCCGAAGTCCAACGCCTCCTACCTGGCGTGGAAGCAGGCCAAGGACTTCGTCCAGCGCGACGGCACCCGGGCCGTGCCCATCCACCTGCGCAATGCGCCCAGCAAGCTGATGAAGCAGATGGGCTACGGCAAGGAATATCGCTACGCTCACGACGAACCCGGCGCCTACGCTGCCGGCGCCAGCTGGTTCCCGGACGACGTCGAGCCCCAGCGCTGGTACCACCCGGCCCCGCGGGGCATGGAGATCAAGATCGGCGAGAAGCTCGCGGCCTTGCGGGCGCTGGACGACGAAGCCAAGGGCTGAGCACCTCGCCGGTGCCCACGCACCGAGGCAAGGCGCGGGCGGCTGCCAGGCGCATGTCGATACGCTCGTGACACGGGCGATCGGTCCGTCGACGGCATCGCCGCTTCGACTTGGAGACAGCGTATCGGCCGGCCCGCGCGGCGGGCTCGCACCTGTCCCGCGAGGAAGTGTCGGCCGGATAGCGTGAATCACACGTCGAGACGAACAAAGCTCGCGCATTGGCCCGACGAATAGTGGCTCGTTCGGTTTGGCGCGGGTAAGTCCGTCCGCTTCCACCGCGGGGCCCTCCTAGAATCCGCCAACGCGCAGGGGTCATGGGCCTCTGTCATCGGTGTGCCACGCGGCGCGCCGATGGCCGGGTTCTTGCAACGCCTTCGCGTGCCGCAATGCGGGTATTGCCCGTGGCGGCTGGCCGCCAGCTTCTCGATGCTGGGGCATACGAGTCGCGTTCCACCCCGGTGGGGCGCGGCGGTCAAGACCAGGAGACCCCCTGATGGATACCCTTTTGCAGCAGTTGATCAATGGCCTGGTGCTCGGGAGCATGTATGCGCTCGTGGCCCTGGGCTACACGATGGTTTACGGCATCGTCAACCTCATCAACTTCGCGCACGGCGAAGTGTTGATGGTGGGCGCCCTCACCAGCTGGTCGGTGACGGTGTGGCTGGGCCCGCTGGGGCTGCCCGGATGGTTGCTGCTGTTGATCGCGCTGCTGTGTGCCATCGTCGTCTGCTCGGTGCTGAACTTCACGATCGAGAAGATCGCCTACCGGCCGCTGCGCAACGCGCCCCGCCTGGCGCCGCTGATCACCGCGATGGGCATGAGCCTGCTTCTGCGCACGCTCGCGATGATCATCTGGAAGCCGAACTACCACTCATACCCGACGCTGCTGCCGCGCGATCCGATCTTCATCGGCGGCGCCGTCACCAACTTCACCCAGCTGGCCATCATCGTGGTCACCGCCGTGACGCTGGGCGGCCTGATGTGGCTCGTCAACAAGACCAAGCTCGGGCGCGCGATGCGGGCCACGGCGGAGAACCCACGCGTCGCGGCGCTGATGGGCGTGCGCCCCGACAACGTCATCTCGGCCACCTTCGTGATCGGCGCCGCACTGGCCGCGCTGGCCGGCGTGATGTGGGCGTCCAATTACGGCACGGCGCAGTTCTCCATGGGCTTCACGCCGGGCCTGAAGGCCTTCACGGCGGCGGTCTTC
>JBJMWF010000139.1:0-33109 GCA_045810265.1 Vitreoscilla sp. | reverse complement strand
CTGCCGGCGATGCTGTTCGTCGCGGTGCTGGTGGTCGGGATCTTCCTCGCCCGCGCGACGCCGTTCGGCCGCAACTGCTACGCGCTGGGCGGGAGCGAGCAGTCGGCGCTGCTGATGGGGCTGCCCGTGGCACGCACCATCGTCGGCGTCTACGCGTTCAGCGGCTTCTGCGCGGCCCTGGGCGGCGTGCTGTTCACGTTCTACATGCTCTCCGGCTACGGGCTGCATGCGACCGGGCTCGAGCTCGATGCCATCGCCGCGGTCGTGATCGGCGGCACGCTGCTGGCCGGCGGCGTCGGCCTGGTGGCCGGCACGCTGTGCGGCGTGCTGATGCTGGGCCTGATCCAGACGCTGATCACCTTCGACGGCTCGCTCAGCGCCTGGTGGACGCGCATCGTCATCGGCGCGCTGCTGCTGGCGTTCTGCCTGTTGCAACGCCTGACGCAGCGCGGCGAAGCGGGCGCCGAACCGGCCTAGGGGCCTAGCCCTTCGGGTGCTGCAGGAAGAAACGCAGCATCTCGGCACTCGCATCCGGCCCACGCGGGTCGGTGTACGAGCCGGCCGCGTCGCCGCCCGACCAGGCGTGGCCGGCGCCGTGGATGGTCCACTGCTCGGCGCGTTCGCTACCCTGCCCGTCGACATAGGCGCGGCGAGAATAGCGCACGCCGCGCGGGCTGGATCCCCTGGCGGCCTCGGCCCCGGCGGCCAGGCCGGCAGCCTCGAGGACGCGCTCGCCGTTGACGACATGGACGGTCTTGTCGGCATCGCCGTGGAAGACGATGGTGGGGGGCGTCGGACCTTGCCTGGCCGGGCGGCGCAGCGGCTGCGCATCGCCCTTCATGGCGGCGAACGCGGACTGCACGTCGCGCGCCGAGCCGGTCGGCAAGCCCGAGTGCACGCCGACCGCGGCGAACAGGTCGGGATAGGCATCGCCCACGATCGCGGCCATCGCGCCACCGGCCGACAGGCCCGCGACATAGACGCGCGCCGGATCGACGCCGTGCGTGGCGATCAGCTCGCGCACCATGCCCGCCAGGATGGCCGGCTCGCCCTTGCCGCGCGCCTGGTGGTTGTGCTTGAACCAGTTCCAGCAGCGCTGCGCGTTGTTGCGCTGCGACTGCGCTGGGTACAGCACGAGAAAGCCCTGCGCGCGCGCGAGCGCGTTCATGCGCGTCCCGCGCGCGAAGTCGTCGGGATCCTGCGTGCAGCCGTGCAGCATGACGACCAGCGGCAACGGACGACCGTCGCGCGCGGGCTCGAACAGCTTGTAGTCACGCGCGCCGCACTCGTTGCGAAAGTGGCCGGTGGTGAAGGACTCGGGCCGCGTGCCGGACGCCGCCGCGGGCCGCGCCTCGCGTGTATCCACCACGCGGGCCTCGACGTCGATCACGTGGTCATGGCTGCGCTCGGGCGCGGGGCCCGACGTCGTCACGCCCAGCGCCTGCTGGATCGCCGCGGTGGCCTCCATCAAGCCGCCGGAGCGCATCAGGCGCGTGGCCTCGGCCATGCGCCGCTGGAAATCTTCATTCATGGTTTCATCCGATTGGCCAGGGCCGTCTTGACGGCGGGACTGGCGTGCAAGGCGCCCATGACGACGAGCGAATTCACGGTCTGCAACGCGAGTTCGGGCGTGACGTCGGGGGCGATGGTGAGCAGGCCCAGCACCCGCACGTCGAGCGATTCGCCACGGGCCCGCGCGGCTTCCAGCTCCGCGACGGTCAGGTGATGGATGCCCAGCACCAGCGTGCGCCGGCTCACGACCTGCTTGACGGCTTCGGCGTGGGCGGCGATCTGGTTGCGGATGGCGGTGCGGATCAGGTCGCTGCGGTTCGCGTAGAAGCCCTCCTGCACCAGGAGGTCGATCTGGCCGAGGTCGACGAAGCCCACGTTGATGGTGATCTTCTCGTCGACCGGCTTGGCATTCGCGGCAGGTCTCAGGGCTGGCATGGCGCCATCCTACCACCATCCAAGTGGATGGTCAATCAAGGCGCGCGACGCATCTCCAGGTGGCCGATGCCGGCCTCCTCGAACGGCTCGCCATGTGCCACGAAGCCGGCCTTTCGATAGAAGCCGATCGCCGAGACCTGGGCGTGCAGACTCACCTGCTGATTACCGCGCCGGCCGGCGGCGGCCATCAACGCCTCCAGCAGTTCGCGGCCGATGTTGGCGCCGCGCAGGCCGCGGCTGACGGCCATGCGGCCGATGCGCACCGGCTGGCCGGGCCCTTCGGCGGCCAGCAGGCGACCGGTGCCCACGGCCAGTCCCAGGCGGTTGCGCGCCAGCGCATGCACGGCCTGGACGTCGGCGGCGTCGCGCTCGAGGGCCAGCGGCACTTTCTGCTCGTCGACGAAGACGGCGGTGCGGATCGCCTGCGCATCGACGCCCAGCTGCGCCCAGTCGCCGACCGTCACGGTCACCATGGACTCACCCGCCTCGTGAGCGCGGAAAGCGTCGACCAGCGCTGGCGGCGCCGGCTGCGGGCGGCGCGTCGAGGCGTCCGTCCAGACGTAGACCATCTCGCCATGCACCAGCCGCTCCTCGCCACGGAACACGGCAGCCACGAAGCGCAGCGAGCTGGTGCCGGCCGACTCGAAGCGGATGCCGACGTCCAGCGCGTCGTCGTAGCCGGCCGGCGCCAGGTATTCCAGCGTGGACTTGCGCACGAACAGGTCGCCGTCCAGCGCGGCCAGCGTGGCCTCGTACGGCAGCGCCAGGGCGCGCCAGTAGTTGCCCATCGCGGTGTCGACGTACATCAGGTAGTGGCCGTTGAAGACCACCTTCTGCATGTCGACCTCGGCCCAGCGCACGCGCAGCGGGTCGAGGAAGCGGAATTCGGAGCGTTTCATTCGAAGGCCTTCCTGAGGGCGTCGGCGATGAACTGCTGGGCCTGCGCGGCCTCGGGCAGCATGCGTCCCATCTTGATGAAGTCGTGCGTCACGCCGCGCCAGATCTCCAGATCGACCGCGACGCCCGCGGCACGCAGGATATCGCCGTAGGCAACCGCCTCGTCGACCAGCGCGTCGCACTCGGCGACCACGATGCAGGCCGGCGCGACGCCTTCGTGGTCGGCGGCCAGCGCCGGCGCGAAGCGCCAGTCGGTGCGATCGGCGACGTCGATGTAGTTGTCGAAGAACCAGTCGACGGCCTGCTTTTCCAGCAGGAAGCCGTGCGCGAAACGCGCGTGCGACGGGGTGTCGGCGTGCGCGATGGTGCCGGGCGTGATCAGTACCTGCAGCGCCAGCGCCAGGCCGGCATCGCGCGCCATCAGCGCGCAGACGGCCGCCAGCGTGCCGCCGGCGCTGTCGCCGCCGACGGCCAGGCGCGTGGTGTCCAGGCCCAGGCGCGCGCCCATCGCCGGATCGGACAAGGCATGCAGCGCGGCCCAGCAATCGTCGACCGCGGTCGGGAAGCGGTGCTCGGGCGCGAGCCGGTAGTCGAGCGCGATGACGGCGGCGCCGCTGCGCAGCGCGAGCTGCCGGCACAGGCTGTCGTGCGTCTCCAGGTTGCCGATCGTGAAGCCGCCGCCGTGCAGGTACAGCAATACGGGCAGCGCGCCGGCGGACGGCGCGTACAGGCGGGCCGGGAGCACCACGCCGCCGGCGCCCGGCAGCGTGATCTGCTGGACGCGCGGCAACGGCGCACGCGGCGGCTCCAGCACTTCGGCCGCAGCCGTGTAGGCGATGCGGGCGGAAGGCGGTGTCATCGTCTCGAAGCCGGGACGGTTCGCCCGCGCGATGCGCTCGAGCAGCGCGGCCATGCGCGGGGTCAGGAGATCTTTGGCAGACAAGGGACGGGACACGAATGGCGAGACCGGCAAGGATACGGGACACGCGACGCCGCGGTGACAGCCGGGTTGTCCGACCCGTCCTAAACTTGCAGGCTCCGCCACGCCCAGGACCATCATGGCCCGCTTCCAGTACGTCACGCAGATCGAGATCGACGCCGGCGCCGTGCGCCTGCTGCCGCAGGAATGCAAGGCCGCGGGCATCGGCAAGCCCTTGGTGGTGACCGACGCCGGCGTGCGCGCGGCGGGCGTGCTGGAGCTCGCGCTCGCCGCGCTGTCGGGCCTGCCGCATGCGGTGTTCGACCAGACGCCCGGCAATCCCAACGAGGCCGCGGTGCGCACGGCCACGGCCGTCTATCTGGACAACGGCTGCGACGGCCTGATCGCCGTGGGCGGCGGCTCGAGCATCGACCTGGCCAAGGGAGTGGCGATCGCCGCCACGCACGAGGGCCCGCTGGCCAGCTACGCCACCATCACCGGCGGCGCCGAGCGCATCACGGCCAAGGCCTCGCCGTTGATCGCGGTGCCCACCACCGCGGGCACCGGCAGCGAGGTGGCGCGCGGTGCGATCCTCATCGTGGATGACGGCCGCAAGCTGGGCTTCCACAACTGGAACCTGCTGCCGCGCGTGGCACTGCTGGACCCCGACCTGACGATGGCGCTGCCGCCGTCATTGACCGCGGCCACCGGCATGGACGCCATCGCGCACTGCCTGGAGACCTTCATGTCGGGCAAGGTCAATCCGCCTGCCGACGGCATCGCGCTCGATGGCCTGCGCCGCGGCTGGGGCCACATCGAGCGCGCGTTCAAGGACGGCCGCGATGACCGCGAGGCGCGCTGGAACATGATGAGCGCCAGCATGCAGGGCGCCCTCGCCTTCCAGAAAGGCCTGGGCTGCGTGCACAGCCTCAGCCACAGTCTGGGCGGCGTCAATCCGCGGCTGCACCACGGCACGCTCAACGCCGTGTTCCTGCCGGCCGTGATCCGCTTCAACGCGGGCGCGGAGTCGATGCGCAAGGACGACCGCCTCGACCGCATGGCGCACGCCATGGGCCTGCCCCACGGCCCCGACTACGCCGACGGCAACGCGGTGGCGCAGGCCGTGTTCGACATGACGGCCCGGCTCGGGCTGCCGACTGGCCTGGCCGCAATGGGCGTGACGGAATCGCTGTTCGACGAGATCATCGACCATGCGATGGTCGACCACTGCCACTCGACCAATCCGCGCCTGGCCAGCCGCGAGGACTATCGGCAGATGCTGCGGGAGTCGATGTGAGCGACGCGGCTTTCCTGGACTGGGAGACGCGCGTCGCGGCCGTCTGGAAGGTCGTCGACACGCTGACGCCGCAAGAGCTCGTTCGCACCATCGACCAGCTGGCGAGCGAGCGCCCTGTCGACGACGCGTTCGCGTCGTTCGAGCGCGCCTGCGCCCGCGACACGGCCGGCATCGAGGACGGCGCCGAGCCGCTGTACCGCGCCGCCCTGGCCAGCGGCGCGCTCGACCCGTATCGCCACGCGCGCGCCAGCATCCAGTTGGGCAGCACGCTGCGTCATCTCGGCCGGCTCGACGAGAGCGAAGAGCTGCTGCTGGCCCAGCTCGAACGCTGCAAGGCCGAAGGGCCCGGCGCGGTGCTGCACGACGAGGTGCGCGCCGTGCTCGCGTTCACCTGGATCGCGCAGGGCCGTGCGGTCGAGGCCGCGTCCCTCGCACTCGAGACGCTCGCGCCGCACCTGACGCGCTACAACCGCTCGATGGCCGCCAACGCGCGCGCGCTGCGCGGATCCGCGGGCGTCTGAGGCGCTCGACGGGGCATCGCCCTTGCCGATCATCGCCACCCTCGCATGGGGCGGGGCGACAACCGAACAGGGGACGTTCAAATGAATCACGGAATCAAGATACTCGCCGCGACCGTCGCGGTGCTGAGCGCGATCAGCCTGGCCCAGGCGCAAGGCGGTGGGTCCGGCGGTGGCGCAGGCGGGTCGGGCGGCGGCTCGGGTGCCGGCGCAGGCGCTGGTGGCAGCGGCGGCACCGGCGGCAGTGGCGCCGGCGGTAGCGGTGCTGGTGGCGCAGGCGGCAGCGGTGCAGGCGGCTCGGGTGGCGGCAGCGGCACCGGCAGCTCGGGTACGGGTACGGGTATGTCGCAAGGCGGCACCGGCTCCTCGATGAACAGCGGCGCGACGAGCGGCAGCAATGGGGGCACGTCTTCCGGCAGGTCGAGCGCGACGGCCGGCACGGGCAACAGCAGCGACACCGGCAGCAGCTCGGGCAGCTCGACACATCACAAGAAGTCGCACTCCAAGCACTCGAATTCCTCGGGCGCCACGGGCTCCGGCACGGGCAACGGCAGCGGCAGTGGCGGCAGCACCGGCTCGGGAACGGGTACCACCAACGGCACGGGTACCAGCAGCGGCAGCGGGGGCTGACACTGAAGCACGAATGAAAAGCGCCGCAGAGCCTGGCTCCGCGGCGCTTTTTTCAATCGCCTTTTCAGTGTGCGAATGATCAGTGCTTGCGCCCGACCTCGCGCCACGAGCCTTCATGCATCTGGACGCCGTACTTTTTTGCGGCTGCCCGGATGTGCTTCCAGGCCTCGTCGCGCTCGTCGTCCGAGACGCCCTCGACCTGGTTGAAACGCGCGATCGCGTTGCGTACATGAGCCGCGTTCTCGAGCGGCTCCTTGCGCTGCTTCGGGAAGGCGAAGGTTCCCTTCGGAACGGCGTTGCGATGCGCGGCGTCGAGCTTGGTCATGGTGTTCTCCTCGTTGAGGGTCAGTCGGCGATGGGCATCGCCATCTCGCGCTTCTCGGGTGCGCGCTGCAGTGCCGCGATGAACTCGCGATTGAAGGCCGGCAGGTCGTCGGGCTTGCGGCTGGAGGTCCAGTTGCCGTCGCAGACGACCTCTCGATCGACCCAGGTGGCGCCCGCGTTGCGCAGGTCGTCCTCCAGCGATGGCCAGCTCGTCAAGGTGCGGCCGGCGGCCAGGCCAGCCGAGATCAGCAACCAGGGGCCGTGGCACACCACGGCGATCGGCTTGCCGGCGCCGTCGAAGGCCTGCGCGAACCTCTGAGCCGCCTCGTTGGTACGCAGCACGTCGGCATTGACCACTCCGCCAGGCAACACCAGGCCGTCGTAGTCCTCCGGCTTGGCCTGCGCAAGCGGCACGTCGACGTCGAAGCTGTCGCCCTTGTCATGGTGCTTCATGCCGGTGACCTGGGGACCCTTGGGCGAGATGATGTGCACCGTCGCGCCGGCGGCCTGGAGCGCCTTTCTGGGCTCGGCCAGTTCGGCCTGTTCGAACAGATCGTCCACCAGGATGGCGATCTTCATGTCGTTGACTTGTCGGGTCATGGCTTCCTCGTCGGTGGATGCTGCGCCCGTGCGCAGGGGGTTCCATGCGGCAGTCCCCATGCCCGGACGAGGTGCGGCGCCGCAGCCGACGAATCGTCCGTGCAGCGTTGTCACAGGCGGCCAGGACGGCCCGACTTGAACGCAACTTGATACAAGCATCGGCCAAAACTCCCCCAAACTAGGGTTGCTGCGTGATTTTTGTCACACCGCCTGAGGAGCAGGAACTTTGAACGTGATCGACAGGATTGAAACGGAACCACACCACCACATGGCCAGGCAACTGCTGGACAAGCCGGCGCCCTGGAGCACTTTCGAGGATGAAAAAGGCGAGCGCCTCCTGACCATTCGCGCCGCCGACTGCGATGGCACGCGCAGCTCCGCGCACATCCTCGTCAACCGCATGTATGCCGCACGCGGCTACTCGACCACGTCCGTGGTCGACCATTCGAATTCGAATCGCATCACGCTGCTGGCCAGCGACGAGGGCCAGACCGTGGGCACCATCACCGTGGCCTTCGACAGCCCCCAGCGCCTGCTGGTGGACGAGTGCTTCGCGAGCGAGGTGCGCCAGCTGCGTGGCGAAGGCCACGCCCTGTGCGAATTCATCAAGCTGGCGGTCGACGGCGTCGTGCGCTCCAAGAAGGTGCTGGCGTCGCTGATGGACGCGGCCTTCCTCTGCGCCCGCGAGGTGCAGCGCTGCGACAAGGCCTTGATCGAGGTCAATCCGCGCCATGTCCGCTTCTACGAATCCATGCTCGGATTCAAGGTGCTGCGGCGTGACCGGATGAACCGCCGCGTCAATGCGCCGGCGGTGCTGATGTCGCTGGACCTGACCTTCGCGGACGCGCAGGTCCACGCAGCTCATCAGGGAGGCGGTTCGGCCGCGGACGGTAAACGATCGCTTTATCGGCATGGTTTTTCGCCGGAGGAACGGTCGGGTCTGGTCAATCGCCTTCGGCGATCCTATTCTTGACACAGCCCTCCCGGCGCGCGCCGCCCGGGAGAAGAATCGTCGGCCTCGCGTATCAGCTGGATACAAGTTCACTGGTGCGGGGATGGCCAACTCGTCGATACCTGATTGACGATCGGGCGAAACATGAATCCCGGCGATCCACGCGGTCGCCGGGGTGGAAGTGAAAGGACTGGCTGTGAGTGAAGACACCATCATTGGTGCCGCGTTCGAACCTGTTGGGCGCACGGGCGCCGGGTCGAGCGGCCAACGTTCATCCTCACTGGATCAATCGGCCGACGCGGCCGAGCGACTCTTCAAGATCCGCGCTGCCCGCACGCCCGGGCAACGGCGTTCGGCCAGCACGCTGATCAACCTGCGCTACGCCTGGCGAGGCTACGCGACCAAGCCGTTGCCGCAGGATCCGGCGCCGGGCCGCATCACCCTGGTGGCGGCCGAGGAGGAAGACACGATAGGCACCATGACCGTCGGCTTCGACGGCCCTGAAGGGCTCATGGTCGAGGAGCTGTTTCCCGGCGAGGTGCACAGCCTGCGCGCCGCCGGCCACCGCGTCTGCGAGTTCACCAAGCTGGCCATCGACGGCGCCTCGCAGTCCAAGCGGGTGCTGGCGACCCTGTTCCACGTCGCCTACCTGTACGCCTACCGCGTGATGGACTTCGATTGCCTGCTGATCGAGGTCAACCCGCGCCACGTCAACTACTACAGCCGCATCCTCGGTTTCACCACCCTGGCCGAGTCGCGCATGAACCTGCGCGTGAACGCGCCGGCCGTCCTGATGTGCCTGGACTTCGCCCACACCGAGGAACAGATCAACCGCTTCGGCGGACAGCCGCAGCTGTCTGCCACGGAACGCTCGCTCTATCCCTATTCGTTCTCGCAGGAAGAGGAAGCCGGGATCGTCGCGCGCATCAAGCGGGGAGACCGTCGCATGGCGCAGGCCCGTTTCACGTCCTGGACCGCCGCGGAGGGGACCGCTATGCACGCCAGTATGTAAGCTTTGGAAACTGCGCTGGACAGCGAACCGAAGCCCACCCCCTCCACTGTCGAGCTGACTTCGGCCCGTTCCGTCCTTGGGCGCAGCCCGCCCGGCACGAACCCGCATGCTATGGTTGATGCCGGGGTTGACGTGGAGAGGGCCACATGCAGACGATCGAACAACAGGTCAGTGCGCAACAGCGACATTGGCTGGTGACCGGCTCGGCCGGTTTCATCGGCAGCCATCTGATCGAGGCCTTGCTTCGGCTTGGCCAACGGGTGACCTCCCTCGACAACTTCTCGACCGGCCATCAGCGCAATCTCGACGAGGTGCGTGCACGGGTCGGCGAACAGGCCTGGAGCCAGCACCGGTTCATCCGCGGCGACATCGTCGACCTGGCGACCTGCCGCGAAGCCTGCGCCGGAGTCGACATCGTCCTGCACGAGGCGGCGCTGGGCTCGGTGCCGCGCTCGATCGTCGACCCGCTGCTGACGCATGCGTCCAACGTCACCGGCTTTCTGACCATGCTGGTGGCCGCCAAGGACGCCAAGGTGGGCCGCTTCGTCTACGCCGCATCGAGTTCGACCTACGGCGACTCCGAGGCCCTGCCCAAGGTGGAGGACGTCATCGGGCGCCCGCTGTCACCGTATGCCGTCACCAAGTACGCCGACGAGCTCTATGCCGACGTCTTCGCGCGCTGCTACGGCCTGGGCACCATCGGACTGCGCTATTTCAACGTCTTCGGCGCGCGCCAGGATCCGCTGGGCGCCTATGCGGCCGTGATCCCGATCTGGGCCAGGGCCATGCTGGATGGACGGCCCTGCATGATCAACGGCGACGGCCAGACATCGCGCGACTTCTGCTACATCGACAACGTCATCCAGGCCAACCTGAGGGCAGGCATCGCGACTTCGCCAGCCGCGGTGAACCAGGTCTACAACATCGCGCTGGGCCATCGCACGACGCTGCTGGAACTGCACGGGCTACTGGCCCAGGGCATCCGGTCGTTCGCGCCTGGCGTCGACGTCGCTGCGCCCCAGCACGGGCCGTCGCGCGCCGGTGACATCCGGCACTCGCTCGCGGACATCTCGAAGGCGAGCGAACTGCTGGCCTACCAGCCCACGCACACCGTGCAACAAGGCATCGTGCAGGCGGCGGAGTGGTACGTGCGACGGTTGCCGGATCTGGCCTGAGCTCGCGCGCTCGCAGCGGCGAGCCTCTTACCTTCTCTTGCGCGCCATCACGATGTGCGCAACGCCGATCAACAGCACGGCGAGCCAGGTCAGCGGATGAACCAGGACCTCGCGGCAGCGCTTGAGCATCAGCTGGATCGAGTACTCGGGCGCCGACTCCGCCAGCAGGCGCGCTCCCGCGCTTTCGCGGGCCGGCGCGCCGGTCGCCGACCGATGCGGGGCGGCCCCGGGCGGGGGAACCTCCACCGGGCGCTCGGCGCGCTGCGGCATCGCCCTCACGCCGCTCGATTGGGTCTCCACCGGCAGGCCAAGGTCGCCGGGAGCGCCTGGCAGCGCATCGCCGGACGGGTTGTCCTGCAGGTTGTCGGGCTTGCCGAACATGTCGTGCATCCAGTCCCGGGCGCTGGTGGCGAATCTCTTGAAGCCGTCGCTCTCGGTTCCGGGGTCTTGCGCCTGCCGCTTCGGCAGCGCCGACGGTGCGGGATGCGCCTGGGCGCCCACGCCTTGCATGTCGATCGGAAGCAGTGCCGGATCGCGTGCGGACGCGATCGCATCGGCACGTTCCTGGGACAGCAGCTTCTCGTCCGCGTCGGTCGACGACCCGGGACGCCGCTCGCCGCCTGTGCCCGCGCGCATGGAGCCCGCGAGCGGCATGCTGGCGCCGGGCGCTGCCGGTCCGGCCGCCGGCAGCGCGCCGAAGCGACCGGCGTCCAGCTGCGCCGCGGCGTCATCGGCGGGGATCGGGTTCGCATGGCCAGTCACGACACACGCTGACGTGATCGCGAGGACAGCGACGCCCGGACGAAGACTTCGTGAACCCACCCTCGCTCCTGGTCGAATTCGAGACATCGATGCCTGGATCAGGCCCCACCCGGAACGCAGCCTGCGTCCACTGTCCAGCAGAAGAATGTTAGTCCCTGTAACCGTGCTCGTCCACGGTCGCATACCCTCGGGGCGCCGCCTCCCGGCCGACGCGCCCCTGCAGACTCACAAGCGCCAGAGCTGCATGCCGGCGCGGCGAACCTCGGCCGGGTCGTAAGTGCTCTTGACGTCGGCGAAGACGCCGCCCGGGACCAGCCGGCGCGCGAAGGTCTCGACGCCCATGCGCGCGTACTCCGCATGCGATACCGCCGCCACGATCGCGCAGGCGACCGGCAGCTCGTCCCAGGGCGTGAGCTTGACGCCGTACTCGTGTTCGCACTCGGCGGAGTTGGCGATCGGGTCGTGGATGTGCACGTTGACGCCGAAGCTCTGGAGCTCGCGCACGACGTCGATCACCTTGCTGTTTCGCAGGTCGGGGCAGTTCTCCTTGAAGGTCATGCCCAGCACGATCACGTCGGCGCCCTTGACCGGCAGGTCGTGCGAGATCATGTGCTTGATCGTCTGCTCGGCGACGTACTTGCCCATGCTGTCGTTGATGCGCCGGCCCGCCAGGATGACCTGCGGCGTGTAGCCCAGCATCTCGGCCTTGTGCGTGAGGTAGTACGGGTCGACGCCGATGCAGTGGCCGCCGACCAGGCCCGGCCGGAACGGCAGGAAGTTCCACTTGGTGCCGGCCGCCTGCAGCACTTCCAGCGTGTCGATGCCAATCCGACGGAAGATCACCGAGAGCTCGTTCATCAACGCGATGTTGAGGTCGCGCTGGGTGTTCTCGATCACCTTGGCGGCCTCGGCGACCTTGATGCTGCTGGCCCGATAGACGCCCGCCGTGATGACCGCGCCGTAGACATCGGCGACCCGCTCCAGCGTCTGCGGGCTGTCGCCCGACACCACCTTGGTGATCTTGGTGACGGTGCGTTCCTTGTCGCCCGGATTGATCCGCTCGGGGCTGTAGCCGACGAAGAAATCGTCCTTCCACTTCAGGCCGGAATGCTTCTCGATGATGGGGACGCAGATCTCCTCGGTCGCGCCGGGATACACCGTCGACTCGTAGACGACCGTCGCGCCGCGCTTGAGGTGCTTGCCGACGCTTTCGCTGGACTTGACCAGCGGCGTGAAGTCCGGCTGGTGGGCGTCGTCGACCGGCGTGGGCACCGCGACGACGATGAAATCGGCTTCGCCGATGACCGACGGATCGGTGCTGAAACTCAGTTGCGTGCTGGCCTTGAGCTGCTCGCCGCTCACCTCGCCCGTCGGATCGACCCCGCTGATGTAGGCATCGACCTTTTCCTGCGACAGATCGAACCCGAGCGTCCTGAATTTCTTGCCGAACTCGATGGCGAGCGGCAAGCCGACATAGCCCAGTCCGATGACAGCAATGGTCGTCACGTTCTTTTCCTCGATGAATCTGAAACCTCACCACGCCCGCGCCTGAGCTCGCGACGTGCCCCCGTCCAGCTTAAACTATAGCGTCGCCACTTCGGTCCACTGGAATAGGGGAGCACGGCCACGACGGGCCGCCAGCGCGGGTTTTCGTGTGGAATTGCCCTGCCCAGGACGCCTCGAAATCCATGCCTCAACGGATGCCTCCCCTGCCACGACCTGCCGCGGGCAGCGCGCGATGAGCGCGCGCCCGGCCGCTGGGAAGCGCGCTTGCGACCGCAGGCCGGAGGCCTGCTCGTGAGCCGCGCCGTGCGCGCGCTGTCGACGGTCGTATCGCCGGCCGGCCAGCGCGCCAAGCTGCTGACGTTCTTCTTCCATCGGGTGCTCGAGAAGCCCGATCCGATGATCCCGGGCGAGATGCATGCGACGCAGTTCGACCAGGCGCTGCGCTGGATCGGCGACCAGTTCCGGGTGTTGCGCCCGCTCGAGGCCTGCGACCGCCTGGCCGCAGGCAACCTGCCGGCACGCGCAGCCATCATCAGCTTCGACGACGGCTATCGCGACAACCACGACGTCGCCCTGCCGCTGCTCAAGCGCCATCGCATGAGCGCCGCCGTCTTCGTTGCCACCGGCTATCTGGGCGATGGCGTGCAGTTCAACGACCGCCTGACCGAGGCGCTGCGGGCCCACCAGGGCGACACCTTCGACGCTGGCTGGCTGGGCCTGGGGCAGTTGCCCACCGGCGACCTGCCGGCCAGGCTGCAAAGCCTTCACAGGCTGCGCGAGGGCGTCAAGTACCTGCCGCTGGCCGAGCGCGACGAGGCGCTGGAACGCATCGAGGCGGCGTGTGGCCTGGCCGCGTCCGGCGGTGGGCGCGAGCGCATCATGATGACGCCGGAGGAAGTGCAGGCGCTGGCCGCCGCCGGCATGGAGATCGGCGGCCACACGGTGATGCATCCGATCCTGAAGTCGGTCGACGACGACACGGCCTTCGAGGAGATCAGCGCCGGCCGCGCCGCGCTGTCGGCACTGCTGCCGCGGCCGCCGCGCCTGTTCGCCTATCCGAATGGCAAGCTGGGCACCGACTTCGAGCCACGCCACGCCGAGATGGCGCGCCGCGCCGGGTTTTCCTACGCCTTCTCGACCCACCGGGGCGTGGCGGATGGGCGCACCGACCGCATGATGCTGCCGCGCTTCATGCCTTGGGACAAGCAGGCCTTGCGCTTCAAGCTGCAGGCACTCAAGGTGTTGCTGGGGCATTGACGCGCCGGCCCAGCTCGGCGCCAGCGATCGCCAGGAACATCATCAGGAACGCGACCCGCGGCACGTCCATCACGCTGTTGACCAGGCCGGCGCACAGCGCGCCTCCCAGCGACGCGGCCAGGAACGGCGCGAAGGCCGGCCCGCGCGGCCCTGCGCGCGCGAGCCGGCGCAGCACCACCGCGGCACACGCCAGCAAGGCGAGCAACGCCGGCAGCCCGCGTTCGACCAGCACGTCCAGGTAGAGGTTGTCGATGTGCCAGGGCACGTAGTAGCCCATGGCGGTGGGCAGCCAGCGGGCCAGGCCGTTCGAGAAGTCGCCATTGGACAGCAGTTGCGCGCCGTCCGGCGCGGTGAGCGCGACGTGCGCGATCTCCACCACGCCGCCAGCGTTGGTCACCGCGATCGAGAACACCGCGGCACGAGGCCACGCCGGCTCGCCCACGCTGAGAGCCTGGCCCGAGACGAACGTCGACAGGTGCTGCCAGCCCGGGCCGCCGGCCCCCACGGCCAGCAGGCCGGCCTGGCAGCGCCGGGCATAGAGCAGGTGCGACTCGCACACACGCAGGTGAAGCTGCGCGGGCGCCGTGGCGCGCAGGTCCAGATCGACGCGATGGCGCTGCCCCGGGTGGATCGCGATGCGCTGGTTCAACAGCATAAGGCCGTCGATGTCGTCACGCGTGCGCGGTCCCGAGAGGCGCACGAGGCCGCGTCGCGGCGAGGCTTGCTGCCAGCTCACGTCGCCCGGAAACTCCAGGCCTTGCACCTGCGTCGCATAGCCGCTCGGAAGCTGGCCGCTGCCGATGCCCGCGAGCCAGTCGGCCGGCTCGCTCAGGAGGCTGACGCCGTCGCTCCAGTGCTGGCGCCGGCTCAGGTAGTCGCCGTCCGTCGCGGCGAGGCGCTCGCGCAGGAAGGTGCCCAGGCCGACGACCGCGAACACCTCCAGCAGCAGCGCCATGCCCAGCACGAACGAGGCGGCCATGCGCCAGGAGCATGGCCTGATCCACCGGGCCACGGCCGCCGCGCACAGCGCGAGCGCCAGCAGGACCAGCGTTGCGACCGTTGCGCCGCCGCGATCGAACGCGACGATCAGCACCGTGTCGATGCCGGCGAGCGCGGCGGCGACCGCCAGGCTGGTTGTCCAGCCGCTGCGCCGCCCGCGCCCTGCCCGCCGCAGGAACATCACCACGCCCAGCACCACCAGCGGCAGCGCCACCGCCACGTAGACGCCGCGCGAGAAGGTCGTGAGGCAGGTGTAGACGGTCAGCAAGGCCAGCGTTGCCGCGATGCTCCACAGCCAGGGCGACTTCTGCGACCAGAGTGTCCAGGCCACGAACGGCACCGCGAGTCCGAGGTAGGCGTCGATGGCGCCGCCGCCCACGTGCATCTCCCAGAACAGGGCCGTGGTGCGGTACGGCCCCGAGAACTGCCAGATACCCGTGTAGGCGGCACGCTCGTGGATCGCCGCCAGCACCACGACCAGCAGTCCGCCCAGCATGCCGGCGACCAGGCGGCGCACGGCCGAATCGCGGTCGAGGGCGATCTCGCGGCGCAACGGCTGCCACAGCAGTGCGGCCCACAAGACGCTCTTGAACACCCGCCAGGCGTTGAGCGGATCCTGGTAGCCCTGGAACCAGGCGCCCGCCAGCGACAAGCCGCCCGCCGCCGCGACACCGCGCACCAGGCTGGCCGCGCTGAACAACGCGAACAGCAGCGCGCCGAGCTCGAAGGCCGTCCATCGGCGACCGTCCGACGGCTGCCCGCGCGCTATCTCGGCAGGAGCACCGGGTGCCAGCGCGGCGCGTGCGTGCAAGGCCGTGGCGACGGCCAGCACCAGCAGGTCGAACTCCTCGATGACCAGGCCGCCCGTCCACGGCGCGAAATCGAGCACCGGCAAGCCGGCCGGAACGATCCAGAGCCAGTTGCGCGGCCGCCAGGCCACGAATGCGACGACCGCGAACAACGCCGCCAGCGCCCAGCCCGCAGCGAGTGGATGCTGCAACGCCAGCCAGGCGCCGAAGGCGGCGCAAACAAGCGCCAGCAGCGCCGGCCACGCCTGCGGGCGCCGCGTCACGTGCGCCGCAGGCCGTGCAGCGTCAAGGCTTGCAGCAGCAGGAAGTAGAGGACGAAGGCGTCGCGCGGCACGTCCAGCAGGCTGTCGAACAGGCCGACCATGACGAAGCCCGCGAGCGCGCCCGCGATCGCGGGCGCCAGCGGGTGCGCGCGTGCCGAGCCCGAGACCAGACGCCATAGGCCGCCGGCCAGCATCAGCACGAAGATGCCCAGTCCGAAAAGGCCCTGGTCGAACAGCACGTGCACGAACACGTTCTTCAGGTGCCAGGGCAGGTGGTTGCGATCACTGGAGAAGAACCAGTGCGACATGCCATGCGAGAAGTCGCCGTTGACCAGCAGGTCGCCGCCACCGGCTTCGAGCAGCCGCACGTCGCGCACCTCGAGCAGCGTGCCCTGCGCCTTGTTGCCGATCGAAAAACTCAGCAGCCGCGGCGCGAACGGATGGCCGCCGGAGACGCCGCCGCCGTCGAGCGGCGTGCTGACAGCCTGCCACTGCGCGCCGGTCGCCGGCACGTCGATCTCCTTGAGCAGGCAGGCGCCGTTGTACAGCAGGTGCTTCTCGCACAGCTCCAGGTGCAGGCCCGTCGGCCGCTCGGCCCGCACCTGCAGTCGCACCTGCACCGGCTGGTGCGGAACGCGCACACGCTGGGAGATGCGCAGCAGCTCGCCCCAGCCCAGCATGTGCCGGCCGGCCGCGAGCGCGAGGGCGGGCTCGCCACCATCGCCGCGCAAGGCATAGCCGCCCGGCGCGTCGCTGTTGCCGTGCAGCAGGAAATAGGTCGCAGGGTATCGACCCAGGCCGACACCGAAGGCCCACTGCGCGGGCGATTGCAGCGCCGACAGGCCCTCGCTCCAGTGATCGAGGCGCGTCTGCAGGTCGCCTTCGGTGGTCGACATCCGATCCGTCATGTAGGCGCCACCCAGCATCACGCCGATGGCACCGCTGGTGGCCACCATGCAGGCCATGACGACTGCCTGCCAGCGCGGCGAAGACGGCCAGGCCCGATCCGGCCGTCCGGGGCGCGAGACCGCCAGCGCCAGCGCGACCAGCAGCAGCACGGCCATCACCGGCCACGCGCGAACGAACGCCGGCTCGCCGCCCCAATGCCTGCAGACCAGGCCCAGCGCGAGGACGACCGCCGCATGGCCGGCGAACGCCATCCAGCGCGTGCGCGGCATCTGCCCTGCCGCTGCCGCGAAGGCGAACGCCAGCGCGTAGGCCACGTAGGCTCCCTTGGGTATCGCCCAGGCGACCATTGCGACGAGCGCGGCGAGTGCCACGGCGAGCGCCACAGTGCGCCCTGCAGGCAGCGACTCCGGCTCGGACGGGGCTGCGCGCAGCCGCATCAGCAACGCGAAAGCACCGAGCAGCGCCAGCATGCCGCGATAGCCCGCGACGGGAAACACCCAGCAGGCCGCACTCGCATATCCGACCGCGAACAGCGCGGCCCAGGCCGTCCATCCGCGCACCGACACGCCCGCCGCCGGCGACGCGGCCCGTTGCCGCAGCGCCAGCCAGCCCATCACGGCCAAGCCCACAGGGATCGCGACGAACACGCCGCGCGAGAAGGTGGTCAGGCACGCGTAGCTGGCGAGCACGAGGACCGCGAGCGCCCCGAGCCAGCGCCAGCCTCGTGCGGCCGTCTGCAGTTCGCGCACCGCGAACGGCACGGTGAGCGCCAGGAAGCCATCGAGCGCCGCGCCGCCGACATGCATCTCCCAGAACATCGCCGTGGTGCGATAGTCGGTCGAGAAATCGAGCAGCCGGGTGAAGGCCAGGCGCTCCCAAAGCGCGGCGAGGCTGACGCCGGCCAGGCCCAGGCACAAGCCCGCGGACCACCAGCGCGATGGCTTCAGCGGGTCGGTGCCCTGCGCGTCGCGCCAGAGCGGAAACAGCAGCAGCGCGAAAAAGAAGCTCTTGGCCAGCCGCACGGAGTTCATCGGCCCCTGGTAGCCCTGGAACCAGCCGAACTCGAATCCGCCGGCGTCAGCCGTCCCGCGCACCAGCGCGAGCAGGATGGACAGCGCGAACAGGACGGCCAGCAACTTCGTCGCCATCGCGACGGGCGGCTCCTGCCGCAGCGGCAGCGAGCGCTCCAGCGCGCGCCGCGCGTAGCCGCCGGCTGCGATGGCCAGCACCAGCATGTCCAGCTCCTCGAACGTGAGCCAGCCGGTCCACGGCGCCAAGCCGGTCAGCGCGAGAACGGCCGGCAGCGCCAGGATCCAGGCACCGGGCCACAGTACCGCGCACACCGCCACGGCCGCGAACACCGCCGCCGCGGCCAGGGGCGGGCCGATCGGATACTGCAAGGCCAGCGCCAGTCCGCAGGCGGCGCAGAGCAGGCACACCGCGGCGGCCAGCAGCCGCATCGACGCCGGGCGCGAAGGCTCCGACGATCCGCGGGTGGCGATGCCACCGCCCGGACGTCGCGCCGTGGCGTGAAGGGACTCTGCCATCGCGGATCGGCCGGCCGGCGGGGGTGCCGCTAGACCAGCACTTCCGTGCAGCCCGGGTGGCCGAGGAAGGCCTGGGGGCTTGCGCTCGCCCCGTAGGCACCGGACTGGAACACGACCACCAGGTCGCCGGACTGGGCCACGGGAAGCATCATGCGGTCGGCCAGCAGGTCGAGCGGCGTGCAGAGCGGGCCGACGACGGTCGCCTCCTCGAGTCCAGCCGCGGTGGCCGCCTCGCCCTGCCGGTTGCCGATCGCCACCGGATAGTTTTTGCGGATCACCTGGCCGAAATTGCCCGAGGCCGACAGATGGTGGTTGAGCCCGCCGTCGGTCACGAGGAAGACCTTGCCGCGCGACTCCTTGCGGTCCAGGACGCGCGTGACATAGACGCCCGCCTCGCCGACCAGGTAGCGCCCGAGTTCCAGCACGATGGTGGCCGCCGGCAGGTCGCGCGCGGCGCGTTGCTGGATGCGTTGCAGGTTGTCGGCGATGGGCGCCAGGTCGAGCCGCTGTTCGCCGGGGAAATACGGGATGCCGAAGCCGCCACCCAGGTTGAGCGATCGCACCGCCTCGGGTCGGCCGGCGGCCAGGCGCAGCGCGAGCTCGTAGGACTTGAGCTGCGCCTCGCAGATCGCTTCTGCGCGCAGGTTCTGCGACCCCGCGAACAGGTGGAAGCCCTCGAACGCCAAGCCGGCCGCGGCGATGGCGTCCAGCATCGCAGGCACCTGCTCGACGTCGACACCGAACTGCTTGGGGCCGCCGCCCATCTTCATGCCCGACCCCTTGAGTTCGAAGTCGGGGTTGACGCGCACCGCCACCCGGGCGGCGAGGCCCAGCTGCGCGCTGATGTCCTCGAGCAGGTGAACCTCGCGCATGGACTCCAGGTTCAACAGCACGCGCGAGGCCACGGCCTGGCGCAGTTCGGCTTCGCGCTTGCCGGGTCCGGCAAAGCTGATCTCGCGCGGATCGGCGCCGGCGTCGAGCGCGATCTTCAGCTCGCCCGCCGAGGCGACGTCGATGCCATCCACCAGTTGCGCCATCAAGCCCACCACGGCTGGCATCGGATTGGCCTTCATCGCATAGTGCAGGCGGATGCCGGCCGGCAGCGTCGCGCGCAGCTCGTCGACGCGCCGGCGCAGCAAGGCGCGGTCGTAGGCGAAGAAAGGCGTCTGGCCGACACGCTCGGCCAGCGTCGACAGCGCCTCGCCGCCTACCAGCAACTGGCCCCCCGCAACGGCGAACTGCGTCGTCGGCGCGTGGCGCGGCGCGCCGGACGCGATCTCCTGGGGATCCATCAGCGACTCCGTCATGTGGGCGCGGCGGCGTTGCCGGCCTGGGCGACCCATTCGGTCGACAACAGCTTGCGGTCGATCTTGCCGTTCGGATTGCGCGGCAAGGGCCCGACACGGATCTCGATGCCGGCCGGCACCATGTAGGCAGGCATGCGGGCGCGGCACTGGGCCAGCAGGGCCGCGACGTCGACGCCCTCCTCGCCCGCCGGCGCGGTCGCGATCACCTGGATCGCCTGTCCGAGCACCGGATGCTCGACGCCGAAGGCGACGCACTCGCCGACCAGGCGCGTGGCGTAGAGGATCTCCTCGACCTCGGCGGGGCTGACACGATAGCCCGAGGTCTTGATCATCTCGTCGCGGCGTCCGATGAAGTACAGGAAGCCCTCGGCATCACGGCGCACCGTGTCGCCGGAGTAGACGGCGAACTCCGGCAGCTGCAGGCCGCCGGCGCGCCAGGGGCCGCCGGCCGGCAGCGGCTTGTAGCGCTCGGCGGTCTTGGCAGCATCGTTCCAGTAGCCCATGCCGACCAGCCCGCCGCGGTGCACCAGCTCGCCGGGTTCGTCGGCGTCACAAGGCGTGCCGTCCTCGCGCAGCACCAGGATCTCGGCGTTGGGAATGGCCTTGCCGATCGAATCGGGCCGGCGATCGACCTCTTCGGGCGGCAGGTAGGTGGAACGGAAGGCCTCGGTCAGGCCGTACATCAGGAACGGCTGGCTGCGCGGCAGATGGCGGCGCAGCAGGGTCAGCGTCTCGAGCGGCATGCGGCCGCCGGTGTTGGCGAAATAGCGCAGGTTGTCGGCGATGGCCTCGGGCCACTTCAGGGCGGCCAGCTGGATGTACAGCGGCGGCACGGCAGTCAGGCCGGTGACCTTCTCGCGCTCCATCGCCTTGAGCACGTCGCGTGGCAGCACATGGTTCAACAGCACCACGCGCGCGCCCCTGTGGAACGCGGTGGTGAGCTGGCTGAAGCCGGCGTCGAAGGACAAGGGCAGCGCCGCCAGCAAGGTGTCGCCGGGGTGATTGCCCAGGTAGGACGCGACGCTCTTGGCGCCCAGCACCATGTTGCGGTGGGACAGCACGACACCCTTGGGCTTGCCGGTGCTGCCGGAGGTGTAGAGGATCGCCACCATGTCGGTGTCGATGACACGGTGGTGCGCGCCGGGCGGCGTGTCGAGGAAGCCGTCCCACGGCGTCGATCGCAGCCGCGGCGGCAGGCCGGCAGGCTCGCCGGCATGCGCGCTGGTCGAGACCACATGCTGCAGGCTCGGGCAGCGATCGAGCACCTCCGTCAGGGTGACGAGCCGCTCGGGCGAGGTGACCAGCAGCCGCACGTCGCAGTCGGCCAGGATGAAACCGACCTGCTCGGCCTTGAGCACCGGATTGATGGGGACGAAGACCGCGCCCGCCGCGGCCGCACCGAAGCTGGCCACGACCGTCTCGAGGCGCTTCTCGAGATAGATGCCCACGCGTTCGCCGCGACCGATGCCGGCCTGCAGCAGTCCAGCGGCAAAGCGCTGGATGGCATCCAGCAGGCTCTCGTATGAAACGTGGCGATCGCCATCGGTCAACGCGATGGCCGACGGCGTCCGAAGCGCGGACGTGGCAACCAGTTCATGAAGAAGCGTCGAATCGTTCACGGGCACGGCAGGCTCACGCAGCGGGGACAAAAAGTATCGCACGGCGTCTGTGCCTGGCGCCCCTGCCGCAACCGCACGGGCATGCGAATCTCGTCGATTCCTGCGCCCGTGGTCCGCTTGCGGTTCGGAGCCAGCAGATGTGCAACTGCCTGCGCATGGCTGCGGTCTTCCTCGCGGTACCCCCTAGTTCAAGGTGCGCGGCACCGCGTCACCCGCCCCATTGCCACCTGATCCGTGCCATCGATCACGAAGCACCGATGACAGGCCTGTCCTGGGGCGCCATCGGTGGCTCGCGGGATCGCATTGAACAATCGAACTCAGATACCATCCCGGGAAATTGGAGGGGTCCGCTCGGATGGACACGACACAAGAGATCATTCGCCTGCTGGACGACGTGCTGAGCCTGGAAGGCCGCGCCGCGTCATTTTCCCGTGCCACACCGCTGCTGGGCTCGGTTGCCGAACTCGATTCGATGGCCGTCGTCTCGCTGATCACGGCGATGGAGGAACAGTTCGGCATCGTCATCGACGACGACGACATCGACGGGCACACGTTCGCCACCGTCGGCAGCCTGGCCGACTTCGTGTCCGGCAAGCTGGCCGGCTGAGCCGCATGCTCGCCCGCGCCGCTCCCTTCTTCCTGGCCGACGAGGCCGGTGGCCAGCGATTTTGCGTGCTCCATCGGCCGGCCCAGGACAAGGTGCTCGGCGCGATCGTGTACGTTCACCCGTTCGCCGAAGAGATGAACAAGTCGCGGCGCATGGCGTCCCTGCAGGCGCGCGCCTTCGCGAGCGCCGGCTTCGCCGTGCTGCAGTGCGACCTGCTCGGTTGCGGCGACAGCTCAGGCGACTTCGGCGACGCGACCTGGGACGACTGGCTGGCCGACGTCGCGCGCGCCGTCGCATGGATGCGCCAGCGCCACGACGCACCGCTCACGCTGTGGGGCTTGCGTGCCGGCTGCCTGGTGGCCTGCGAGGCGGCACGGCGGCACTCACTGGACGGCGACTTCCTGTTCTGGCAACCGATGACCGCCGGCAAGCTGGCCTTGCAGCAGCACCTGCGGCTGCACGCGGCCAAGGACATGCTGGATGGCCAGGCGGGCGGCGGCACGCAGCCGCTGCGCGAACGCCTGACGCGCGGTGACACGCTCGACATCGCCGGCTACGGGTTGAATCCGGCCCTGGCCGCCGGTCTCGACCTGGCCACGCTGCAGGCGTCACCCGGCGGACGATCGGTGTGGCTGGAAGTCTCGACTCGCGACGAGCCTGGGCTGCTGCCAGCGAGCGCGGCCTTGATCGACCGCTGGAAGGCGTCCGGCCATCAAGTCGTGGAGCACGTCGTCAAGGGACCGCCGTTCTGGAACGCGACCGAGATCGAGGAAGCGCCCGAACTCATTGCCGCGACGTCGGCCACGATTCATCGCGAGCCCATCGCCGACTGCACGCCATGAGCACCGAACGTCCCTTGACCTTCGACTGCCAGGGTGACGCGTTGTTCGGCATCCTCAGCCAGCCGGCGACTCCGTGCGAGACGGGTGTCGTGATCGTCGTCGGCGGCCCGCAATACCGCGCAGGCAGCCATCGCCAGTTCGTCCAGCTGGCGCGCGCGCTGGCGCGGCAGGGTTTCGCGGTGCTGCGCTTCGATGTGCGCGGCATGGGCGACAGCGCCGGCACGCCGCGCGACTTCGAGAGGATCGGCGACGACATCGCCGCCGCCATCGACGCCCTCCTGCAAGAGGTGCCCGCGGTCCGCCGCATCGCGCTGTGGGGACTGTGCGACGGCGCCTCGGCCGCCCTGCTCCACGTCGATGCCGCGCGCGACCCCCGCGTGCACGGACTGGCGCTGCTCAACCCCTGGGTGCGTTCGCCCGAGAGCCTGGCGCGCGTCCATCTGCGCCACTACTACTGGCAGCGGCTCGCGCAACCCGCGTTCTGGAGCAAGCTGCTGAGCGGCGGCGTTGGCCAGGCCGCCTGGCGCGACCTGCTCGCGAACCTGCGCGCACGCCGTACCGCGGCGCCGCCCGCCGCGCAGTTGCCCTACCAGCAGCGCATGGCCCGCGCCTGGGCATCGTTCGACGGTGACATCCTGCTCGTGCTGAGCGGCAACGACTTCACCGCCAAGGAGTTCGTCGACGTCACGCGAGACGATCCCGCCTGGGCCGCCGCGCTGCGCCACCCGCGCCTCCAACGGCATGAGCTCCCGGAAGCCGACCACACCTTCACCGCCCGCACCTGGCAGGCGCGCGTGGACGAATTGACGATCGCATGGCTGCAGCAACTCGAAGCACGTGTTCCCCTTGCCCTGGCGGAGGCCGCATGACGGCATCCCGCTGCACCGTCGTTGCCTTCGCGCTGCTGTTCGGCGGCGCCGCCTGGGCGCAGGGCTGCGGCGGTCTCGCGAATCACTACGGACCGTTCGACTACCGTGTCGAGCGCGAGCGCAAGCTGCAGATCGTCGAGCGCTACCACTTCGCGCCCGAGGTCGAGGCGCTGGTGCGTGGCCAGTCCAGCACCATCGGCGACGATCTGAACTACGTGCTGATGACGTCGCCCAACCATCATCGCGCGCTGCTCGCGACCGTTCGATATGCCGAGCGCCTGAAGACCCCGCAACCGCCGGACATGAAGTACTCGGTCGACTGCTTCTTCGACCGCGCGCTGCGTTTCCAACCCGACGACACCGTGGTGCGCGAGCTGTTCGCGGACTACCTCGTCAAGGCGGGCCGCCCCAAGGAAGCCCACGCCCAGCTCGATGCCGCCGTCCAGTACGCCAAGGACAACGCCCTGTCGCACTACAACATCGGCCTGATCTATTTCCAGCTGAAGGACTACGACCAGGCGCTGGGTCAGGCGCAGGCGGCCCAACAGCTGGGCTACATGCGGCCGGAGCTCAAGAAGATGCTCCAGAACGTCGGCAAGTGGCGCGACCCGCCTGCCGTGGCCGAGGCAGCGTCCGCACCGGCGTCCGCGGCCGCAGCCTCCGCCGCATCGAGCTCGCCATGAACGGCGAACCGATCTCCGTCGTCATCCCCTGCTTCAACGCGGCGCGCTACATCGCCAGCGCGATCCGCTCGGTACTCGACCAGCAGTGGCCCGACCTGGAGATCATCGTGGTCGACGACGGTTCGACCGACGGCTCGGCCGACCTCGTCGCCACCACCTTCCCGCAGGTCCGGCTGATCCGCCAGGCCAACGCCGGTGCCGCGCACGCGCGCAACCGCGGCATCCTCGAAGCGCGCGGGACCTGGATCGCCTTCATCGACGCCGATGACCTCTGGCTGCCCGGCAAGCTGTCCGCGCAGGCGGCGCTCTCGCACAGCGATCCGACGGCCCGCATCGTCTACACGGCGTGGCAGGTCTGGCGCGGCGAGGCACCCTCGCCTTCGGCTGCCGACCAGGCCAGCCTGCTTGCGCAGGCCGGCGAGCCCGCGCGATGGGCCGGCCCGTCGGGCTGGATCTATGCCGACCTGCTGCTCGATTGCGCGGTATGGACGTCGACCGTCGTGGCGCACCGCACGCTGTTCGAGGAGATCGGCGTGTTCGACACCAGCCTGCGCGTGGGCGAGGACTACGACCTGTGGCTGCGCGCCTCGCGCGTCACGCCCATCCTGCGCGTCGATCGCCCGTGCGCGATCTACCGGTTGCATCCCGCGAGCATCACGCATGCCGCGCCGCGCGAGAACTACCGTTCCATCGTCGTCTCGCGCGCCATCGCCCGTTGGGGCTACGGCCAGGAACAGGCAGGCAGCGCCGTGCGGGCGCGCGTCAGGCGCGCGCTGGCCCTGAGCTGGAGCGACTTCGCGGCGTCCAACCTGAAAGCGGGCGACTTCGGCCGCGCGCGCCGCAGTGCGCTCAAATCCCTGCGCACCGATCCCACGCACGTCGTCGCCTGGAAGGTGCTCGTCAAGACCGCGCTCGGAGCGCTCGTCGCGCACCCGGGAGCCGCGCGATGAGCCGGCGGCCCTCATGACGGTGCGCCGCGCGCTGGCCTTCTCGTACATCGAGAAGTACGGCTCCTTCCTGCTCAGCCTGCTGTCGACGGCCGTCATCTCGCGCGTGCTCAAGCCGGCCGACATCGGCGTGTTCGCGATCGGCATGTCCCTGGTGGGCGTCGTCGCCGTCGTGCGCGAGCTGGGGGTCAGCACGTACCTGGTGCAGGAGCCGGACCTGAGCGAGACCCGGGTGCGCGCCGCCTTCACGCTCACGGTGATGATGGGCCTGGCCCTGTGCCTCGTGCTGTGGGCCCTGAGCGTGCCGGCCGGCATGTTCTACAAGGATCCCAGGGTCACCTCCATCATCGCCATCCTCGGGCTCAATTTCGCACTGACGCCGCTGGGCAGCGTGTCGCAGTCGCTGCTGATGCGCGAGCTGCGCTTCAGCACGCTCACCTGGATCCGCCTCGCGCAGTCGGCGGTGCTGGCGGCCGGCTCGGTGACGCTGGCCTGCCTGGGCTGGGGCCCGCAGAGCCTGGCCTGGGGCGCGGTGCTGGCCGCGGCGACCAACGCGATGATCTCGCTGTGGATGCGTCCGCATCCGGTCCGCCTGGCGTTCGGGCTGGCCGACCTGCGGCGCGTCTTCGCCGTGGGCGGGCCGGCCACGGCGATCAACATCGTCGACGAGATCGTCTCCTCGCTGCCCGAGCTCGTGCTGGGCCGGACGCAGGGCATGGCGCCGGCCGGCCTGTTCAGCCGCGCGCGCGGCATGTCCCAGATGGCGCATCAACTGCTTGCCCGCGCCGCCGGACCGGTGTTCATGGCCGTCTTCGCCGACCGGCAGCGCGAAGGCGTTCCGCTGGCCCCGCTGTACACCAAGGCAACCGCATGCGTGGTCGGGCTCGGCTGGGCCGCCCTGGCCATGCTGGTCGTGCTGGCCGATCCCGTCGTGCGCGCATTGTTCGGACCCAACTGGCTTGCCGTGGTGCCCCTGATGCGATGGCTCTGCGTCGCCGCCGCCGTGGCCTTGCCGACCTCCGGCGCCTACCACCTGCTGCTGGCCGTCGGCGGCACGCGCGACGTCCTGCGCGCCAAGCTGATCGCCCTGCCGGCACAGCTGCTGCCATTGCTCGTCGGGGCGTTCTACGGCGCCGAATGGATGGCGATCACCACGGTGGCCAGCAGCGCCGTGGCGACGCTCGCGCTGGCCTGGGCGGTGCGCAAGCGCTCGGGCATCTCGCTGCTCGATCAGCTGCAGCCCTCGCTGGCCAGCATCCCGGTGCTGCTGGCCAGCGCGGCCGGCGCGTCGCTGGCACTGCTGGTGCCGGTGCCTTATTCGTCCGTCGGAGCGTTCGAACAACTGGCGATCGGCGGCGCCGCCGGCATCGTCTTCGTCGGCGCGGCCTTGATGGTGCGCCGACATCCGCTGCGCGACGAGATCGCACTTGTGCTCATGCGCTTTCGCCACGCCAGCTAGCCAGTTACCGCGCCATCTCTCCGAGTTCGCGGAACGCCATCCTTTCTCACGATCAGGTCTCTTCTCAAATCGAGGTTCAGCTGCGTGCCGCCTATCCTGAAAATTGATCTGGACGCAATCGTCAAGAGCGGAGAGCGCGTCGTGCTGGAGCTCGGCTGCGGTCCGAACAAGACACCTGGGCGGATCGGCATCGACCTCCTGGACATGCCCGGCGTGGACATCGTGGCGGACATCGACGAAGGACTGGGCTTCCTGCCCGATTCATCCGTGGACGCCATCTATTCGGAGAGCTTCTTCGAGCACGTGGGCGACCTGCAACGACTCATGGCAGAGGTCGTGCGTGTTCTCAAGCCCGATGGCTACAACTGGATGTTCGTGCCGCATTTTTCAAATCCGTACTACTACTCGGACTACACGCACAAGAGCTTCTTCGGTCTCTACACGCTGCGATATTTCTGTGCGCCTGAGCACCAGCTGCAGCGCAAGGTGCCGGCGTTCTATTCCAGCGTGCGCATTCGCGTCGTGTCGCAGCGGTTGATCTTTTCCTCGAATTTCCGCGGCATCAGGTTCCTGAAAAAAGTCTTTCAGAAGCTGATCAATTCGAGCCCGTGGTGGCAGGAGTTCTACGAAGAAAATCTGTGCTATTTCATTCCGTGCTACGGCATGGAGCTCTGCTTCAGGCGCGCATGACCGGGTCGAGCATGTCGTTCGCAGCGACCGATCGCATCTGCTTTCTTCTGCCGGAGCAAGACACGGCCTTGGCGGCACTGCCACGCACGATAGCCGACTATTGGCAATGGCAGTCCAGCGCAGCGGAGATCACGCCTTACTGGGGCCGCTACCACTGGGTCTTGCAGAGCTATCTGTACCTGAAGGCTGCGGGGTTTCCGGTCACCCTGTGCAACGAGATGCCGTCGCAGGGTGTGATCATCACGCACTTCGATTGCGTCGACTACGGCTTTCGACCCTCGCCGGAACAGATCCTCATCGTCCTGCTGGTCGATCGCGAAGTGCCGCACCCGCGTGCTCGCCTGCATGTCCTGCACAACCCGTTGCAGCGGCTGCCGCTGGGCTTGCGCCATGCCTACATGCCGCCCTGGCCCCAGGTGGGGCTGGTGCCGCGTGATGAGGCGCGCGCCGACCGTTTCGAGACCGTCGGCTACTTCGGCTACGAGCACAACCTGCACTCGGACATCGTCGCCCCTGCGTTCCAGGAAGTGATGCATCAACTCGGGTTGCGCCTGGTCGTGCCACCGCCTTCCAATTGGCACGATTTCTCCAACATCGACTGCATCGTCGCCATCCGCAATTTCGGCCGCGATGTTCCGCATTTCAACAAGCCGTCGCTCAAGCTGTTCAATGCATGGCTGGCCGGCGTTCCCGTGATCCTGGGCCACGAGACTGCCTATCGCTGTGAAGGCAGTCCCGGGCTGGGGTATCTTGAAGCGACAAGCATCGCTGAATTGGTCACGGCCTTGCAGGTACTGAAGGACGATCCCCTGCGCCGTCGCGCATTGGTCGAACATGGCCGCCGTGCGGTAGAAGCTTTCAGCGTCGAGCGGACCGTCGAGCGTTGGCGCCGGCTGCTGTCGGACGCACTCGCAGAAGGACCCGAGCCGCGCCGCGGGTCTCGATTGGCAACCGTGCGTCGCGTCGCGCTGGAGGCCTTGCGCGAACGCGTGCTCTGGCGCCGTCCGGGCTGGTTCCAATGACGCAGTGGTACGTCCCCTGATTCCTGGCTGAACTGGGTGCAGCGGATGCGCAGCAGCAGGACATTCCCTGGAGACCGGGTCGCTCGCGCTAAGCGCGCGCCTTCTTGAGCACCAGCACCTGGTCGTCGCCCTGCCTGAGCCATGGGCCCAGCCATGCCAACGGTATGAACATCGCGCAATAGGCTGCCCACCTGGCCGATCGGAACCAGTTGCGCGGCGTTCCGAACGAATATTCGATGGGAATGCGCTGATGGCACACACCCACGACTCGGAAGCCAGCGCGCTCGGCCAAGCGGGACAGCGTCGCCACGGAAAACTGGAACAAGTGACCGGGCGGTTCCGCGTGCCCCCAGAAGCCCAACCGGCCTGCCAGGCGCAGAGACAGGCGCGGGAACAACCCGTCGGCGTTGGGCGTCTTGAGCAGGACTTGGCCGTCCTCGTCAAGGATGCGGTGTATCTGGATCAGCGTCGCGTAGGGATCGGGCACATGTTCGATGACGTCCCACATCGTGACCACGTCGAACGAAGCAGGTGCATAGGTTCCGGCCTGGAGTTCTCCGGTCCTGACCTCGAGATGATGCTGCTCGCGCGCGATGCGCGACGAGTCCGGCGAATATTCCAGCCCTTGCCCGTCCCAGCCGATTGCGCGCGCCGCACGCAGGAACAGGCCGGTGGAGCAGCCGACGTCCAGCAAGCGACCGCCGCTTGCGAAGCGACTCAGGACGCGCAGGTTCAACGACGCCTCTCGCTCGTGGAAAGCGACGGATGCGGCGTTGTCGACCAGCGAGGAATGGTAGCCAGTATCGAAGGAATACAGCTTCGAGCGCTCAACGTCGTCGGGCGGGTCAGCCACGCTGATCAAGCCGCAAACGACACAGCGCATCAGTTGGTAGCCATCCTTGCGCAGCAGAGGTTCCGAGCCCTTTTGTCCACACGCATTGCAGGCCGGGTCGGGGACGCCCGCAAGACCGTCTCCAGTCGCCTCCATGAAGAGCGACCCTTCGAGCGATCCAGTCGCGCTCATGCCGTCGCGTCCGCGTTCGCGGCAGCAACTGCTTGCAACGACGCCGCAGAGGCCGTGTGCGGCTGGAGGCGTCTGTAGATACTCTCGAGCTGCTGTGCCACCGTGTCCCAGCTCTTGCCGGCCACGACGGCGCGCGCCAGGCCTGGTGCCGGTGGACGCGCGAGAAAACCCGTCACTGCACTGCGGATGGCCTGGTGATCGTCAGGGGCCACTTGTGCAGCCACGGTGCCAGGAAGTGCGAAATCCATGGTGTGGTTGTTGGTGAGCACCGCCGGACGGTCACAGGCCAAAGCTTCAAGAATCGAGTTGGGCATGCCTTCATGCCGGCTCGGAATCGCCACCACCGCACACGCTGCGCATGCCGAGGCGACGAGTTCGCCGTGAGGCAGTTCACCAAGGTAGTGGACCCGATCGCCCCCTTCGGCCAGACAGGCGGCCAGATAATCGCGCGCGGACGCCACGGCCTGGCCCACCAGCACGACATCCACGTCCACCCCTTTGAGAGCGCGCACCAGCCCCAATTGATTCTTGACATCGCCGATGAGGCCCGTGTGCAGGACGAACGGACGGCGCAACTGAGGCCAGCGCTCGAGAAACGCCTCCGGTGTCGCCCGGAAGAACTCCTCGCCGATGCCGTTCTGCACGATGCTGATCTTGGGCGGTGGAACGAGAAAGGCATCGACCAGCATGCGCTGCTCGATGCTTCCGAGCACCACGAGATGGTCCGCAAGTTTGAGTGCCGTGGCCATCTGATCGTAGCTGGTGGTGACCTCCCAGCGCGTGAGACGACCGACCAGGCGCGACAGGAAACGTGCGCGCATGCCTGCCCAGCGCGTGAACGGCGGATTCAGGATGGTCGACATGACCACCGGCAGGCCGTCGTTCTTGGCCTGTTCGACGAGGCGATGATTGCCGTTGTAGGGCGCGAAGACATGAACGAGGTCGAAATCGCGCAGCCGCTCGCGAACGGGATCGAACAAGTGCGCATCGACGCCGCGGCGAACCAGCGCATCCACGGTTCGACCGACTTTCATGCTCAATCCGCCTGCTGTCTGGAACAGCATCGGATACGACAATACCGCGACGCGCATGGATCTCCCTCGAACGGTTTTCTCCTCGCGTTCGAAGCAGGCCGCTCAGGCGCGGAGCCCTGGCGACCGTCGACGCTTGGTTGTCGTCGATTCTGCCTGAGGCGGCCGGTGCCGGCCCGGGCGGGCGTTCACGCAAACGAGGGCTTGCCGCCTCAGGCGTTTTGGTGCGGTGTTCCTCAGGCAGTCCGCATGAAGTACACGTTGCTCGTTCCAGAGCTCATCAAGACGAAGCCGCGTAGCGCGGGAACGTACTTGAAGCGGTTGAACACGCCGGCGCCCACCGCGGCATCAGGCAGCACGGAGCCGGCACCGAGCGTCAGGATGGACAGGTCCCAGACCGCCGTGTCGTTGGGCTTGACCACGTAGACCCGTCCCGTGCGGCCAGCAGCCCCTTCGTAGAAGAGGTATTGGTCGTTGACCGGATCGTATTCCATCGCGCTGTAGATCGGCGTATCGCTCTTGAACTGCGTCAGCGCCGCGCTGGCGTTGAAGGTGATGTTCGTCTTCGTGGTGCCGGCGATCCTGAACGCGCTGATGCCGGCGGTGGCCGTCAGGTTGTTGCCCTGGCCGTCGCCCCAGGCCAGGGCGAACAGGTGCCCGCGCTTGGGATCGAAGCAGACCGGATTCGCGTTGATCGGCTCGTCGAAGGTGGCGACCGTCGACCACAGGCCGGTGGACGCCGTCCACTTGTTCAGCGCGAAATAGCCCACGCCCATCGCGTAGCAGTTGCCGTTCGCGTCGGCGCAGCCGGCGGAGTAGCCGCTGCCCCAGGTGCCTTGCGGATCCCAGGTGTTGGTGCCGAGATTGAAACCATTGGAGTTGTTGAACGACACGCCGTGGCCCCAGACGAAGCGCGTGTAGTGCAGCATCAGCCGGCTGTGCTGCTCGCTCCAGATGGTCGACCAGTACGTGTGGCGCGGCGACGGCGCGCCGTCGGTGTAGTAAGGCACGTCCATCGTGACCGCACTGGTGGCCGAGGCGGCACGGCGCAGCCCCCAGGCGGGGGTGTCCTGCGACAGGTCGAGCGACGTGACTTCATTGCCCGAGTAGTCGTTGTGGCCGCCGTTGGCCGCCAGGATGATCTCGCAGTTGCGCAGACCCATGCCGGAATACGACAGCCGCCGGTTCGACGGCGCGTAGATATCCGTCGGATCGTCGCCGGGCGCCGCGGCCGAGCCGGCGTGGACCGTGCCCGGAATGGCGAACCAGGTGTTGAGCGGCTGCCCTTGCATCCACGCGGGATGAATGGCGGCAGGCAATGGCGCGGACTGAGGGCCGGGGCCGGGCGTCGCCGAAGGCGGAGGCGACGGGGTGGGCGCGGGCGACGGCGCCGGGCCGGGTGCCGGCGTCGGTGCCGGCGTGGGCGAAGGAGCCGGCGGGGGCGGCGGCGGCGCACTGGCGATCGGCGTCGTGCCGCTGGGCGGCGGCGCATCGGAAGCGCTGCTGCCGCCACCGCAACCGGCCAGCGACAGCGACCCCCAGGCGGCAGTGAAGTGCCACAGGAACTGACGTCGCGAATTGGGATTCATGGGCAGGATTTCTGAGGTGAGGTCAGTTCGAGAGCGGCTTGACGCTCCATACGGGAACGCTGTCGAACTGCGTGGCGAGCGCCGGCCAGTTCGATGCGGAGGTCATGCGGGCATAGGCCGCCGCAGCACCGGAGACGTTGTGGCGCACCGCATAGGCCAGGGCCGGCTGCAGGTTGCCCCACATCGATTCGGCCCCCGGCAGGATCTCCGCGAACAACTGGCCCTGGGTCGTGCCGAAGGCGGTGATCTGACCGGTGGCCGACACCGCCTTGGTCGCGATATACAGGCCGTTCCAGCTGCTGAACCAGGGGCCCGCGCCAGTCGCGAAGTCAGGCGTGTGGTTCGGCGAGATGGCGATGTTGTAGGGCGCCGCGTTGATGTACCAGTAATTGCTGCCGGTGCCGTCGGCGCCGAAGCGGCCCACGATGCTCTTGGCCTTCCACTGGAAGAACTCGGACAGCTGCGTGCTGGCCGCCGACGTGATGGGCAGGTTCATGGCCAGCGCCCAGCCGTAGACGCCGGTGAAGAAGTCCTGCATCCAGCCGGAGGCCATGTAGCCGGTGGCCGCTGCGGCCGAGACCGGGCCGTATCCCGTGCTGTAGTCCACGTCGGGCTGGATGAAGCCCTGCGGGTTGTTGGCAGTCGCGACGTAGCGCGAATGGAAGCGCGCGATGTTCGATTCGACCGAGGCCTCGAACTCGCCTTGCAGCACCGTGTCGGCATCGGGTGTCACCGAGAGCGCATGCATCAGCGTGCGGAAGGCCCAGGCACAGTGCCGCACCTGTACGCCGCCGGGGATCGGCTCGAACCAGCCGTCGGCGCCATGGCGTTGCAGGTCGGTCATGAACAGGTAGTTGGCCGTCGCGGCAAACTGGACCTCTTCCATGAAATAGGCGCGCCCCGTCAGCAGGTAGGCCATGTAGCCGACCGAGGGGTGGTGAGCCACGTCCCACGAGGGGGCTGCCGTACCGGTCGCATGGGCCGGCACGTCGTTGACCGACGATGCGTTGGTGGACGTGGTCGCATATTGCGAGAAGCGCAGCGGCTTGTTGGTCGTCTCGTCGCGGTAGTGGATCGCGTAGCGGCCGGCGCTGTAG
>JBJMWF010000138.1:0-4925 GCA_045810265.1 Vitreoscilla sp. | reverse complement strand
GTCGCGAAAGCGCGGATTGCGCTCCAGTGCGATGAACGACGAGCGCCGCCACTGCACCAGCTGGTAAGGGCCGGTGCCCACCGGGTGCTCCATGATGGCGTCGCCGTAGGTCTCGGCCACCTCGCGCGCGATCGCCCCGGCGTAGATCGATTCGGCGAGCTTGAGCGCAAAGCGCGGGCTGGGATGGCCGAAGCGCACGCGCAGCGTGTAGCGGTCGACCACCTGCAGGCCTTCGACCGGCGAGTAGTAGTCGAACGGCGCGTCGCGGCTTTGCGCGCGCTCGCGCAGCGCCTGCAGGCCCAGGATGTCGTCGGCCAGCAGGTCGGCGTAGGCGACGCTGTGCAGGCGCGGATCGAAGTGGCGCCGCAGGCTGTAGGCGTAGTCCGCGGCGACGAGCTCGCGTGCGCGGCCATGGAAGGCCGGGTCGTCGGCGAAGAAGATGCCCGGGCGGATCTTCAGCGTGAGCTCGCGGAAGTCGGCCGACATCTCGGGCAGCGTTGCGGCGGTGGCCACGCGCAGCCTGGCCGGGCGGGCCAGCAGGTCGTAGCGCAGCGGCGGCTCGATGATGTTGTCGATGATCTCGCGCGAGTACGCGTCCGAGGTCTGCGCCGGATCGAACCCGGTCTCGGCCACCTCCATCGAATAGCGCAGCACCTTCTGCGGCACCGGCCCCTGCGCGAAGGCGGACGCCGCGGCCAGGCCGGCGACGAACGCGGCGAGCGGCCAGCAACGACGGATCGGCGAAGGCACGGACGACACGGGGCCTCGGGGTGGAAGTTGACGCCACCCGGCACGGCGAGCGAAATCCGGGCGACCGGGCAGTCTACAACCCCTAAACTCGCGACTTCCGCGGCTTGAGGCTTCCCGACTCGATGTTCGCCTATCTCCTGCGCCGGCTCTGGCAGACCATTCCCACCTTGCTGGGCGTGGTGCTGCTCGTCTTCTTCCTGTTCCGAAAGTTCGGCATGGATCCGGTGCAGACGCTGGCCAGCCTCAATGCCGGGCCACGCGAGATCGCCCAGATCCGCCAGCAGCTCGGGCTGGACGAGCCGTGGTGGGTGCAGCTGGGGCTGTTCATCAAGGGCATCGTCACCTTCGACTGGGGCCGCAGCTGGGCCACCAACGAGACCATCGCGCACCTGATGGCCACGCGGCTGCCGGCCACGCTCACGGTGACGCTGCCCATCCTGATCCTGGACACGCTGATCGCGATCCCGATTGCGCTGGCCGTCGCCTACCTGCGCGGCTCGCTGACCGACCGCGCGATCATGGTGGCCACGACGGTGGCGTTGTCCGTCTCGTTCCTGGTGTACGTGATCGTCGGCCAGTACGTGTTCGGCTTCCAGCTCGGTTGGTTTCCGGTGCAGGGCTGGAGCGACAGCACCTGGACCAACCTGGTCGTCTACGCGCCGCTGCCGGTGCTGCTGGCGGTGGCCGTGGGACTGTCGCCGCAGACACGCCTGTACCGCAGCTACTTCCTCGACGAACTCGGCCACGACTACGTGCGCACCGCGCGCGCCAAGGGCCTGACGGAGCCCGCAGTGCTGTTCGGCCACGTGCTGCGCAACGCGCTGATCCCCATCCTGACCAACGTCGGCCTGGCGTTGCCCGGCATCCTGATCGGCTCGTTCCTGATCGAGGTGTATTTCTCGATACCGGGCATCGGCCGCGAGGTGCTGCTGGCCGTCAACCGCAGCGACTATCCGGTGATCCAGGCGGTGACGATCTACGTGGCGATGCTCACGATGGTGGCCAACCTGCTGGTCGACCTGTCGTACCGCGCGGTCGATCCGCGGGTGGTGCTGCGATGAGCGTACACGCGTCTGCTCCAAAGGGAGCTCGCACCGCAGCCGTCGGGCCGAGGATAGCGTCGTGAGCCCTCTGGACATGCCCGACTTCGCGTCGACCTCGCTGGTCTCGACGCTGGCCGACGCGACGCCGCCGCGGCGCACCGATGGCGTCTGGCGCTTGGCCTGGCGCCGATTCCGGCGCGACGGCGTGGGCCTGGTGTCGCTGGCGATCGTGCTCGCCTATGCCTTGTTGATCGCGTGCACCGCCAGCGGCCTGGTGGCGCGCCACTGGCAGGACGAGGTGGGCGTGCCCGACGCGCCGCCGTCGTTCGTCGCCCGCAGCGCGCGCCCGCTGCCCGGCGTCGCGCTGCCCGCGGACGCCGCGGCGTCGGCCAACGTCGACATCTCCGACGTCGACCCGCTCGCGCCGCGTTACGCCGAGTGGGATGCGCGTGCCGCGCAATACCACGCGCAGGGTCGGCCAGTGGCCGAGACGCTGCCGTTCGGTGGCGATCGCCTCGGGCGCGACGTGCTGTCCAAGGCGCTCAAGGGCACGCAGATCTCGGTGTCGGTGGGCCTGCTGGCCGCCATCGTCGCCACCTTGATCGGCGCGTCGCTGGGCGCACTGGCGGGTTTCTTCGGTGGCCGCGTCGGCGACCTCGTCGAGTGGGTCTACAACGTGCTCACCGCGGTGCCGGAGATCCTGCTGTTCTTTGCCTTCGCGGCGGTGTTCGGACGCGGCATCTCCACGCTGGTGCTGATCATGGGACTGACCGGCTGGACCGGCCAGTACCGCCAGGTGCGCGCCGAGTTCATCAAGCATGCGCGGCGCGAATACGTGCTCGCGGCCGAGGCGATCGGCGCGAGTGCCGGCGCCCGCATGTTCCGCCACATCCTGCCCAACGTGAGCCACGTGATCCTGGCGCGCATGTCGCTGCTGGTGGTCAACTTCATCAAGGCCGAAGTGATCCTGTCGTACCTCGGCCTGGGCGTGGCGACGGACCAGGTGAGCTGGGGCACGATGCTGGCCGAAGCGCAGGGCGAGCTGATCCTGGGCCACTGGTGGCAGCTGGCGGCGGCCACGATCGCGATGGCGGTGTTCGTGACCGCCTTCTCGCTGATGGAGGACGCGTGGCGCGAGGCGCTCGATCCCCGGTTGCGGGGCATGCGATGACGACGCCGCTGCTCAAGGTCGAAAACCTGCAGGTGGCGTTCCGGCTGCACGACGCCGACGGCCATGCGCATCGCGTCGAGGCGGTGGGGCGCGGCGACCAGGGCATCAGCTTCGAGGTGCCGTCCAACACCACCGTCGCCATCGTCGGCGAATCGGGCTCCGGCAAGAGCGTCACCGCGATGGCGCTGGTGCAGCTGCTGCCTCGCAACGCGGAATGCTCGGGCCGCGTGCTGTGGCGCGGCGAGGACCTGCTGCAGGCGCCGCGCCCGCACATGCAGCGCCTGCGCGGGCGCGAGATCGCCTGCGTGTTCCAGGATCCGATGTCGTCGCTGAACCCGGTGCTGACGGTCGGGGCGCAGATCGCGGAGCCGCTGCGCAAGCACCTGGCCATGAGCCGCGGCGCGGCGCGCCGGCGCGCCGAGGAACTGCTGGCCGAAGTCGGCATCGCCGAGCCAAGGCGGCGGCTCGACGCCTATCCGCACCAGCTCTCGGGCGGCCAGCAGCAGCGCGTGATGATCGCGATGGCGCTGGCCTGCGAGCCGCAGCTGCTGATCGCCGACGAGCCCACCACCGCGCTGGATGTCACGATCCAGCGCCAGATCCTGGAGCTTCTCGCGCGCCTGCAGGCGCAGCGCGGGCTGGCCATGCTGTTCATCAGCCACGACCTGGCGGTGGTGGGCGAAGTCGCGCAGCAGATCGTGGTGATGCGCCAGGGCACGGTGCGCGAGCGCGGCTCGGTCGGCGAGCTGTTCGGCACGCCCAAGGACGCCTACACGCGGGCGCTGCTGGCGTGCCGGCCGCGGCTCGACGAGCGTCCGCGCCGCCTGACGGTGATCGACGACGTGCTGGCCGAAACCGCCATCGCCACGCCGGTGCGCGAAGTCGACGTCGACCTCGCGCCACGCCGGGCCGACGACGACGACCCGGTCGTGCTGCAGGTCGAGGGCCTGTCCAAGAGCTTCCGGCTGCGCAGCGGCCTGGTCGGAAGCAGCGAGTTCAAGGCCGTGCAGGACGTGCGCTTCACGCTGCGCCGCGGCCACACGCTGGGCGTGGTCGGCGAGTCGGGCTCGGGCAAGACGACGATGGGCCTGACGCTGCTGCGCCTGCACGACGCCGACAGCGGCCCGCTGGCCGGCCGCGTGCTGTTGCACGGCCACGACCTGCTCGCGCTGGCGCCGGCGAACCGGCTGGCCATGCGGCGCCGCATCCAGATCGTGTTCCAGAACCCGTACGAATCGCTCAATCCTCGCTTCACGATCGGCCAGACCCTGGTCGAGCCGATGGCCATCCACGGCATCGGCGTCGACGCCCAGGCGCGCGAGCGCCGGGCCCGCGACTGGCTGCTGCGCGTCGGGCTGGACGAAGAGGCCATGCACAAGTACCCGCACGAGTTCTCGGGCGGCCAGCGCCAGCGCATCGCCATCGCGCGCAGCCTGACGCTGTCGCCGGACGTGCTGGTGCTGGACGAGGCCGTGGCGGCGCTGGACGTCTCGGTGCAGGCCCAGGTGCTCAACCTGCTCAAGGACCTGCAGGACGAACTCGGGTTGGCCTACATCTTCATCAGCCATGACCTCGCGGTGGTGCGCTTCATGGCCGATGACGTGATGGTGATGAAGGACGGCCGCATCGTCGAGCACCGCCGCACCGAAACGCTGCTCGCGCATCCGCAGGACGACTACACGCGGCGCCTGATCGGCGCGGTGGCGCGGCGCCCGGCAACGCCGGCGTCGCCCGCGATCGAGGCTACGGCGCCGCGACCGTGAACGACCAGTTGGTCAGCGCGAGCGCCTGGCCGCCGCTGATGGTCGCGTGCAGCGTGACGGTGTAGGTGCCCGCCGCCAGCGGCGTCTTGGGCACGAGCACGGCGAAGTCGGTGTCGTCGTGCAGGCCCGGGTCCTGGTTGACGCCGGTGCCGGTCACCTCGGGACTGCCGAGAATCACCGAAGGCAAGGCCGTGCCGG
>JBJMWF010000137.1:0-15040 GCA_045810265.1 Vitreoscilla sp. | reverse complement strand
TCAGATCGCGATCTTGCCGGTCCAGATGTCGAAGTACATGCGCCAGTCGCCCATGAAGCTCCAGAGCGGGCGCTTGAACGAGGCCGGACGGTTCTTCTCGAAGCCGTAGTGGCCGACCCAGGCGAAGCCGTAGCCACAGACCAGCGCGGCGACGAAGAACAGCGGCTCGTGCGTCCACAGCAAGGACCACAGGCAGATCAGCGCCAGCGTCGAGCCGATGAAGTGCAGCCGGCGGCAGGTCGGATCCTGGTGCTCGTTCAGGTAGAACCGGTAGAACTCGGCGAAGCTGTGCAGCGACTTCGGGTCGCGTTCGAATACTGCATTGGCCATCGTCGTCCCCTCGTCATGGCATGTGAGATGTCTGCCGCTCTGGCTGCGCCCGGTGTCCGGCCTGACTTCGGACGACCGTGCGCGGCGCCCCGCTCACGCCGGAATGGCGGCTCGCATCGCATTCAACACCGCATCCGGCGCCTCCTGCATCAGTGCATGCCCTGAAACGATGCGGGCCACCGTGGCATCGAGCACGCTGGCGAGTTCCTTCGTGGCCTTGGCGGGTGTCATCACGTCGCGCGTGCCGACGATCAGATGCGAAGGGCAGGTGACGCGCCCGGCGGCCTCGATGCCCCCAGCATAGGCGTCGCAGACGCGGAAGTCGTGCTCGAACAGGTTGCCGTCCGCATCACTTTGTATGCGATGCATCAAGGCGCTGCCGCCGCCGCGCAGCCACGCGCCGGGGCCGGGGTACGAGGGCTTGCTGGCCAGGCTCGAATGCGAGAACGCGTTGACCATCGCGATGGCGCGGGACGGATCGTCGCGCGCCGTCGAGAGCAGGGCGTCGCTGACCTTCATGGGGTAGGCCGTGCCCACCATCACGAGGCCCGCCGCGCGGCCGGGCGCACGAGACGCGGCCTCCAGCGCGATGAGCGAGCCCATGCTGTGGCCGACCAGATGCGCGCTCGTCACGTTGGCGGCGTCCAGCAGCGCCAGCAGCCAGTCGGCGAGTGCCTCGACGCTGGGCAGCGGCGGCCCGTCGGAGCGGCCGTGGCCGGGCTGGTCGAGCGCGAGCACGCGGTAGCCATGGTGCGCGTACCAGCGCGCGAGCAGCGTCCAGACCGAGTGGTCGTTGAGCGCGCCGTGGATGAACACGACGCAAGGGCCGTCGTCGCTCCAGGCCTTGCCGCCGGTGTAGGCGTAGGCCGCGCGGCCTTGCACGTCGAGCTTCATGCCGCGGCCCTCTCGGCGGCCTTCAGCGCCGACTTTAAATCGGCGATCAGGTCGTCGGCGTCCTCCAGGCCGATCGACAGGCGGATCGTGCCGGGTCCGATGCCGGCGGCGGCAAGCGCCGCGTCGTCCATGCGGAAGTGCGTCGTCGACGCCGGGTGGATCACCAGCGAACGGCAGTCGCCGACGTTGGCCAGGTGCGAGAACAGCTGCAGCGCCTCGATGAAGGCCACGCCTTGCGCGCGCGAGCCGCGCAGGTCGAAGCTGAAGACCGAGCCGCAGCCGCGCGGCAGCAGCGTCTTGGCGAGCGCGTGGTCAGGATGCGATTCGAGCTCGGGATAGCCGACCTGCGCCACCGTCGGATGCGCGGCCAGGAAGGCGACCACCTTGCGCGCGTTGGCCACGTGTCGTTCCATGCGCAGCGGCAGCGTCTCGAGCCCTTGCAGGATCAGCCACGCCGTGTGCGGACTCATGCAGGCGCCGAAGTCGCGCAGCCCTTCGCGGCGCGCGCGCAGCAGGAAGGCGCCGACGGTGCTCTCCTCGCTGAACACCATGTCGTGGAAGCCGGCGTAGGGCGCCGTCAGTTCGGGAAAGCGGCCGCTGCGTTCCCAGTCGAAGCGACCCGAGTCGGCCAGCACGCCGCCGATGACGGTGCCGTGGCCGGACAGGAACTTCGTCGCCGAATGGAACACCAGGTCGGCGCCCAGCTTGAACGGCTGCTGCAGCCAGGGCGTGGTGAACGTGGCGTCGACCAGCAGTGGCACGCCGGCGTCGTGCGCGATCTGCGAGACGCGCGGGATGTCGAGCACGTCCAGCCCGGGGTTGCCGAGCGACTCGCCGAAGAGCAGCTTCGTGTTCGGCCGGATCGCGGCGCGCCAGGCATCGATGTCGCGCGGCTTGACGAAGGTCGTCTCGATGCCGAAGCGAGGCAGGGTGTAGGCCAGCAGGTTGTGCGAGCCGCCGTACAGCGCGGTGCTGGCGACGATGTGCGAGCCGGCGCCGGCGATGGTCGCGATGGCCAGGTGCAGCGCGGCCTGGCCGCTGGCGGTGGCGATCGCGCCGACGCCGCCTTCGAGCGCGGCCACGCGCTCCTCGAACACCGCCGTGGTCGGGTTGGAGATGCGGCTGTAGACGTGGCCGGCGCGCTCCATGTTGAACAGCGACGCGGCGTGCTCGCTGGACTCGAACACGAAGGAGGTCGTCAGGTGGATGGGCGTCGCGCGGGCGCCCGTGGCCGGATCGGGGGCGGCGCCGGCGTGCAGCGCGAGGGTGTCGAATGCGGGATCGGACGGGCCGGGCATGGAGGCTTTCGAAGACGTGTTGCGGTGCGGCAAGCGCAGGCTGATTCAGGGTCGAACCAGAGGCCAATGTCGGGATTGTGTGCTATGTTGAACACCTCGATTCACTGGATTCCCGAGGAGGCGTTGCCATGAAAGTCAGCGACATCCTGCGTGTCAAGGGCAATACCTTGTTCACCGTTTCGCCCGACCAGCCGCTGCACGAAGCCGTCGTCACGATGGCCGAGCACGACATCGGCTCGCTCGTCGTCATGGAGCATGGCGACCTGACCGGCATGCTCACGTTCCGCGAGGTCATCCGCGCCACCGTCCGGCAGGGCGGCACGCTGGGCGCCGTCACCATCCGCTCGGTGATGGACGACGCGCCGCTCACCTGCACGCCCGAGACCGAGATCGACGAGGTGCGCCGCATGATGCTCGGCCGCCACGCGCGCTACATGCCGGTGCTCAACGGCCAGACGCTGATGGGCGTGATCTCGTTCTACGACGTCGCCCGCACGGTGGTCGAGGCGCAGGACTTCGAGAACCGCATGCTCAAGGCCTACATCCGCGACTGGCCGTCCGAAGAGGACACCAAGGTCCAGACCGAGCTGTAACGGCACTTGGCCGGCAGGGTGGATCCTGCGACGACGCGCAGGACGACCGTTTCGTGTTGGCTACCCCCGTGTCATCCTGCGCGCAGTCGCAGGATCCACGAGCGCCAAGGCGGCTCAGGCCGCGATCATCGGCACCACGTTGGGTGACGGCGCCGCCTCCCGGCCGGCAATCCACATCTCCAATGCCGCCGCATCGATCGGCCGGCAGAAGCGGTAACCCTGCATCATGTCGCAGCCTTCGCGGCGCAGGAACTGGTGCTGGGCGTCGGTCTCGACGCCTTCGGCGATGGTCTTGAGGTCCAGCGCGCGCGCCATCTGGATGATGGCCTGCACGATGGCGCGATCGTCCGGGTCCGTGTCGATGTCGCGCACGAAGGACTGGTCGATCTTGAGCGTGTGCAGCGGGAAGCGCTTGAGGTAGCTCAGCGACGAGTAGCCGGTGCCGAAGTCGTCGAGCGAGAGGCGCACGCCCAGCGCATGCAGCGCGTCCATCATGCTGATCGCCGCCGCCGGGTTGGCAGTGACGCTTTCGGTCAGCTCGAGCTCGAGGTACTGGGCCGGCAGCCCGGCATCGCTCAGCGCGCGCGCCACCACGTTGGGCAGCCCGACATGGCGGAACTGCACGGCCGACAGGTTCACGGCCACCACCATCGGTGGCACGCCGGCGTCGATCCAGGCCTTCAGTTGCGCGACCGCGGTGCGCAGCACCCATTCGCCGATCGCCACGATCTGGCCGCTGGTCTCGGCCAGCGGAATGAACTCGGCCGGCGACACCATGCCGAACTCCGGATGGCGCCAGCGCAGCAGCGCCTCGACGCCCACCAGTTGCTCGCCGTTGGCGTCCAGCTGCGGCTGGTAGTGCAGCAGCAGCTCGTTGCGCTCGAGCGCGCGGCGCAGCGCGGACTCCAGCTGCAGCTGGCGCGCCGAGCGCTGCTGCATGCCGGCCGCGAAGAAGCGCCACGTGGCCTTGCCTTCGTGCTTGGCGCGGTACATCGCCGTGTCGGCGTTGCGCGACAGGATCTCGTAGTCGTCGCCGTCGGACGGATAGGTGGCGATGCCGATCGACATCGTCATGCTCAGCTCGTGGCCCTGCACCATGCACGGCTCGGCCAGGCGCTCCAGCAGCTTGCCGGCGACCAGCTCGGCGCCGGCTGCGTCGGCACCGGGCAGCAGCACGGCGAATTCATCGCCGCCCAGGCGGGCCACGGTGTCGACCTCGCGCAGGGTGCCCTGCAGGCGGCGCGCGACCTCGCTCAGGAGCGCGTCCCCGACGCTGTGGCCGAGGGTGTCGTTGATGTTCTTGAACTGGTCCAGATCCATGAACATCAGCGCGAACGGCCGATGGTCGCGGCGTGACACGCTGGTGAGCTGGCCGACGCGGTCGGCGAGCAGGCTGCGGTTGGGCAGGTCGGTGAGCGTGTCGACATGGGCCAGCCGCACCAGGTTGCGTTCGACCTCGCGGAACTGCGTGATGTCGTTGAGGATGCCGATGTAGTGCGTCACCGCGCCGCGGGCGTCGCGCTGCTGCCGGATCGCGGCCCAGCAGGTGTAGAGGCTGCCGTCCTTGCGCGAGGTGCGGACTTCGCCCTGCCAGTAGCCGCTGGTCTGCAGCGCGGTGCGCACCTGGCGGCGCACGTCGCGCCTGCCGATGCCAAAGCCCAGGGCGGCGGTCTGCTGGCCTTGCAGCTCGTGGATGTCATAGCCGCTGATCTCGCAGAAGGCCTGGTTGACGGTGACGACGCGGCCGTCGCGGTCGGCGATGACGAAGCCCTCGCGCGCCTGATCGAACACGGCGGCGGCCAGGTGCAGCTTGTCCTCGACGGACTTGCGCTTGGTGATGTCGCGGCCTTCGACCAGCAGGTTCGGCGGCACGTCGCGGGTGCGCGGGATCGCGCGGATCGACAGCTCCAGCGTCATCGCCACGCCATCCGGCCGCTTGACGGTGAGTTCATGCGTGGCGACCGTGCCGGCCACGGCCTGGCCGATCACCTCTCGCAGCGCGGCGGCCTGGGCTTCGTCGATGCCCAGCGCGGCGATCTCGTCCAGGCGGCGCCCGGCGAGCTCGGGGTGCGTGATGCGAAGCCAGTGACGGCCGGTGCGGTTCATGTGGCGCACGGCGCCGGCGGGGTCGAGCACGCAGACCAGCTGCGGGCTGTGGTCGATCAGGCGGTTGGCCAGGCGTTCGCGCTGCAGCGAGCGGCGTGCGCGCAGCGTCTGGCCCAGCAGCGCCGCGCCCAGGGCCAGGAGCGCCACGGTCACGAGCCAGAACAGCCACAGCGGCAAGGCGATGGCGGGCCCGGCGCCGGCGCCCGTGGCCGCCGACGCGGGCAGGGACGCGGCCGCGCCGACGACCGCGATGGAAATGCAGGGGGCGCGCAAGGCCGGGCGAGCAGCGGCCCGGTGCGCTCGGGCACCCGGGGCGCCATCCGCGCCCGCCGTGATGCCTGAACTGGGGCCGAGAAACAGCATCCAGCCACTTTGCCTGCGAAGCGCGCTCTACAACGCGTGAATAAGGCCGGCCGGCGTGGCCTATTTCACACTGCCCGGCATTGGTGGCGCGCGAACGGGAATCCTTCCGGCTTGCGCGCGAATCGCAGGCGCGAAGCGCCGCCCCGCGCATCGCGAAGGCCGTGGCGGCGGCGGCCCTTAGAATCGACCCATGTCAGGCAGCACTTTCGGCGAACTCTTTCGCGTCACCAATTTCGGCGAGTCCCACGGCGTGGCGATCGGCTGCGTCATCGACGGCTGCCCGCCGGGGCTGGCGCTGAGCGAAGCCGACATCCAGGTCGAACTCGATCGCCGGCGTCCGGGCACCTCGCGCCACGTCACGCAGCGCAATGAGCCGGATGCGGTGGAGATACTTTCCGGGGTATATGAGGGCCTGACGACGGGGACGCCGATCGCGCTGCTCATTCGCAACACCGACCAGCGCAGCAAGGACTACGGCAACATCCTGGACACCTTCCGCCCGGGCCACGCCGACTACACCTACTGGCGCAAGTACGGCCTGCGCGATCCGCGCGGCGGCGGGCGCTCCTCGGCGCGCCTGACCGCGCCCATGGTGGCGGCCGGCGCGGTGGCGCGCAAGTGGCTCAAGGAGCAGCGCGGCACCACCTTCGTGGGCTGGATGAGCCAGTTGGGCGACATCGCGATCCCGTTCGTCGACGAGGCCCAGATCCCGCTGAACCCGTTCTTCGCCCCCAATGCCGACATCGTGCCGACGCTCGAGGCCCGCATGGACGAGCTGCGCAAGGCGGGCGACTCCTGTGGCGCGCGCATCGAGGTCGTCGCCCGCGGCATGCCCGTGGGCCTGGGCCAGCCGCTGTTCGACAAGCTCGACGCCGACATCGCCTACGCCATGATGGGCGTCAACGCGGTCAAGGGCGTCGAGATCGGCGCCGGCTTCGCGAGCGTGGCGCAGCATGGCAGCGAGCACGGCGACGAGCTGACGCCCGAGGGTTTCGTCGGCAACAACGCCGGCGGCGTGCTGGGCGGCATCTCCACCGGACAGGACCTGCGCGTGTCGATCGCGATCAAGCCGACCAGCTCGATCCGGACGCCGCGCCGCTCGATCGACCGCTCCGGCCAACCGACCGTCGTCGAGACCTTCGGTCGCCACGATCCGTGCGTCGGCATCCGCGCCACGCCCATCGTCGAGGCGATGCTGGCGCTGGTGGTGATGGATCACGTGCTGGCGCATCGCGCGCAGTGCGGCGACGTGGTGCTGGACCAACCGCCGATCGCCGGGTCCGCTCCGCGCGGCTGACAGGGGATTGACAGGCGTGCAGCCCTCCGCCGTACGGGGGGTGCACGCGGGGCGGCGCGCGCCGTAGACTGCAGTCTGTCCGCGAATCTCCCGGTCTGTCCGGGCGCACTGCAACTCGTCCCGACCCAGCAGCACTTCGTCGCAATCTGTCCCCATGTCACAACCAGCCGATCCACACTCCGTCGAAATTCAGGATGAGCCTGGAAAAACGACGAAGGAAGAGGACATGCGCAAACGCTTGGTGTTCGGGGTGGCGGCGGTGGTTGTGGCTATCGGCGCGGGGTTCGCGATCAAGGCCGGCAAGGGCACGGCCGCGATGCCGGCCAGCGCCGCCCTGGCGGCGAACACGCCAGACGCGGCGGCCAGCGAGGTGCCGCTGGACTTCACCGTGTCCGAGGCGACCAAGCCGATGAAGCTGGCGCTGCCGCAGATGGTCGAGTTCTCGGGCGCGCTGGTGGCGCCGAACACGGCCATGGTGCGCGCCAAGGCCACCGGCACGCTGCTGACCCTGGACGTGCAGGAAGGCCAGCGCGTCAAGGCGGGCGAACTGCTCGGACGCATCGACATCAGCGACCTGCAGACCAAGGTCGCCGAGCGCAACGCCAACCTCGCAGCCGTCAAGACGACGATGGACCAGGCCGAGCGCACGCACGAGTCCAACATCCGCCTGGCCAACGAGAAGTTCATTTCCCCGATCGCGCTCGAGGCCTCGAAGTCGTCCCTCGACAACGCGAAGGCCCAGGTCGCGGCCGCCCAGGCCGCGCTCGACTCGGCCCGGATCACGCTGCGCGACGCCTCGCTGATCGCGCCGATCAGCGGCATCGTCTCCAAGCGCTACGTTGTGGCCGGCGAGAAGGTCAGCGCCGAGCAGCAGGTCGTCACCATCGTCGACCTGCACCTGCTGGAGCTGGCCGGCACAGTCGGCACCCAGGACGTGGCGCGGCTGTCGCCGGGGATGCCGGTGACGCTGAAGATCGAGGGCATTGACAAGCCGGTCGAGGGCAAGCTGGCCCGCATCGCCCCGGCCGCCGAAGCCGGTACGCGCTCGATCGGCGTGATCGTGCAGTTGCAGAACCCCAAGGAAACCATGCGCGCCGGCCAGTACGCGGTCGCGCAGGTGCAGATCGGCGACGCCACGCCGCGCCTGACGGTGCCGATCGGCGCGATCAGCTCGGCCTCGGGCCAGGAATACGTGTGGACGGTGGAGGGCGGCAAGCTGCTGCGCCGCACCGTCATCACCGGCCGCCGCGACCCGGTGCGCCAGCGCGCCGAGGTGCTGGAAGGGCTGTCGCCGGACGTCCCGGTGCTGGGCGCGCGCTTTGACAACCTGCGCGAGGGCGCCAAGGCGCGCGTCGTCGCGGTCGCCACCGCCGCCACGCCCAAGCCGCTCGGGGCACCGGCCGTTCCTTCGACGACCGCCACCCGTTGATCCGCGCCGTTCACACGGCCTCACTCCGAGGAGAATTCCCATGTGGATGACGCGCGTCTCCATCAACAACCCCGTCTTCGCGACCATGGTCATGGTGGCCTTGTGCGTGCTCGGGTTGTTCTCGTACCAGCGGCTGGGTGTCGAGCAGATGCCCGACATCTCGCCGCCGGTCGTCTTCATCGCCGTGCAATATCCGGGCGCCTCGCCAGGCGCCGTCGAGACCGAGATCACCAAGCCGCTGGAAGATGCCCTGAACGGCATCGCCGGCGTCAAGATGATCCGCTCCAACAGCTATGAAGGTCGCAGCGAGACGGTCGTCGAGTTCAAGCTGTCGGTCGACATGACCCGCGCGACGCAGGAAGTGCGCGACAAGGTGTCGGTGGTGCAGTCCGGCTTCAACCGCGACGTCAAGGCGCCGTTCGTGAGCCGCTTCGACGGCGACAACGCGCAGCCCACCGTGGTGCTCGCGCTGATGGCCACGGGCCGCAGCGACCGAGAGCTCTCGCTGATCGCCGACCAGACCGTGCAAAAGCGCCTGACCAGCGTCGAAGGCGTCGCCCGCGTCACGCCGCTGGGCCTGGTCACGCGCCAGGTGCGCATCGACCTCGACCCGCAGCGCCTGCGCGGCTTCGGCCTGACGCCGTCCGATGTCAGCGCCGCCCTGGTGCGCGCCAACACCGACCAGCCGGTGGGCTTGCTGCAGAGCAAGAACGAGGACTCGCTGGTGCGCGTCGAAGGCCGCGTGCTCGATCCCAAGCAGTTCAACAACGTCGTCATCTCGCGCAACGCCAGCGGCGGCGTGGTGATGCTGGGCGACGTCGGCCAGCTGGTCGAACGCGAGCAGGAGCCCGATTCGCTTTCGCGCATCAACGGCAAGCCGGCGGTCACCTTCAACATCTTCAAGCAGCAGGACGCCAACATCGTCCGCACCGGCGCGGCCATCAAGGCGGCGGCCGACGAGATGCGCAAGTCGCTGCCGCCGGGCGTCCAGCTCAAGCTGATCTACGCCAGCTCCGACTGGGTGGAGCAATCGCTCAACGGCGTCAAGAAGACGCTGGCCGAGGGCGCGCTGCTGACCATCGCGATCGTGTTCCTGTTCCTGCACAGCTGGCGCTCGACCATCATCACCGGCCTGACGCTGCCGATCTCGGTGATCGCCTCCTTCATCGCGATCAACGCCTTCGGCTTCACGCTGAACTTCATGACGATGATGGCGCTGAGCCTGTGCATCGGCCTGCTGATCGACGACGCGATCGTGGTGCGCGAGAACATCGTGCGCCACGTCGGCATGGGCCAGGATCACCACACCGCGGCGCGCAAGGGCACCGACGAGATCGGCCTGGCCGTGATGGCCACCACCTTCGCGATCTGCGCGGTGTTCGTGCCCGTGGCCTTCATGAAGGGCATCGTCGGCAAGTTCTTCTTCCCGTTCGGCATCACCGTGGTGTCGGCGGTGATCGTGTCGCTGTTCGTCAGCTTCACGCTCGACCCGATGCTGTCGTCGATCTGGCGCGATCCGCCGGCCGTGACGATGCAGCGCCTGTGGGGCATCGGCCACATGATGCGCGCGGTCGACTGGAGCATGGCCAAGCTGCATCACGTGTACGAACGCCTGATCACCTGGGCCTTCAGCGGCCGCCGCTACCGCGTCTTCGTGCCGCCGGTGCCCGCCTACGGCTTCGGCTTCGGCGCCAACGGCCAGCGCCTGACCGGCGGCAAGCGCCAGTTCCGCTTTGCCACGCTAACGCCGCGCGGGATCGTGCTGTGGTCGGCGGTCGCCACCTTCGTCGCGGCGATCGGGCTGGCCACCACCATCGGTGCCGAGGCGATCCCGCAGACCGACCAGGGCTACACCAACCTGAACATCACGATGCCGGTGGGCACCAGCCTGGCGCGCGCCGACGAGAAGATGAAGCAGGTCGAGGCCATCATCGGCACGATGCCGGAGATCGATTCGCTGTCGACGCAGGTCGGCGGCGACAACGGCCACAACACCGCCTACATGGGCATCGGACTGGTGCCGCGCCACCAGCGCAAGCTCAACCAGTTCCAGGTCGAGGACGAGATCCGCAAGCGCCTCGGCGGCCTGCCGGGCATCTCGGTGGCGCTCGGCAACCGGCCGATCTTCATCTCCATCCTCGGCCCCGATCCGACGGTGCTCGACCAGATCACCGCCGATCTCGGCGCCAAGATGAAGAAGGTCAAGGGCCTGACCGACTTCGAATCGTCGGTCAAGCCCGGCCTGCCCGCGTACGCCGTGCGCGTGCGTCCCGACGCCGCGCGCCAGCTGGGCATCACGCCGCAGCAGCTGGCCGGCAGCCTGCGCGCCTACGTGCAGGGCGACGTGTCGACGTACTGGACGACGCCCGACGGCCAGCAGGTGGAGGTGCAGCTGCGCCTGCCGCAGGCCAGCCGCGAGAGCGTCGCGCAGCTGAACAAGCTGCCGGTGGCCTTCTCGGCCGACGGCACGCCGGTGCCGCTGGAAAGCGTCGCGACGATCGACCCCGTCACCAATCCCGACGTCATCAAGCGCCAGGACCTGCAGCGCCGCCAGGCGGTGTATGCCGGCGTCGACGTGAAGTCCGGCCGCACGGTCGGCCAGGTCAACGCCGACATCGACAAGATCATCAAGGCGACCGTGCTGCCGCCCGGCTACCGCTTCGACATCGGCGGCGACGCGCAGAACCAGGACGACATCTTCGGCAACATCGGCAGCGCGCTGGGCCTGGCGCTGATCTTCATCTACATCGTGCTGGCCAGCCAGTTCGGCAGCTTCCTGCAGCCGCTGGCCATCATGGCCTCGCTGCCGCTGTCGCTGATCGGCGTGATGATCTCGCTCAAGGCTTTCCACTCCACCATCAACCTGTTCTCGCTGATCGGCCTGATCATGCTGATGGGCCTGGTGACCAAGAACGCCATCCTGCTGGTCGACTTCGCCAACCACGCCCGCAAGGCCGGCGCGACGCTGGCCGAGGCGGTGCTGAGTGCCGGCCAGATCCGGATGCGCCCCATCATCATGACGACGGCGGCCATGGTGTTCGGCATGTTCCCGCTGGCGCTGGCGCTCGACGAAGGCGGCGAGCTGCAGGCGCCGATGGGCCGCGCCATCATCGGCGGCGTCATCACCTCGACCCTGCTGACGCTGGTGGTGGTGCCGGTGATCTACGCCTACATCGAGCAGTGGGTCGGCTTCTTCAAGACGCGCCTGGACAGTGGTTCGCGTGGTGCCATCATCGGCGCGGTGCTGTCCGGCCTGGTCGGCATCGTGCTGATGATCAGCGGCGTGCCGATGCCCGGCGTCGCCGGCGTGATGGCGGTGGCGATTGCGCTCAGCGTGGCGGCTTGCTGGTCGTACGCCAAGGCCAACGCCTACCATCGTGGCTGGGCGGCGATGGGCCTGCTGGGCATGCTGGGCTTCATGATCCTGGCCTTCGTGCGACCCATCCAGGACGGCGGGCCGCCGGAGGAGCTGTCCATGATCCCGCCGCAGGCCAAGGCGCCGGATTCGCAGCCCGACTCCGAGCCGGAGGCCGACTCGGTGATGGCCTGATTCGCCGTCAGCTCATCCAAGGGCCACCGGTTGCGAGTGTTTCGCGGCCGGTGGCCTTTCCGCATCCACAGCAGGCGGCGATTCAGGGCTTGGGCGTGCGGGCACGCGTGCCACGCAGGACGGCGTCGCAGTCGCTGCAGGCGCGCAGTTCCGTGGCGCCGGACGGCGTCTCGAGCGTGGCCGTACCACCGGCGCGGATCTCCCAGCGCCAGACGCCGCTGCTCGAACGCGCCGTGCCGCGCACGTAGCAGGGCACCACGTCCCAGCCATCATGCAGCTGGCGTTCGGTGACCACCACGGAGCGCGCCAGGAAGTAGCGCGCCTGGGCGGCGGTCAGCGCGAAATCTCCGCAGGCGCCGCCGCCGGGGTCCGCGCCACGCGAATCGACGCGCACCTCGTCCAGCGCGGTGCCGGGCTGCGGTGCGGAGGCGCAGGCGGCCAGGATCAGGGCGATCGCAAGCGCCAGCGCGAGGGAAGGCTTGGGAGCGGGCACGCAGGCCAGCGTCGCGCGTCTGGCCTCAGCACTCGACGATGTTGACAGCCAGGCCGCCACGCGCCGTTTCCTTGTACTTGGTCTGCATGTCGGCGCCGGTCTCGCGCATGGTCTTGATGACCTTGTCCAGGCTCACGTGGTGCGTGCCGTCGCCGCGCAGCGCCATGCGCGCCGCGTTGATGGCCTTGACCGACGCGATGGCGTTGCGCTCGATGCAGGGGATCTGCACCAGGCCGCCCACCGGGTCGCAGGTCAGGCCCAGGTGGTGCTCCATGCCGATCTCGGCGGCGTTTTCCACCTGGGCGGGCGTGCCGCCCATGACGGCGGCCAGGCCGGCGGCGGCCATCGAGCACGCCACGCCCACTTCGCCCTGGCAGCCGACCTCGGCACCGGAGATCGATGCGTTCTCCTTGTAGAGGATGCCGATCGCCGCCGCCGTCAGCATGAAGTCGACGACGCCGCGGTCGTTGGCACCCGGCACGAAACGCGTGTAGTAGTGCAGGACGGCGGGGACGATGCCCGCGGCACCGTTGGTGGGCGCGGTCACGACCCGGCCGCCGGCGGCGTTCTCCTCGTTGACGGCCAGCGCGTAGAGGTTGACCCAGTCCATCACCATCAGCGGGTCGCGCATCGCGGCCTCGGGATTGAGCGTCAAGGCCTGGTACAGGCCGGCCGCCCGCCGCTTGACCTTGAAGCCGCCCGGCAGGATGCCTTCCGTCCGGCAGCCGCGCTGCACGCACTCCTGCATCACCTGCCAGATCTTCATCAGGCCGGCGTGCACCTCGTCGTCGCTGCGCCAATGGCGCTCGTTGCGGCGCATCAGCTCGGCGATGCTGATCTGGTGCTCGGTGGTCAGTCTCAGCAGGTCGTCGCCGCTGTGGAAGGGGTAGGGCAGGACGGTGGTATCGGGCGCGATCGTCTTTTGCTTCGTGCCGTCGGCAGCCACCTCGTCGCTGACGACGAAGCCGCCGCCCACCGAGTAGTACACGCGGTTCTCGAGCTCGTTGCCGGCGGCGTCGAACGCCGTGAAGCGCATGCCGTTGGCGTGGAAGGGCAGGGTCTCCCGGCGGTGCATGACGAGGTCGGTGCGCTCGTCGAACGAGATGAGGTGGCTGCCGCCCAGCAGCAGCTGCCGGTTGGCCCGCATGCCGTCGAGCTCCAGCGGCACGCGGTCGATGTCGACGGTGTCAGGTTCGTGGCCATGCAGGCCCAGCAGCACCGCCTTGTCGCTGCCGTGGCCCTTGCCGGTGGCGCCCAGCGAGCCGTACAGGTCCGCCTTCACGCGCACCGTGCGCTCCAGCAGCCCCTCGTGCTGCAGGCGATTGGAGAACATGCGCGCCGCCCGCATCGGGCCCACCGTGTGGGAGCTGGACGGGCCGATGCCGATCTTGAAGAGGTCGAAAACCGAGACTGCCATGGGTGCGCCGTTCTCCTAATTGCGCGAAGCGCTGCCGCCCGCAGGGCCACCCAAGACAAGGGAAGCGAGGATCACATCCGGGCCGATCCGAACGGCCCCCTTGGGGGGCAGCGACCAGCGGGAGCGTGGGGGCACCATTTATGCGGCCTCGGCGAACTCGCTCATCGGCACGCAGCTGCAGAACAGGTTGCGATCGCCGTAGACGTTGTCGACGCGACCGACCGGCGACCAGTACTTGCCCAGGCGCAGCGCCGCCACCGGATAGGCGGCGTCCTCGCGCGTGTACGCATGAGGCCACTCGGACTTCAGCAAGGCCTGTGCCGTGTGGGGCGCGTTCTTCAGCGGGTTGTCCTCGCGCGGCCAGCGGCCCTGTTCGACTTTCGAGATCTCCTCGCGGATGGCGATCATGGCGTCGCAGAAGCGGTCCAGCTCGACCAGCGGCTCGCTCTCGGTGGGCTCGACCATCAGCGTGCCGGCGACCGGGAACGACAGCGTGGGCGCGTGGAAGCCGTAGTCGATCAGCCGTTTGGCCACGTCCTCGGCGCTGATGCCCGACGAGTCCTTCAACGGGCGCAGGTCGAGGATGCACTCGTGCGCGACACCGCCGCCCTTGACGCCGGCGATGCCACCGCTGAAGTGGATGTCGTAGTGCCCGGACAGCCGTGCCGCGATGTAGTTGGCGTTCAGGATCGCGGTCTCGGTGGCCTGCTTCAGGCCGGCCGCGCCCATCATGCGCACGTACATCCAGCTGATGGGCAGCACCGCCGCGTTGCCCAGCGGCGCGGCCGAGACGGCGCCCACGCGGGCCGGCGATTCCACGCCCAGTCCGCCTGCGCGATGCGCCGGCAGGAAGGGCACCAGGTCCTCGACCACGCAGACCGGGCCGACGCCAGGTCCGCCGCCGCCGTGCGGGATGCGGAAGGTCTTGTGCAGGTTCAGGTGGCTGACGTCGCCGCCGAACTGGCCCGGCGCCGCGATGCCCACCATCGCGTTCATGTTGGCGCCGTCGACATACACGCGGCCGCCGTACTGGTGCACCAGCGCGCACAGGGCCTTGACGCCCGGCTCGAACACGCCATACGTGGACGGGTAGGTGATCATCATCGCCGCGAGGTCATCCTTGTGCGCGATGCACTTGGCCTGGAGGTCGGCCATGTCGACCTCGCCCGCGGCGGTGCACTTGACCACCACCACCTTCATGCCCACCATCTGCGCGGAGGCCGGGTTGGTGCCATGCGCCGACTCCGGGATCAGGCAGACGTCGCGCGAG
>JBJMWF010000136.1:0-6632 GCA_045810265.1 Vitreoscilla sp. | reverse complement strand
GCAGATGGCCGAGCGCATCGTCAAGAAGGCCAAGGAATACGACCGCGACACCATCCCGGGCGACTACGCGACGCTCAAGACGCCGTGCCCCAACTGCGGCGGCATCGTCAAGGAAAACTACCGGCGCTATACCTGCCAGGGCCCCAAGGGCGACGGCGAGGGCAGCTGCGAATTCTCGATCACCAAGATCCCGGCCGGCCGCGCGTTCGAGATCGCCGAGGTCGAGCAGTTCCTGCGCGACAAGAAGATCGGCCCGCTGGACGGCTTCCGCTCCAAGGCGGGCTGGCCGTTCACGGCGGAGCTCAAGCTGGCCTACGACGACGAGATCAGGAACTGGAAGCTCGAGTTCGACTTCGGCGAAGAGGCCAAGGAGGGCGACGGCGAGCCGGTGGACTTCTCCGACCAGGAGTCGCTCGGACCGTGCCCGAAGGACGCCGGCCGCGTCTTCGAATACGGCAGCTCCTACGTGTGCGAGCACTCGGTGGGCGCGCACGTCACCTGCGACTTCAAGAGCGGCAAGATCATCCTGCAGCAGCCGGTCTCGCGCGAGAACATGGCCAAGCTGCTGGCCACCGGCAAGACCGACCTGATGGAGAACTTCGTCTCCAACAAGACGCGCCGCAAGTTCAAGGCCTTCCTCGCCTACGACAAGAAGGAAGGCAAGGTGAACTTCGAATTCGAACCGCGCGCGGCCAAGGTGCCGGCGGCCAAGAAGACGGCCGCCAAGAAGAAGGTGGCCGAGGAGTGAAGCGCACGGCGCGGCCAAGCCGCGCGGTCGCGGGACGGCGCCAGTAGATCGCCGTCAGGCCAGCGCCCCGGTGGCTGGCCTCGAGGTCGCCGCCGCCGCTGAAGCGCGGACGATCCCTGTGGCTGGTCGGCCGTCGCGGCCCTCAGAAGTAGTAGTTGAAGCCCAGGCCGCCGTGGCTGCCGTCGATCGAGACGCCGTTGTACTTGTAGGACTCGTTGACGTAGCGGATCTGCACGCCCATGGACGGCGTGATCAGCCACTCGCCCATCAGGATGCCGCCCAGCTGCGACTTGAAGTTGAAGTCGCCGCCGCCATTGCCGTTGTCGATCTGGCCGGCTCCGTCGGTGTGCAGCTTGGCGCCCGAGGCGTAGCGCACGCCGGCACCGAGGCGGAACTTCGGCGTCACATTGAACAGCCCGATCACTTCCAGCGGGAAGCGGTCGAAGCGTTGCGTGCCGTTCTCGGCGCTGGTGTTGTCGAAGTGGTAGCCGATGGTGGCCTGCACGCCGAAGGGCGAGCCCTTCTCGTGGAACTCGATGCCGCCATAGACCTGCACCAGGCCGCCGGCGGTCACGCTGCGGGAGCCGCCGTTTTCGAATTCGACGGACGCCAGCTTGTCGCCGCCGCCGGTCAGCGCCAGGCCGATCAGCGGGTGGACCGGGTTGTCGGAGTCCAGGCCGGCGTGTGCCAGCGTGGGGGCGAGCGCGGAGACGGCCAGCGCGGCCAGGGCGATGATTTGCTTCATGGGGTGGGTGTGATGTTGGATGGAAGTCGGCGCCGAGTCCTCCCCTGCGCCTTCCCCCGCCGCGACCAAAGCGTCGCCTTTTCCGGGCGGGCGGCAAATCTTAACGAGCCGGCGCCGAGGTCGGACAGCCGCCGTCGCGGCGATCCCACACTCGTCGAGGCGCGAAATCTCCGCCTGCGTGGAGGACTTGGCGCCTGGCGGTCAATCGGCCCATGACCGAGAAGGACATCGTCGCCACCCTGACCGCGCTGGGCGCCGCCGCCCGCGCCGCCGCCGCGCGCATGGCCGCCGCGCCGCGCGCCAGGCGGGACGCCGCCCTGCGTGCGCTGGCGTCGCGGCTGCGCGAGGCCGCGCCCGAGCTCGAGACGGCCAACGCGCAGGATCTGCGCGCCGCGTCCGACAACGGCCTTTCCGGCCCGCTGCTCGATCGCCTGCGCCTGGACGCTCATGCCTTGTCCACGGTCGTCGAAGGCTGCCTGCAGCTGGCCGAGATGCCCGACCCGATCGGCGAGATCACCGGCGTCACCCAGCGTCCCAGCGGCATCCGCGTGGGCCGCATGCGCGTGCCGCTGGGGGTGTTCGGCATGATCTACGAGAGCCGCCCCAACGTCACGATCGAGGCCGCTTCGCTGGCCATCAAGAGCGGCAACGCCTGCATCCTGCGCGGCGGCTCGGAGGCGATCCGCTCCAACGTCGCGCTGTGGCGCTGCGTGCAGCGCGCGCTGGCCGACGCGGGACTGCCGGAGACGGCGGTGCAGCTGGTGGAAACGACCGACCGCGCCGCCGTCGGCCGGCTGATCGCCATGCCCGAGTTCGTCGACGTCATCATCCCGCGCGGCGGCAAGGGCCTGATCGAGCGCGTCGCGCGCGAGGCCCGCGTGCCCGTCATCAAGCACCTGGACGGCAACTGCCACACCTACGTCGACGAGCGCGTCGACCTCGAGCTGGCGGTGCGCGTGACCGACAACGCCAAGACGCAGAAGTACAGCCCCTGCAACGCGACCGAGTCGCTCGTGGTGCACGCGGCGCAGGCCGCGGCGTTCCTGCCGCGCATCGGCGCGGTGTTCGCGGCCAAGGGCGTCGAGATCCGCGGCGACGCGCGGGCGCTGGCCGCGTTGAAGGACGTGCCCGGCGCCCGGCTGGTGCCGGCGCAGGAAAGCGATTGGGGCGAGGAGTACCTGGCGCCCATCGTCAGCATCGCCGTGGTCGACTCGCTCGATCAGGCCATCGCCCACATCAACCGCCATGGCTCGCACCATACGGACGCCATCCTCACCACCGACCATCCGAACGCGATGCGCTTCCTGCGCGAGGTCGATTCGGCCAGCGTGATGGTCAACGCCAGCACGCGCTTCGCCGACGGTTTCGAGTACGGACTTGGCGCCGAGATCGGCATTTCCACCGACAAGTTCCACGCCCGCGGCCCGGTGGGCCTGGAGGGGTTGACGTCGCAGAAGTGGATCGTGCTGGGCGAGGGCGAGATCCGCGGCTGAACCGCGGGCGCGCGGCGCCTACTTGGCCGTGACGGTCACCTGGCGCAGCTGCACGCCGGAAACGCTGGAGCCGATCGCGAAGCCGTCGGCCAAGGTCCCGCCGTGCGTGACGGCGGCCTGCAGGATGAAGACGCAGCTGGCCAATGGCAGGCGTGCGCCATTGGCGTCGTCGAACTGCAGCGAGGCCATGAAGTCGGCGGCGTGGAACTGCACGCTGCGGCCGTCGTCGGTGGAGAAAGCCGAGATGATGCCGTTGCCCACCTGCACGTGCAGGACGTTGCTGGTGTCGCGGCACTGCGAGTTCTCCACCGTCCACGTGGCCTGCGGCTGCGCGGAGTCGAGCTGCAGCGGCACGGCGTTGGAGGACTTGCTGACCGTGGTGTTGTCGGCCGGTGCAACGATGCTGAACGGCGGCGGCAGGCTGGCTTGGCTGACGTAGGTCTGGCCAGCTCGGCGCAGCTCGAATTGCCCGGCGACCTCGGTGGCGGGCAACTGCGGAAAATCCATCACGTACGGGCTGAACGGCAGAGCGTCGTGCACCTTGATGCCGGCGCCCGGGCTGATGGGCAGGCCCATCCGCGTCGCGACGCCGCCCTGCACGAAATACAGCGAGTCGCCGTTGAGCTCCACGTTGTACCCCACCGTGAAACCGTCGAAGAACCCGGCCTGGGCCTGCGCCTTCTTGCCGTTGTCCACGAGCGTGAAGTGCGCCTCCATCTGCCCGGTCGACGCGGTGTCAGACTGCACGCAGGTGCTCAGGCACGACATGCGCAGGCTGGTGGAGGTTCCCTTGTCGGGCACGACGCCGCCGTCGGTGCCCCCGCCGCATCCGGCGAGCAGGAGGATGGCGAGCGTGCTGGCGCTCGCCGCGAGCGTGGCATGGCGCCGCCGCAGCGTGATCTTGGACATTGTTGTTTCTCCCTGGAAGCGCGCATGGTAGCGCTGGGAGGCGTTGGCGCCACCCGCGCGTACCCCAACTGGTGACCCTGCGCATGGGGGAGCGCGGCGGCGGACTGCCGGCAGCCGCGGCGCGCAGCGACTATGCTTGCGGCTCTCCATTTGCATTGACTGACTTCCCATGATCGATCCCCGCAGCGCCCTGGTGCTGTTTTCCGGTGGCCAGGATTCCACTGCCTGCCTGGCCTGGGCCCTCGCGCGTTACGCGCGGGTGGAGACGGTCGGCTTCGACTACGGCCAGCGCCACCGCATCGAGCTCGATTGCCGCGCCGGCGTGCGCGAGGCGCTCGCCGCGCTGAATCCCGACTGGGCCGCGCGCCTGGGCGGCGACCATCTGCTGGACCTGGCGCTGCTGGGCCAGGTGTCCGACACCGCGCTCACCTCCGATCGCGCGATCGAGTTCGAAGCCAACGGCCTGCCCAACACCTTCGTGCCCGGCCGCAACCTGCTGTTCCTCGGCTTCGCCGCCACCATCGCCTATCGGCGCGGCGCCTCGGTGCTGGTGGGCGGCATGTGCGAGACCGATTTCTCCGGCTATCCCGATTGCCGCGACAACACGCTCAAGGCCATGCAGGTCGCCCTCAGCCTGGGCCTGGCCACGCCGATGACCATCGAGACGCCGCTGATGTTCCTGACCAAGGCGCAGACCTGGTCCTTGACCGACTCGCTCGGCGGCGCGGTGCTCAACGACATCATCGTGGAGAAGACGCACACCTGCTACCTGGGCGAACGCGGCAGCCGGCACGACTGGGGCTACGGCTGCGGCCAGTGCCCGGCCTGCAAGCTGCGCGCCGCCGGCTACGCCGGCTTCGTCGCGGCATCCTCCGGACAAACGGCTCCCAGCGCATGACCTCGCATTGGCTGTTCCAGCTGGTGCTGCTGGCCGTGTTGCTTGCCTGGGTGGTGGGCGCCTACAACCGCATGGTGCGACTGCGCGCGGCCATCATCTCGGCGTGGGAGCAGATCGTGGCGGCGCTGGTCAAGCGCAGCGAGGCGATGGCGGCGGTGGCGGACGCGGTGCGCGAGCCGCTGGCTGCCGAGGCCGCGACGTTGCAGGCCTTGGCCGATGCCGATGCGAAGCAGCGCGCGGCGGCCGATGGCGTGCGCCAGGCCCGGGCCCGCATCGCGGACGTCTCCTTGTGGGTCACAGCCGAGGCTGGCCTGGCGTCGCCGGCCAGCCGCCTGCGCGCGCTGATCGAATTGCAGCCGGCGCTGATCCACGAGTCCGACCGGGGACCGGAGCTCGCCGCCGCGCTCGCGGCCTGGCGCGAGGCCGAGCCGCGCATCCAGTTCGCTCGCCAGGGCTTCAACGATGCGGTGGACCTGTACAACAAGGCGATCCACCAGGTGCCGACGCGCCTGATCGCATCGCCGCTGGGGTTTCGCTCGGCTGGCCGGGTCTGAGTATCGATGGATGAGCCCGGCCGCCCGGCGCGCGTGAACGGTCACGCCGCCCGGACCTGATGAATCAGGGCTGGCCCATGATGGCCGCGGTGGCGATCATCTCGTCGAACAGCGCCGCGGTGGCTTCGCCGGGCACGGACCAGGGGTCAAGGTTGCCCAGCTCCGAGTACTTCAGGATCAGGCCGGGGTTGAGCCGCGCCATGTTGACCTGTCCCATGGACCAGCCCGCGAATCGGCGCTCGTCGATCTCCTCGTACTGCAGCAGCGTGACGTCGGTATGGCGCGGGTCGGCCACGATGCGGTTGTAGCGCTTGCTCACCGCATTGCGCCCGCCTTCGAGCACCTGGATGAACAGGCGTCCGCTGTTGCACAGGCACAGCGCGCCGGTGAGGCCTTCGCGCGCGTTGGTGGCGCGGGACTTGCGCAGGATGGCCGCCACTTCCTCGTTGTCGAGGTTGGTGGCCGCGCGGCTCGCATACATCAGTCGTACCAGCATGGGGCGCTCCGGCGTTCAGGCAGTCTTCTTCGACAGCAGCGACAGGAACTCGCGGCGCAGGTGCGGATCCTTCAGGAAGGCGCCGCGCATCACGCTGTTGGTCATCGCCGAATCGAGATCCTTGACGCCGCGCCACTGCATGCAGAAGTGGTCGGCCTCCATCACGATGGCCAGCCCGTCGGGCTTGACGCGCTCCTGCAGCACGTTGGCCAGCATGGTGACCGCTTCTTCCTGGATCTGCGGGCGCGTCATGATCCAGTCGACGATGCGCGAGTACTTGGACAGGCCGATCAGGTTCGAGTGCTCGTTGGGCAGCACGCCGATCCAGATGCGGCCCAGGATCGGGCACATGTGGTGCGAGCAGGCGCTGCGCACCGAGATCGGGCCGACGATCATCAGCTCGTTCAGCCGCGTGACGTTGGGGAATTCGGTGACCGCCGGCATGGGCTGGTAGCGGCCGCGGAACACCTCGTCGACGAACATCTTGGCCACGCGCTGCGCGGTTTCCTGCGTGTTGTGGTCGGAGTCGGTGTCGATCACCAGCGCCCGCAGCACCGCCTGCATGTGCTGCGCCACCTCGGCCTTGAGCTCCTCGGTCTCGCCGGGCCGCACGAACTCGGAGATGTTGTCGTTGGCGTGGAAACGGCAGTCGGCGCCCACCAGCCGGTAGCGGATGCGCTCGGAGGCCGGCAGCGCGGCCAGGTCGGCCTCGTTGCGGATCAGCGTCAGCGAGCGGGGCGACGCGTCGCCGGGCGAGGACTCGGGCGGCGGAACGGGAGTGGGCATGGT
>JBJMWF010000135.1:0-5509 GCA_045810265.1 Vitreoscilla sp. | reverse complement strand
CTGCCGCGCCAGCAGGCCCTGGTACTGGTGGAACACCATCTCGCAGATGCGCGGCACCAGGTTGAGCGTGGTCGGGCGCACCAGCGCCAGGTCCTCGAACAGCATCGACAGGTCGCTGCGGGCCGTGAAATGGCAGGTGCCACCGCTGGCGAGGATGCGTCCCAGCCAGCTGCGCCCGAAGCTGTGGTTCAGCGGCATGTAGTTCAGGCAGATCAAGGGCACGGCGCTGCCCCGCACCCACGGCGAACGGAACATGCGCTCGGTGTACATCGCTCCCTTGGGCGAACCCGTGCTGCCCGAGGTGTAGAAGATCGTGGCCAGCGGATCCTCGCCCTCGGGGGCGACGAAGGCCGGCGCGGCTGGCAGCGATTGCCCGCGCTGCTCGAGGACCCCGAGCGGTTCGAGGGACACGGGTTGCGCGTGACCGGCGACTCGCTGCAAGGCGGCGGCGAACCTGTCCCGATGATCGTCGTCCTCCGGTGCATGGTCGATCACCAGCAGGCGGGCGGGCCGGTCGGCGGCCAGCGCACAGTCGACGGCGGTGTCCAGACAGTCCATGCTGGTGGCCAGCAGGCGGGGCTGCGTCTCCTCGATGATGCGCACCAGCTGCGCGATCGGCGCGTTGGTCTGCAGCGGCACGCAGACGATGCCCAGGTGGATGCAGGCCAGGTCGAGGACGGCGTAGGCTATGCCGGCAAAGCCCAGCACGCAGACCATGTCGCCCGCGTGCAGCGGTGCGGCAGGGTCGTGGCACCAGGCACTGGCCAGCGCCTGCACGCGCGACCAGGCCTGGCGATAGCTGATGGTCTCGAATCGCGGCAGCAGCTGCCGGGTGCGCCGGCCTGTCTGCGCGTCGGTGACCAGCTCGTGGGCGCGCTGTCCGAGTGCCGGACGGTCGGCGTAGCCTTCCATGATCGTGGCCAGGATGCGCGACAGCGGCACGCCCGGCTGCTCGATCGCCGCCTGGACTTCGGCCAATGGCATCGCGGCGCGGAACTCGGGGTCGTTGGCGAGCAGGTCGGCCAGACGGGCGGCGACACGCTTCTCGCGTTCGGCGTGGGCGGCATCGGCCGCCGCGGTGTGAAGGTCGGTCGGCATGACGATGCTCCCTGCGGTGTGCGATGCGGCGCCTGAGGCTCAGGGCGTGTCCAGCGCGGTGGCGACGGACAAGGGTTCCCATTCGTCCACCTGCGCGAGCACGGTGCCCAGGGCGCGGCGCACCATGCTGACCGCGTCCGCGCCCAGCACCAGTCGCAGCGGCTCCTGCGTGGCCTCCAGCGCGGCGATGATGGCCAGGGCGGCCTTGGCCGGATCGCCCGGTTCATGGCCGGCGTAGCGGCCCATGGACGCGCGCGTCTTGGCCGCCAGCGTGCCGGCGTAGTCGTCGATCACGCGTTCGGCCATGCGCAGCGAGCCGCCGCTGAAGCTGGTGCGAAATCCGCCGGGCTCGACCAGCGTCACGCGGATGCCGAACGTCGCCAGTTCCGCCGCCAGCGCCTCCGTCAGGCCCTCGAGCGCGAACTTGGAGGCCGAGTAGAGCCCGCCGCCCGCAAAGCCGATCACGCCCGCCACCGACGACACGTTGAAGATGTGGCCGGCACGGCGCTCGCGCAGGTGCGGCAGCAGCGCGCGCGTGACGGCCAGCGCGCCGAAGAAATTGGTCTCCATCACCGCCCGGGCCTCGGCGTCCGACACTTCCTCGACGGCGCCGAACAGCCCGTAGCCCGCGTTGTTGACGAGCACGTCGATGTGGCCGGCGCGAGCGAGTGCCCGTTGCACCGCGGGCGCGATGTCGGCGCCGTGGGTGACGTCCAGCAGCACCGCATGGGCCCGGCCGGGGCACAGGTCCTCGAAGCGGTCGGCCTGCGCCGGCTGGCGCACCGTTCCGACCACCACGTCGCCGCGGTCAAGCGCCGCCTGCGCCAGGTGCAGGCCGAAGCCGCTGGAGACGCCCGTGATGAGCCAGTGGCGGGGAGTTTGCGATGAGGTCATGGGCAGATCCGTCGTCGATTCGAAGGGGTGGCGCCTTCGGCACCGGATGGTTCGGGTTCAGCTCGCGCGTTCGAACACCGCGGCCAGGCCCTGCCCGCCGCCGATGCACATGGTCTCGAGCGCGTAGCGCCCTTGCCGCCGCTTGAGCTCGTGCAGCACGGTCGCGAGGATGCGACCGCCGGTGGCGCCGATCGGGTGCCCCAGCGAGAGGCCACCGCCGTTCACGTTGAGCCGGTCGGGGTCGTTCCAGCCCCATTCCTTGAGCACCGCCAGCACCTGCGCCGCGAAGGCCTCGTTCAGTTCCACCAGGTCCATCTGGTCGAACGACAACCCGGTGCGGGCGAACAGTTTGCGCACGGCGGGAACCGGCCCGATGCCCATGCGCGAGGGTTCGCAGCCCGCCGCCGCCCAGCCGACGACCCAGGCCATCGGCTGCAGCTTCAGCTCGGACAGCTTGTCCTCGGCGACCACCAGGCAGGCGGCCGCGGCGTCGTTCTGCTGGCTGGAATTGCCCGCGGTCACGCTGCCGCCGGCCAGCAGCGGTTTGAGCCGGGCCAGCGTCTCCATCGAGGTCTCCGCGCGGATGCCCTCGTCGCGTTCGAAGACCAGCGCGTCGCCCTTCTTCTGCGGCACCGGCACGCGAACCAGTTCGTCGGCGAACTTGCCGTCGCGCCAGGCCGCGGCCGCGCGCGCATGGCTGCGCACCGCGAAGGCGTCCGACGCTTCGCGCGCGATGTCGTGGTCACGGGCCAGGTTCTCGGCGGTCTCGGGCATGCCGGAGATGACGCCGAAGCGGCCTTGCGGCTGCGAGCGCTCGCGTCCGCGCTGCAGGCGGTCGTGCAGGGTCACCGAACCGGCGCGCGAGCCCCAGCGCATGTCGGTGCTGTAGTACTCGATGTTGCTCATGCTCTCGACGCCAGCCGCGACCACCACGTCGGCTGCGCCCGTCTGCACCTGCATGGCCGCGTCGATGACGGCCTGCAGGCCCGAGCCGCAACGGCGGTCCAGCGTCATGCCGGGCACCTCGATCGGCAGGCCGGCCTCGAGCGCCGCATAGCGCCCGAGGCAAGGCGCCTCGCTGCTGCTGTAGGACTGCGCCATCACGACGTCGTCGATGCGCGCCGGATCGATGCCGCTGCGTTCGACCAGCGCCTTCAGGATGGTGCAGGCCAGCTGGTCGGCCGGCAGCGATTTGAGGCTGCCGCCGAAGGCGCCGACGGCCGTGCGCAAGGGGGAGACGATGGCGGCTCTTCTCATGGTCGTGGACTCGTGGACAAGGGCGTGAAAGGGAAACGGCCGGCGCACTCGTTCATGGGCGCGCCCGCTGCCGGCTCAATTCGTCGTGCATGCGCTTGGCCTCGGCGAGGCCGGCATCGAAGTCGACCGCCTCGACGGCGCATTCGACGGCGTCGACGCAACGCCGCATCGCGTCGCTGGCGTCCGGCATGACGGCCAGGCGCTCACGCCAGGACGCCAGCGGCGCGCGCGCATCGGCCTTGGACAGGGGCCGGTGCCGCAGCAACGCGCCGCCCGGAGGACCGGCCCGATCGAGCGCGGCCAGGAATTCGAACGACGCGGCCACCACGTCATCGACGCACAGCGCATCGAACAGCGGCGTGTCCGCATAGACCTCGGCGGCGACGGTGCTGGCACTGACGATCAGGGCCAGGGCGCGCGCCACGCCGATCGCGCGCGGCATGCGCTGCGAGCCGCTGGGCGGCAACACGCCGTGCCGGATCTCGGGCAGCGCGATGCGCGTGCGCCGGTCGGCGACGCGGTAGTGGCAGGCCAGTGCCAGCTCCAGTCCGCCGCCCACCGCGAAGCCGTGCATCGCCGCCACCACCGGCTTGGTGCAGGCCTCGATGCGCGGCAACAGATGGCTGGAGATGCCTGGCCACTCCTGCTGCCGCGGCGAATGCAGCTCGCCGAGCTCCCCGCCGGCGCAGAAGCCGCGATCGGCGCCGGTCAGCACGATGGCATCGACCGCGGGATCCTCGTCGGCCGCCGCCAGGGCGCGCCACAGCGCCAGGCGAGCTGGGTGGCTCAGGCTGTTGACCGGCGGATTGGCAAGCGTCAGCAGCGCGACGCCGCCCTGCCGCTCGCTGCGCACGAGGGCGGCGCTCATCGCGCTGCGTCCGCCGGCAGGCCGCGCGGCGTCACTACGCCCGCGGCCGGTCGCCGTCCGAGCACGAGCAGGACGGCCAGGCAGCAGGCGCACATCGCGACCAGGTAGGCGAACGCCAGCTTGAACGCGCCCTCGCCGGGATAGCTGTATGCGCCATGCGCCGCGTCGTGCACCGTCTGGCTGCCCAGCAGGCCGAACAGCAGCTGCGATCCCACCGCCATGAAGGCCGCCAGGCACACGGCGTTGACGCCCGCGGCCTCGCTGGCGTTCTCGATCGGCGAGGCGCGCGCGATGAGGTTGTACAGCGCCGGCATCAGCAAGCCGTAGCCGACCGTGCAGCACACTGCGGCCGCCACCAGTTGCATCAGCGTCGCATGCCAGGCCAGCATCGCCAGCCAGGCCGCGAGGCAGGCGCCGGCACCGACCAGGGCCACGCGCTGGTCGCCGATGCGCTTGCCCACGCGGCCTGCCAACGGGCTGACGACGATGGTCAGCGAATTGAGCGGCAGCATCAGCCAGCCCATCGCGCTCGGCGACAAGCCCAGGCCGATGCCGGTCCAGGACGGTTGCTGCAACAGCAGCGACAGCATCTGGCCCTGCTGGATCGCCCCGAGCGCGAGAAAGATCATCGCGAGATTCGTCAGCGCCAGGCGGCGTTGCGCCAGCATGCGCACGTTGATCAGCGGCCGGGCCTGCAGCGCCTGGTGGCGCGCCCAGTACGCGAACAGCAGCCCCGCCGCCGCGAAGCCGCCCAGCACTCGCACGTCGCTCCAGCCTCGTTCCCGCGCGGATTGCAAGGCCAGCAGCGCCACCGCCAGCGCCGGCGCGAACAGGATGCCGCGCACCAGGTCCACGCCCTCGAGCGAGCCCGGCGGGTGGCGCGGCCGCGGCACGACGAGCGCGACGGCCGCGAACGCGGCGATGGAGATGACGCACTTGAGCACGAACCCGCCATGCGACGCGAAGTGCTCGATGACCAGGCCGGCCAGCACGAAGGCGACGCCGGCGCCGAACATGCCGGCGCACGACAGGATGCCCAGCGCCACCGGCACGCGTTCGGGCGGCAGGTGCTCGCGCGCCATGCCGATCGACAGCGGCATCAGCGAACCCGCCACGCCCTGCAATGCACAACCCAGCACGAGCCCCGCCAGCGACGGCAGGAAGGCGCTCGCCAGGGCGCCGACGCTGGCCAGGGCCAGCACGACCAGCACCATGAAGCGGCGGCCCAGCAGGTCGCCCAGCCGGCCGCACAGCGCGGCGGCGATCGCCGACACCAGCAGGTAGCTCGTGACCGCCCAGCCCACGCCCGGGCTGCCCGCGTACTCGCGGTACAGCGTGTGCAGCATCAGGTACAGCACCGTCAGGCCCGCGGCGGCCACGAAGCCGTTGAGG
>JBJMWF010000134.1:0-4856 GCA_045810265.1 Vitreoscilla sp. | reverse complement strand
GTGCCCGCGCTGCGCATGATGCTCGACGACCACGGCTATGGCCTGTCGCGCCGTCGCGTGACGGTGTCCACCTCGGGCGTGGTGCCCATGATCGACCGCCTGCGCGAGGACTGCCCGGTGGCGCTGGCGGTGTCGCTGCATGCGCCCGACGACGCGCTGCGCGACCAACTGGTGCCGATCAACCGCAAGTATCCGATCGACGAGCTGCTGTCGGCGTGCGAACGCTACCTCGAGGCCGCACCGCGCGACTTCATCACGATGGAGTACTGCATGCTGGACGGCGTCAACGACTCCCCGGCACAAGCCAGGCAGCTGGTCAATCTCGTCAAGAACCGGCTGCCGGTCAAGTTCAACCTGATCCCGTTCAATCCGTTTCCCGAATCGGGCCTGAAGCGCTCGTCGAACGCGCGCGTCCTCGCCTTCGGCGAGGTGCTGCTCGAGGCCGGCCTGGTCACCACCATCCGCAAGACGCGCGGCGACGACATCGACGCGGCCTGTGGTCAACTCGCGGGCGAGGTGCAGGATCGCACCGATGCCCAGCGCCGCATGACCCGGTCCATTCCGATCGTCGCGGCGCCGCCGTCCAGCCCGAACAAGTCCGTCGTTCCTCCCACCAACAAGCAGTGAGCCTCCATCGCATGCATCTCGTCTTCGGGCCAGCCAGAGTGTCGCGTTGGATGAGGGCCGCGCTTGCGGCGGCGGTGCTGGGCACCGGCCTGGCGGGGTGCGTGACCACCGGCGCCCCGCCGAAGTCGCCGTACCACGCCAACAACGACAACGACATCAAGACGGCGTCCGACCAGACCAACGCCGACCGCCTGTACAACACCCGCATGGAGCTGGCGCAGGCCTACCTGGGCCGCAACCAGCCGGCCGACGCGCTGGACCAAGTCAAGCAGGCGCTGCAGGCCAAGCCCGACACGCCCGCCGCCTATGGCCTGCGCGGGCTGATCTACGCGGCACTCGGCGACAACGACAAGGCCGACGACAGCTTCCACCGTGCGATGCAACTGGCGCCCCACGATGGCGACCTGATGCACAACTATGGCTGGACCCTGTGCCAGCAGCGCCGCTTCGACGAAGCCGACGCCAATTTCAAGCGGGCGATCGCAGAGCCCGGCTATCGCTCGGCCTCGCGCACCATGCTTGTCGAAGGCGTCTGCCAGGCGCGCGCCGGCAAGTCCCAGGACGCCGAGCGCACGCTGTCGCGCGCCTACGAACTCGACCCGGCCAATCCGACCATCGCCGTCAACCTCACCGAGGTGCTCTACCGCAGCGGGCAGTACGAGCGCGCGCGCTTCTACATCCGCCGCGTCAACGGCCGGCAGGAACTGGCGAGCGCGCAGACGCTGTGGCTGGCCGCCCGCATCGAGCACAAGCTCGGCCAGGCCGAGCAGGTCAAGGCCATGGGCGCCCAGCTGCGCGAACGCTTCCCGGATTCTCCGGAGGCCACGCAGTACGAGAAGGGCAAGTTCGATGACTGACGAGCTGACGCCGGGACCGGCACGGCCTTCCTCGTTCGCGGATGCGGATGCCGAGGGTGTCGGCGCGTCCTCCGAGCCTGCTGCAGCGGCCAGCCGCTTCGGCCCGGCCAGCCAACTGCCCTCGCAATCCGGGCCGCCGACCGCCGGCGCGCTGATCCGCGACGCCCGCGAGGCCCAGGGCATCGATCTGGCCTCGCTCGCCGCGATGCTCAAGATCCCGCTGCGCCGCCTCGAGGCGCTCGAGAACGACCGCCACGAGGAACTGCAGGGCCCGACCTTCGAGCGGGCGCTGGCGCAGGCGGCTTGCCGAGTGCTCAGGATCGATCCCAAACCCGTGCTGGCGCTGCTGCCGCAGCACGAACGCAACACGCTCGAGCGCGTCACCGAAGGCATCAACACGCCTTTCCGCGACGGGCACGGCAGTGGCGGGTTCGAACTGCCGTCCGGGATGCGGCCGGTGATCATCTTCGTGGTCGTCCTGATCGTGGCCGCGCTGGCGATGCTTTTCGTGCCGACCGCCTGGGTGACGCGGGTGAAGGCGGCGTTTGAAAGTTCGCCGGCCGCGAGCGCCCCGGCCGATGCCGCTTCGGCGGCCGCTGTGACGACTCCGCTGGCCGCCCCGGCCGCGCCCGTCGAGCTGTCGGGCGCCAGCGCCGTTTCGGCGCCGACCCCGGCCGCCTCGGTGCCGGCCGCTGCCGCGTCCGCGCCATCGCCGGCGGCGTCGGCTGCCGTGCCGGCGAGCGCCGCCCAGGGCGTCGACGAGGTGCTGGCGCACGCCGCAGGCGCGCCCAGCATTCCGCTGCAGGTCATCGCCACCGCCGATTCGTGGGTCGAGGTCGTCGACGCGCAGGGGCACACGCTGCTGTCGCGCACCGTGCTCGCCGGCGAGTCGGTGGGCCTGGACGGCGCCTTGCCGATGCGCGTGAAGATCGGCAACGCCGGCGGCACGCGTTTGAAGCTGCGCGGCGACAATGTGGACCTGACGCCCTGGACGCGCGACAACGTCGCCCGTCTCGAGGTGAAGTGACCTTTCCGACGAGCCAGCAAGCCATGAACGACTCCGCCTCCACCCTCTCCGACGCCGGCACGCTGCTGGATGGCGAACCCATCGCCGAGACCGCGCCTGCCGTGCGTCGCACGCGCCAGGCGCGCGTGGCCTGGGGCAACCATGTCGTCACCGTGGGTGGCGACGCCCCGGTGCGCGTGCAGTCCATGACCAACACCGACACGGTGCAGGTGATCGAGACGGCGATCCAGGTCAAGGAACTCGCGCTCGCCGGCTCGGAGCTGGTGCGCATCACGGTCAACACGCCCGAGGCGGCGGCCGCCGTGCCGCACATCCGCGAGCAGCTGGACCGGATGAACATCAACGTGCCGCTGGTGGGCGACTTCCACTACAACGGCCACCGCCTGCTGACCGAGTACCCGGCCTGTGCCGAGGCGCTGTCGAAGTACCGCATCAACCCGGGCAACGTCGGCCGCGGCGAGAAGGGCGACCGCCAGTTCGCGCAGATGGTCGAGGTGGCTTGCAAGTACGACAAGCCGGTGCGCATCGGCGTCAACTGGGGCAGCCTCGACCAGGAGCTGCTCAAGGCGTTGATGGACGCCAACGCGAAACGTTCGAAGCCGTGGGAACTCAAGCAGATCATGTACGAGGCGCTGGTGCGTTCGGCGCTGGAATCGGCCCAGGCGGCGCGTGACGTCGGTCTCGATCCGAACCAGATCCTGCTCAGCTGCAAGATGAGCGCGGTGCAAGACCTGATCGCGGTCTACCGTGGCCTGGCCCAGCGCACGGACCACGCGCTGCACCTGGGCCTGACCGAGGCGGGCATGGGCGCCAAGGGCACCGTGGCCTCGGCCGCGGCGCTGTCGGTGCTGCTGCAGGAAGGGATCGGCGACACCATCCGCGTCTCGCTCACGCCGCAGCCCGGCGAAGCCCGCACGCAGGAGGTGGTGGTGGCGCTCGAGATCCTGCAGTCTCTCGGCCTGCGCCATTTCAATCCCAGCGTCACGGCCTGCCCGGGCTGCGGCCGCACCACCAGCACGGTGTTCCAGGACCTGACCAAGCAGATCGACGATTTCCTGCGCTCGCAGATGCCGATCTGGCGCGATCGATTCCCCGGCGTCGAAGGCATGAAGGTGGCCGTGATGGGCTGCATCGTCAACGGCCCGGGCGAGAGCAAGCATGCCGACATCGGCATCAGCCTGCCCGGCACCGGCGAGGCCCCGTCCGCGCCGGTCTACATCGACGGCGAACGCGTGCTGACGCTGCGCGGCGACAACATCGCCGGCGAGTTCCGAGCCATCGTCGAGCAATATATCGAACGCCGCTATGGCACGGTAACCGCAGCGCATTGAAGCTCCGGTAGCCTCGCCCGACGTTCCTCTTCCAAAAAACATGCGGCCGCGCAACGGGCCGCACGATCCGCATTGCTCATGGCTGAAATCCTGCGTGCCGTCAAAGGCATGAACGACATCTTTCCGGCGTCGGTGCCGCGCAAGGCGAGCGAGACGCTGCCCACGTCCAACATGTGGCAGTGGTTCGAGGCCACCGCGCGCTCGGTGCTGCAGCGCTATGGCTACCAGAACCTGATGACGCCGATCGTCGAGCCGACCTCGCTGTTCGTGCGCGGCATCGGCGAGGTGACCGACATCGTCGAAAAGGAGATGTACTCCTTCGAGGACTCGATGAACGGCGACAAGCTGACGCTGCGACCCGAGTTCACCGCCGGCATCGTGCGCGCCGTGATCGAGCACAACGCGCTGTACAACGGGCCGCTGCGCCTGTGGTCCACCGGCCCGCTGTTTCGCCACGAGCGCCCGCAGAAGGGCCGCTATCGCCAGTTCCACCAGCTCGACGTCGAGGCGCTCGGCTTCGCCGGCCCCGACACGGACGCCGAACAGATCCTGCTGACGCGCGCGCTGCTGCGCGAGCTGGGCCTGAAGGAGGGCGAGCACATCCGCCTCGAGATCAACAGCCTGGGCCAGCCGGCCGAACGTGCCGCGCACCGCGCTGCGCTGGTCGGTTATTTCGAGGCCAACGCCACTCAGCTCGACGAAGACTCGCGGCGCCGCCTGTTGACCAATCCGCTGCGCATCCTGGACAGCAAGAACCCGGCGATGCAGGAGATGATCGACGCGGCGCCCAAGCTGATGGCGTTCCTCGGGCCCGAGACCATGGCGCATTTCGACGCCGTGCGCGCGGTGCTGGACGCCGTCGGCCTCGAGTACCGCATCAACCCGCGCCTGGTGCGCGGCCTGGACTACTACAACCTGACCGTGTTCGAGTGGATCACGGGCCAGCTGGGCTCGCAGGGCACGGTGTGCGGCGGGGGCCGCTACGACGGCCTGATCGAGCAGCTCGGCGGCAAG
>JBJMWF010000133.1:0-3973 GCA_045810265.1 Vitreoscilla sp. | reverse complement strand
CCGACGGTGGTCATGCGCGATTCGCTCGCCAGGGCGCCCTGAGTTCCTTGAACGCGGGAGCCCCGCGCCGCAAGCTGGGGATCGGCGCTACGATCGAAGGCCATTCCAGGAGGCCCCATGACCCGCTACGCCAACATCCTCGAAACCGTCGGCCGCACGCCGGTCGTGCGCATCAACAAGCTCGCGCCGCCGAGCGTCGAGCTGTGGGTCAAGGTCGAGGCCTTCAACCCGCTGGGCTCGGTCAAGGATCGCCTCGCGCTGGGCGTGATCGAGGCCGCCGAGCGCAGCGGCGAACTCAAGCCGGGCCAGACCGTCGTTGAGGCCACCAGCGGCAACACCGGCATCGGGCTGGCGATGGTGTGCGCCCAGAAGGGCTACCCCCTGGTGGTGACGATGGCCGAGAGCTTCAGCGTCGAGCGCCGCAAGCTGATGCGCTTCCTCGGCGCCAAGGTGATCCTGACGCCTGCGGCCGAACGCGGCACCGGCATGGTGCGCAAGGCGGCCGAACTCGCCGCGGCGCACGGCTGGTTCCTGACGCGCCAGTTCGAGAACGAGGCCAACGCGGACATGCACTCGCGCACCACGGCGCGCGAGATCGTCGACGACTTCGCCGGCCACCGGCTCGACTACTGGGTCACCGGCTTCGGCACCGGCGGCACTCTGCGTGGCGTCTCGCGCGTGCTCGCGCAGGAGCGGCCGGAGACCAGGATCGTGGTCTGCGAGCCATCCGACGCTCCGATGCTGACCAGCGGCCAGCCGCAGCAGAGCAACCCCGACGGCACCGCCACCGCGAGCCACCCCTCGTGGAAGCCGCATCCGCTGCAAGGCTGGAGCCCCGACTTCATCGGCAAGCTGACGCGCGACGCCGTCGCTTCCGACCTGATCGAGCGCGTGATCACCGTCAGCGGCGCCGACGCCATGCACTGGAGCCGGCAGCTGGCGCAGAAGGAAGGCCTGTTCGTCGGCACCTCCAGCGGCGCCACCTTCGCCGGCGCGCTGGAAGTGTGCAAGAACGCACCGGCTGGCTCGGTGGTGCTGTGCATGCTGCCCGACACGGGCGAGCGCTACCTCAGCACGCCCTTGTTCGGCGACGTCGGCGTCGACATGAACGACGACGAACTGGCGATCATGCGGTCGACCCCGAGCAGCCACCTGGCGCCCAAGGCGGCCTGAGTTGCCCCGATGCCGGCCTGTCATGGTGCGGGCCGGCGCACAGCAGGGTCACGCAATGCCCCTGGACCCCGGTTTTCAGCAATAGTGAATTGCAAGGCCGCTGGTTTTTCCGGCAGGCGCCTCTTCGTACAGTGAGTCCACCCCGACGCGCCGACGCGGCCACCGATGCCGCGCGACGCGCTCCCGACCTCACCAGAAAGAGACCGCCATGCAAGCCCGTCACCTGCTCACCTCCGCCGCCCTCGCCCTTGTCTTCTGCAGCTCCGGCGCGTTCGCCGCGGACAGCTGCCGCACCGTCGCCAACGGCGTCCAGAAGTGCGACGTCACCACTGGCCAGGAGCGCAGCCGCGACGAGGTCGTCTCCGAGATCCACGCCAAGGCCGACGCGTCCACCGGCTGCCGGACCAACGCCAACGGCGTCCAGCTGTGCGACGTCAGGACGGGCCAGGAGCGCAGCCGCGACGAGGTCGTGGCCGACATGCACGGCGGCCCCGCCTACAGCATCGAAGGCTGCCGCACGGTGGCCAACGGCGTGCAGAAGTGCGACCTGCCGACCCGCTACCAGCACGGCGACACGGCGGTCGCCAAGGTGCATTGAGACCGGGCCGCCCGCGGCGCGCTCAGTGCCGCTGCACGGTCTTGTAGACGCCGCAGCCCAGCACCAGGTTGTCGCTGACCGGCACCACGAACGAGGTCTTGGGCGCGACCTGGCCCGTCGTCGGATTCAGGAAGTCGTAGTCGACCCAGCCGCCACCCTCCGCGGCGGCGGCCCACACGTCACGTGTCAGTTGCGAGACGTCGGTGCCCAGGATCTGCGCCGCCGTCTTGCGCAGGTTGTGCGGCTTGCCGGCGAACGCGTGATAGACGAGCTGCCGATCCCAGGCGAACACGTACATGTCGCGGTCGGCGAAGCCGTTGGCCGCGTCGGTGATCTCGGACAGGCAGGCGGCGCCGCGGCGCTTGTACAGTGCCACGGCCTTGCTCACCAGCGCGTGCGCCTCGTCGGCCGTGCCCTGGCGCAGACGGAAGCGGCTCACGGTCAGCGCCAGCTTGTGCGCGCGCTCGCCCAGGCCCGACGACGCCGACGAGGTGCGTTCCACCATCGTCGCGTTCTCCTGCGTGATGTCGTCCAGGCCGCGGATGGCCTCCGACATCTGGCTCAGGCTGGTGCTCTGCGTCTCGGCAGCCGAGGTGATCGCGCGCACGTTGCCGGCCACCTCCCCGATGCCGGCGACGACGCTGGCCAGCAGTTCGCCGACCTCGTCGATGCGCGACGCGCCCGAGGCGACCTGCTCGCTGGAGGTCGCGATCAGCGACTTGATCTCCTGCGCCGCCCCGCTGCTGCGCAGGGCGAGCGTGCGCACTTCGGCGGCCACCACGGCGAAGCCACGGCCGTTCTCGCCCGCGCGCGCCGCCTCGACGGCCGCGTTCAGGGCCAGGATGTTGGTCTGGAAGGCGATGCCGTCGATCACGCCGATGATGTCGTGCACGCGCTGCGAGCTGGTGCGGATCGCGTGCATGGTCTGGACGGCCTCGCGCATGCGACCGCCGCCCGATTCGGCCATCTGATGCACCCGGCTTGCGAGCTGTTCCACCGCGCGCGCATCGAGTGCGTTCTGCCTGACCGAGCCGCTGAGATCCTGGACGCTGGCCGAGGTCTGCTCCAGGCTCGCGGCCTGTCGCTCGGTGCGTTGCGCCAGCTCGCTCGTGCCGGCGGCGAGCGACTCGCTGGCCTGCGACACGAAGGTCGCTTCGCTACGGATGTCTGCCACCAACGCCGACATGTTGGCATTCATGTCGTCCAGCGAGGCCGCGATGGCGCCGAACTCGTCGCGGCTGGCGATGTCGATGCGGCACGACAGGTCGCCGTTCTTCATCGCCTGCACGCCCGCCTGCAGCGGCTGCAGCGAGCGCGAGAGGTACCGGTACAGCGACGCGGCGAGCGCCGAGGCGCCCAGGCCCAGCGCGATGCAGACGATCGCGAGGACCGAGAAGCCCTCGAGCTGCGTCACGCGCACGCCGGCACACAACGCCAGTGCGAGGCAGACGATGCCCAGCAAGGCGATGCGGCGGCGCACGGACGCGCTTTCGGAGTGAGTGTCTTTTTCCATCCCTTGGATCCTTGTCGTCGGCCGGACATGAACGGCTCTGCCGGGATTTTGGCCAGTTCGCGGGCGGCTCAAGCCTCGAACAAGGGCGGCATGCGGCGGCATCTCTGGTCTCGGCGGTGCGGCACCGTGCAGCGGCGGCGGGAAAGCGCCCGATTCGGGGCTCTGATCGAGGCGTCGCGCGCGCCGGCCCAACCTAGACTGGGGCGGCGCAAAGGAGTGCAAGCAATGCCCATGGTCACCCCCACCCTCAACCTGCCGCTCTCGACGACGCCGTCCAAGGCGGCCACCGCGGTGGCTGCCGCCGCGCCCGTCGCGCCGACCGCACCCGTGGCCAAGCTGCCCGACACGCCGAGCACGACCGTGACGCTGAGCCCGCAGGCGATGAATGCGCTCGCCGCCTCCGAGCATGCGCCGCCGTCGCCGAGCCCGGCAACGAGTTCGCCGATGGCGCCTGCCGCTCCGCCGCCGGCCGCGCATGACGGCTCGGTCTACGAGTCGCTGAAGGACGGCATCTCGACGGCCGTCGCGGATGTCGGCGGCGCGATCTCGACAGGTGCCCATGCTGTGGTCGAGGGGGTCGAAACCACCCTGTCGACCGCCAACAAGGTCGCAACGGGCATTCTCGAGCTGCCCTTCGCGGCGGTCGCCAAGGCTTGCGACGCTGCAGGCGCGCTCATCGACGAGCTTTG
>JBJMWF010000132.1:0-8208 GCA_045810265.1 Vitreoscilla sp. | reverse complement strand
TGCAGCAGCTGTACCTGAACGAGTACATCAAGACCTGGGATGCGCTGCTGGGCGACCTGCGGCTGATTCCCTCGTCCAGCCTGCAGGGCAGCATCCAGACCATCACGCTGCTGTCGGCGCCCGACTCGCCGCTCAAGCTGCTGCTCAATGGCGTGGCCAGGGAGACCAAGCTCGCCAGTGGCAACGACAAGTCCGCCGAGGCCGTGGCCTCTGGCCTGCTGGACAAGGCCACTGCCGCGATGCGCAGCACGGCGGACAAGCTGATGGGCGCGCCCGCTGCGAGCGCGCAGCCGGCTGCCAAGCCTGAAGCCGTGGTCGATGCGCACTTCGAGCAGCTGCAGCGCGTCGTCGCCGGGCCGCCCGGCCAGCCGGTGCCCCTCGACGCGACCCTGGGCGTGTTGAAGGAATACGAGGTGCAGCTGCGCGCCACCGACGAGGCGATCAAGCGCGGCGCGCCGGCCACCTCGGATGCCCTGATCGTGGCCCGCATCAAGAGCGAGGCCGACCGCATGCCGCCGCCCATCAGCAACCTGCTCAATGGCCTGATCTCGCGCAGCGGTGCGCAGTCGGCCGGCGCTGGGGCGGCCGCGGTGAAGGCGGCGGCCGCGGGCGAGGTCGGCGGCTTCTGCAAGGCGGCCGTCGAAGGGCGCTACCCGTTCCTCAAGACCGCTGCCAAGGAAGTGCCGCTGGGGGACTTCGCCAAGCTGTTCGCGCCCAACGGCGTGATCGACGGCTTCGCCAAGACCAAGCTCGTCGGCATGGTGGACATGAACGGCCCGGTCTGGAAACCGATCCAGCTGGCCGAGGGCGTCGAGGCGCTGCCGCCCGCGGCGATCGCCAACTTCCAGCGCGCCTCGGTGATCCGCGATGCGTTCTTTCCCGGCGGTGCGGCCAACCCGGTCGCTTCGCTGGACCTGCTGCTGCAGCGCGTGGACGACGGCGTGTCCGACGTGCAGCTGTCCGTCGATGGCCAGGTGACGTCCATGAAGCCGGGCACCAACGGCGCCGCGCGCCTGAACTGGCCCAGCCTGAGTCCGGCCAGCCAGATCCGGCTCACGCTGGTGATCGGCGGCAAGCCGTCGACCGCGCCTCTGATCTTCGACGGCCCGTGGGCGCTGTTCCGCTTCGTCGACGCCGGCAAGGTGGAGGGCGGCACCCCGGAGCGCCAGAGCGTCAGCTACGAAGAGGCCGGCAAGCGGGTCTGGTTCGAGTTGCGTTCGGGCAGCGTGCGCAATCCGATGCGCCTGGCCGAACTCGCGCAGTTCCGCTGCCCCGGCTAAGAGCGCGCGAAAGACCAGCTCATGGCCGGCGGCGGGTTCTACGGCAAGCTTCCCAGCGAGGGCGACTTCGTCACTCGGCGGCTGCCGTGGGAGTTCACCTCCGTGTGGGACGACTGGCTGCAGCAAGGCATGCAGGCGTCGCGCGAAGCGCTCGGTGCGCGCTGGCTGGAGCACTACCTGTCGGCGCCGATCTGGCGCTTCCAGGTCGCCCCCGGCGTCTGCGGGCCCGTCGGCTGGCGCGGGCTGTTCTTTGCGAGCGTCGATCGCGTCGGCCGCTACTTTCCGTTGACGCTGGCCTTCCTTGATACCGGCGCCATCTCGCCCGCGGCGCTGAGTGCCGAAGCACACGCCTGGCTGGCCATCGAGGACGCCGCGCTCGCGGGTCTCACCCCGACGTTGCCGGTGGCCGACTTCGACCGCATGATGGAGTCGCTGTCCTTGCCCCCGAGCGCGCCCGCGGATCCGGCGCGTCCGCGCGTCTGCTTCCACACCGCGGGCTCGCCGGATGTGCCCGCGCGCGGCATGAGCTTCGCGGCGCTGCCGCCGGCCGCGTCGTTCGTCGAGATGATCGCGCCCGCCGCGCCGCCGCCGCCGTCGTCGCTGACGGACCTGTTGTGATTTCCTCCTCGCGCCACGATCGCCGTCCTGAGGACATACCCTCGGCTGTAGCTCGCCGTAATGTTTCACGCCGCAGCGTCCGCCTACACTTGCCCGCAAGCTGCTCGGTAGGCAGCAGTGGCCCAGTCCCTGGAGAAACTTCCTAGTGATCGATATCGACGCTCTCTCGCGTCCGGTGGACGACAGCGAACCGGCCGGCACCGATCTGGAGTATTCCGCCGTCGCCGAGCTCGATCGCTTCGCCGCGGGCACGCCCGGCACGATCGATCCGTCCACGCAGGAGCTGGTCGGCGCCGAGGAGCCGAACTGGCGTAAGGTGGTCGAGATGGCGACCGAGACGCTGGGCAAGACCAAGGACTTGCGCGTCGCCGCCTGGCTCACGCGGGCCGAGCTCGCCAACCGCGGCCTGCCCGGGCTGGCCGACGGACTGAAGCTGATCGCGACGCTGCTCGAGACGTTCTGGGAGAGTCTGTACCCGATGCTCGATCGCGACGAGGGCGACGATCCGATCGAACGCCTGAACGTGCTCGCCAACCTGTCGCCCGATCCTGCGCAGGCTTACGGCTCCCCGGCCACCGAAGCCTTGCTGCGCACGCTGCGCGGAACGGCCATCGTCGAATCACGCGAGGTGGGCCGCTTCACGGTGCGAGACCTCGACTACGTGCTCGGTCGCATGACGCCGCCCGCGGGCCAGAGCGCGCCACCGGCGGGCTTGCTCGCGGCTGCGTGGAAGACCGGCGATGCGGCCGCCAACCAGCAAAAGCGCGACGCCGTCGCGAGCGGCCAGGCATCCATCCAGGCGATCGTCAAGTTGTTCGTCGACCGCAGCGGCCAGCGCCCCAACCTCGACCTGCTGCAGCAGACGATGCGCCGCGTCGGCGAGTTCTACTCCGCGCAGGACGCCGAGGCCGCTGCCGAGGCGGGCGATGCCGCCGGCGACGCTTCCGAAGGCGATTCCGTCGAACTAGGGGGTGCTCCGGGAGCCGGGAAATCCCCCCGTTCAGGCGGCTTGGCTTCGCGCGCCGATGCGGTCAGAATCCTGCAGCAGGTCGCAGCTTTCTTGCGCAAGTCGGAGCCCAGCAGCCCGGCCCCGATGTTCGTCGACCGCGCGGTCAAGCTTCTTCAGATGGACTTCAACGCGATCGTCAAGGAATTGATGCCCGACTCGCGTGATCGCATCGAGATGCTGGGAGGCATCTCCCTCGAAGAACCCGAATCTGACTCGTAGCAGTCACCGAATTTTCCCAGGAGAGAAACGTCATGTCAGGTAGCAGCCAGAAGTTCATCGCCCGCAACCGTGCGCCGCGCGTGCAGATCGAGTACGACGTCGAGCTGTACGGTTCGAACAAGAAGATGCAGATCCCGTTCGTGATGGGCGTGATGGCCGACCTGTCGGGCAAGCCGGCCGAGCCGCTGGCGCCGGTCGCCGACCGCAAGTTCCTGGAGATCGACGTCGACAACTTCGACGAGCGCCTGAAGTCGATGAAGCCGCGCGTGGCGTTCGCCGTGCCCAACACCCTCACCGGCGAAGGCAACCTGAGCGTCGACATCACATTCGAGAACATGTCCGACTTCTCGCCCGAGGCGGTCGCCAGGAAGGTCGGCGCGCTCAACAACCTGCTCGAAGCGCGCACCCAGCTCAAGGATCTGCTGACCTACATGGACGGCAAGGTTGGCGCGGAGGAACTCCTCGGCAACGTGCTGAAGAACCCCGAGCTGCTCAAGTCGCTCGCCGCGGCGCCCAAGCCCACCGACGCGCCGGCCGAATAAGCGCCGCGCCCGCTTCGAGCGTCCACCGAACAGTCCAGAGATCCCGAGGAGTCCACCGATGACCACCCAACAAGATTCGTCCGCCGCCGCTGGCGCGATGGCCGAATTCGACGATTTCGCTGCGTTGCTGCAGAAGGAATTCAAGCCCAAGACCGACCAGGCCAAGTCCGCCGTCGAGAACGCCGTGCACACGCTGGCCCAGCAGGCGCTGGCCGACACGGCGCTGGTCTCCAGCGACGTCTACAACACCATCGAAGGCCTGATCGCGGCGCTGGACAAGAAGCTGTCCGAGCAGGTCAACCTGATCCTGCACCACGCCGAATTCACCAAGCTCGAAGGCGCCTGGCGCGGTCTCCATCATCTCGTCAACAACACCGAGACCGACGAGATGCTCAAGATCCGGGTGATGAACATCACCAAGGGCGAGCTGCACAAGACGCTCAAGCGCTACAAGGGCACGGCCTGGGACCAGAGCCCCATCTTCAAGAAGGTCTACGAAGAGGAATTCGGCCAGCTGGGCGGCAACCCCTACGGCTGCCTGGTCGGCGACTACCACTTCGACCACAGCCCGGTCGACGTCGAGCTGCTGGGCGAGATGGCCAAGATCGCCGCCGCGGCGCATGCCCCGTTCATTGCCGGCGCCTCGCCCACCACGCTGCAGATGGATTCGTGGCGCGAGCTGTCGAACCCGCGCGACCTGACCAAGATCTTCGAGAACTCCGAGTACGCCGCCTGGCGCTCGCTGCGCGAGTCCGAGGATTCGCGCTACATCGGCCTGGCGATGCCGCGCTTCCTGGCTCGCCTGCCGTATGGCGCCAAGACCAACCCGGTCGATGCGTTCGACTTCGAGGAAGAAGTCGAAGGCGCCGATCACAACCGCTACGTGTGGGCCAACTCCGCCTACGCGATGGCCACCAACATCACGCGCGCCTTCAAGCTGTATGGCTGGTGCACCACGATCCGCGGCGTCGAGTCCGGCGGCTCGGTGCCCAACCTGCCGGTGCATTCGTTCCCGACCGACGACGGCGGCGTGGACATGAAGTGCCCGACCGAGATCGCCATCTCCGACCGCCGCGAGGCCGAGCTCGCCAAGAACGGCTTCATGCCGCTGGTGCACCGCAAGAACAGCGACTTCGCGGCCTTCATCGGCGCGCAATCGCTGCAAAAGCCCGCCGAGTACGACGATCCGGACGCCACCGCCAACGCCAACCTGGCTGCGCGCCTGCCGTACCTGTTCGCGTCCTCGCGCTTCGCGCACTACCTCAAGTGCATGGTGCGCGACAAGGTCGGCTCGTTCTCCAGCGCCAGCTCCATGCAGCGCTTCCTGAGCGACTGGATCGGCAACTACGTGGTCTCCAATCCTGAGAGCGCCGGCCAGCTGATCCAGGCGCAGAAGCCCCTGTCGGCAGCCGAAGTGATCGTCGAGGAAGTCGAAGGCAATCCGGGCTACTACACGTCCAAGTTCTTCCTCAAGCCGCACTACCAGCTCGAAGGGATGAGCATCTCCCTGCGTCTGGTGTCCAAGCTGCCTTCCAGCAAGGCGGCCTGAAGCCTTCCGACCGCGGCCGGCGCCAGCGCCGTCCGCAGGTCGAGGGGCGATGAGTCTGCCCTGCGGGGCGTAGTCCCAACAGGGGCGAATCCTGGCCTGCGCGGTCGGGATGGTTATCAGGAGCACAAAAATGGCAATGGACATGTTCATCAAGATCGCCAGCCTCAAGGGCGAGTCGGTCGACAAGACGCATGCGGGCGAGATCGACGTCCTGGCCTGGAGCTGGGGCGTGTCGAACTCCGGCTCCGCCCACGTCGGTGGCGGCGCCGGCGCCGGCAAGGCCAACGTGCAGGACCTGTCGTTCACCAAGTACATCGACAAGTCCTCGCCCGACCTGATGCTGGGCGCCTGCAACGGCAAACACTACGACAACGCGCTGCTGACCGTGCGCAAGGCCGGCGAGAAGCCGCTCGAATACCTCAAGATCACGATGACCGAGGTGCTGGTGACCTCGGTGTCGACCGGTGGCTCGGGCGGCGAGGACAGGCTGACGGAGAACGTCACGCTGAACTTCGCGGCGGTCAAGGTCGACTACATCGAGCAGAAGAAGGACGGCAGCGCCGGCGACAAGCCGTCGATGAACTGGAACATCGCCGAGAACTCGAAGGACTGAGTTCGTGCGAGGCCGATCCTGTCCCGGGTCGGCCGTCTTCGTGCATCGCGCATCCCTCCGGTTCTCCCGGCCGCTGCACGATGCTCGAAGACTCCAATCCTTGCAGGCGCCGGTCACCTTGGCCGGCGTTGCTTTTTCCCTGGGGTGAAAAGTCCATGGCGTCCATCGACCTCGCGATGCAGTTTTCCTCGGCCGACCCGCTGGCGCACTTCGACGATCTTCGCAAGATGATCCAGAAGCAGCCGCAGCGTTCGGACCTGCGCATCTTCCTGTTCCAGCTCTATTGCGTGCAGGGCGAGTGGATGAAGGCGGGCACGCAGCTGGACGTGCTGCTGGAGCTCGATCCGCCGTCCAAGCCGATGGTGGAGACCTACCGCGAGGCCCTGCGCTGCGAGGCGCTGCGCCGCGACGTCTTCGACGGCAAGCGCTCGCCGCTGGTTCTGGGCGCGCCGCAGGACTGGCTCGCGCGGATGATCGAGGCCTTGCGCGTGGACGCCGAAGGGCGGCCCGACGCCGCCGCCGAACTGCGGGCCGGTGCGCTGGAGGCCGCGCCGGCCACCTCGGGCAAGCTCGACGATGCGCCTTTCGCCTGGCTGGCCGATGCCGATTCACGCCTGGGGCCGGTGATCGAGGCCATCATCAACGGCAAGTACTACTGGGTGCCGGTGTCTCGCCTGATCCGCGTCGAGATCGAGAAGCCGGCCGACCTGCGCGACTTCGTCTGGGCGCCCGCCACGCTGACGCTGGAAAACGGCGCGACCAGCGTCGCCTTGATCCCCACGCGCTATCCCGGCACCGAGCGCGCGACCGACAACGCCTTGCGACTGGCGCGCGCGACCGATTGGCGCGAGCAGCCGGGCGGCGCCTGGCACGGCGTCGGCCAGCGCATGCTCACGACTGATCAGGCGGAAATCGCGCTGCTGGATGTGCGCGTGGTGAGCTTCGATACCGCCCTGGTCGAGAACGCTCCGTCCGAGGCCGAGACGGCGGGCGTGGCCGATTCCAGCACGCGCTCCGATGGCTGAAGCGCTCTCGCGCGATCGCCTCTACCCGTCGTTGCTTGATCGCCTGATCGACGACGAGCCGGGTCGCGCCACCGAGGCCCGCGAGAATCGCTCGGCCACCTTGCAGCGCCTGCGCGAGAACGTTTTGCGCGACCTCAACTGGCTGTTCAACGCCACGCAATCGAGCATCGATTTCGACGGCGATCCGCTGCTCTCCGGCTCGGTCATCAACTACGGCATGCCACCGCTGGCGGGGCGACCGGCCTCGCAATACGACCTGGTCGAGCTCGCGCGCGTGCTGCGCGAGGTGATCCTGCGCTTCGAGCCGCGCATCATCGCGCACACGCTCAAGGTGACGGCCGAGGGCAACAAGGGCGACACCCACAACGTGCTGGGCTTTCGCATCGAAGGCCAGCTCTGGTCGCAACCCATCCCGCTCGAGATCTTCATGCGCACAGAGATCGATCTGGAAAGCGGCCTGACGCAGGTCGTCGAGCACAAGGCTTGAGTCCCATGGATCCGCGACTACTCGGCTACTACCGCCAGGAACTGCTGCACATCCGAGACGCCGCCGCGGAGTTCGCGCGCGAGCATCCGAAGATCGCCGGCCGGCTTGCGCTGGAGCAGACCACGTCCGGCGGCGAATGCGTCGACCCCTACGTGGAGCGTCTGCTGGAAGGCTTCGCCTTCCTGGCCGGCCGCGTGCACTACCAGCAGGACGCCGAGTACGCGCGCTTCACGCAGCACCTGCTCGAACTGGTCTACCCGTCCTTTCTCGCGCCGACGCCGTCGATGCTGATCGCGCAACTCGAGCCCGATCTCGATGACCCGGCGCTGGCCGCCGGGCCGACCGTTCCGCGCGGCAGCGTGATGAGCTCGCGTCTGCAGCCGGGCGAACGCACGGCCTGTCGCTTCACCACCGGCCAGGCCGTGCGGTTGTGGCCGCTGCGCATCTCGCAGGCGCGCTTCCAGTCGCATGTCACCGACGTGCCGCAAGCCGCGCTGTCCGGCCTGGTCTCGCCCAACGCCTGCCTGCGTCTGCGTTTCAAGGTCGGCGCCTCGCTGCTGGCCAACCAGCTGGAGCTCGACGAGCTCGTGCTGCACATGGCCGGCGACGACGGCATTGCGCACCGCGTCTACGAGCAGTTGTTCGCCCGCTGCCAGGCGATCGCGGTGGTCGACCCCTTGCGGCGCCATGCGCTGGCCGGCGTGCTGGGCGCCGACGCCCTCTCGCCGGGCGGCTTCGGGGACGACGAGGCGCTGCTGCCGGTGCAGGATCGCGCCCTGTCCGGCTATCGGCTGCTCAAGGAATACGCCGCCTTCCCGGCGCGCTACCTGTTCGCGCGCATCAAGGGGCTGCGCGAGCTGATCGCC
>JBJMWF010000131.1:0-17507 GCA_045810265.1 Vitreoscilla sp. | reverse complement strand
TGGCTGGATAGCGAGTACGACCAGCGCGCACGCCATCCCGAGCACGTCGAGATCGGCGCGCGCTGGCAAACCGCGACGGCGCTGGTGCAGCGGCTCGAGTCCTGGCGCAGCGACGTGCGCTACGGCCCGGGCGACAACGAGACGCTGGACATCTACCCGACGCCCCATGCCGACGCGCCCGTGCTGGTCTTCATCCACGGCGGCTACTGGCGCGACTCCGACAAGTCGCTGCACGGCTTTCTCGCGCCCTCATTCACCGTCGACGGCGCGATGGTGGTGGTGCCCAACTACGCGCTGTGTCCCGCCGTCAGCATCGAGCACATCGCGCTGCAGCTGACCCGCTGCCTGGCCTGGGTGCATCGCCACGCCGCGCTGTATGGCGGCGATCCGTCACGCATCGTCGTGGCGGGCCACTCGGCGGGCGGCCATCTGGCGTCGATGATGCTGGGCTGCCGCTGGAAGGACGTCGACCCCGCGCTGCCAGCGCAACTGGTGAGCGGCGCGCTGGCGATCTCCGGCCTGTTCGACCTCGAGCCGCTGCGCCATGCGCCGTTCCTGAAGGACGATATCCAGCTCACGGCCTCGAGCGTCAAGCGCCTGAGCACGGCGTTCTTCCCGCGCCCGCGCCGACCACTGCTGACGGCGGTGGGCGGCGACGAGACTTCGGAGCTCAAGCGCCAGGCGGCGTTGATTCGCGACCAGTGGGGGCCGACGAGCGTGCCCGTGAGCGAGACCATCCCGAACACGAATCACTTCACCGTCCTGCACAACCTGGCCGACCCGAACGGCCGGCTGCACCGTCACGCGTTGGCGTTGCTGGGCCTCAAGCGCTGAGGCTGGAGGCCGAGGCGGCGTCCTCGTCCTTGGCCTGGCCCGTCGCGCAGCCCTTGCACGGGCCGCAGCTGCCGCAGCCGCCGGCGTTGACGGCGGCGTCCATCGCCTTGATCTCGATGCGCCTGGCCGTCTCGACCGAGGCCCCCGTCGCGCGCGCAAGCGTGCCCGACTGCGTGGCCAGCTTGCGGCGGAACGTGGCGGGGGCCAGCTTCCACACGCTGTAGCCGGCGGCGGCCAGCACGATCAGGAGGGCGATCAGCGTCTGCATCTCAGGCTCCGAAGACGTGGCGGACACCGTAGTAGGTGAGTCCGGCCGCGATGTACGCAAGGGCGAACAGGTAGCTCGCCATGATGATGGGCTGGCGCCAGCCGCCGGTCTCGCGCCGGGTGACCGACAGCGTGGCCACGCACTGCGGCGCGAACACGTACCAGGCCAGCAGCGCGCAGGCAGTGGGCAGCGACCAGCTGTGCTGGATCAGCGGCGAGAGCTGTTCGGCGACGGCGTCGCCGGAGGCCGACAGCGCGTAGACGGTGCCCAGCGCGCCGACGGCCACCTCGCGCGCGGCCAGGCCCGGCACCAGCGCGATGGCGATCTGCCAGTTGAAGCCGATCGGTGCGAAGACGTATTGCAGCAGGTGGCCCAGGCGCCCGGCCAGGCTGTATTCGATCGCCGGCCCGGTGGCGCCGGGCGGGGGGCCGGGGAAGGTCGACAGGAACCAGAGCACGATCATCAGCGACAGGATGATGGTGCCCACGCGCGTGATGAAGATGCGCGCCCGCTCCCACAGCCCGATCGCCAGGTTGCGCGCGTTGGGCCAGCGGTAGGCCGGCAACTCCATCATCAGCGTGTGGTGCGCCGGGCCCGAGCGGCGGCCCAGGCGCTGCAGCACCCAGGCCACGGCCATCGCGCTGACGATGCCGGCCATGTACAGCACGAACAGCACCAGGCCCTGCAGGTTGACGCCCAGCGCCAGCGTGCGCGCGGGAATGAAGGCGCCGATCAGCAGCGCGTAGACCGGCAGCCGCGCCGAGCAGGTCATCAGCGGCGCGATCAGGATCGTCGAGAGGCGGTCGCGCGGATCGGCGATGGTGCGCGTGGCCATGATGCCGGGGATGGCGCAGGCAAAGCTGGAGAGCAGCGGAATGAAGCTGCGGCCCGTCAGGCCCACGCCGGCCATCACGCGATCGAGCAGGAAGGCCGCGCGCGGCAGATAACCGGAGTCCTCGAGCGCCAGGATGAACAGGAACAGGATCAGGATCTGTGGCAGGAACACGATCACGCTGCCCGCGCCGGCGATGACGCCGTCCACCAGCAGGCTGCGCAGCATGCCTTCGTCCATGTGGCGGGCGACCAGCTGGCCGGTGGCGTCCATCAGGGCCTGGATGTGCTCCATCGGCCACTTGGCCCAGCTGAACACCGCCTGGAACATCAGGAACAGCACGACCGCGAGGATGGCCATGCCGCCCACCGGGTGCAGCAGCACGCGGTCGAGGCGGTCGTCGACATGCGAAATGCTGGCCACAGGCTCGGTGAGCGTGGCGTCGAGCAGGCGGTGCACCTCGTGGTGGTCGCGCATGACGGCGTCGATGGCGGCCTGGCCGACATGACCGTGCGGCGGTTCGGCGTCGCGGTGCACGCCCGGGCCCGAGGCCGGCGCGTTCGCGGGCTCGTGCTCGCGGGCGAGCCAGGCATCGATGGTGGCCATCAGCGACTCGGCGCCGCCGGTGCGCACTGCGACGGTCTCGACCACGGGCACGCCCAGCTCGCTCTCGAGCTTGCCGACATCGATGTGGATGCCGCGCTTGCGGGCGACGTCGGCCAGGTTCAGCGCGACCAGCATCGGGCGCCCGAGCCGGCGCGCCTCGATCACGATGCGCAGCGTCAGCCGCAGGTTGGTGGCGTCGGTGACGCAGACCAGCAGGTCGGGCGGCGCCTCGCCGGCCCGCTTGCCGTTGACGACGTCGCGCGTGACGGTCTCGTCGGCGCTGGTGGCGTTCAGGCTGTAGGCGCCCGGCAGGTCGAGCACGCGCACCTGCTTGCCCGAAGGCAGCGTGAGCAGGCCCTCCTTGCGTTCGACGGTGACGCCCGCGTAGTTGGCCACCTTCTGGCGGCTGCCGGTCAGCAGGTTGAACAGGGCGGTCTTGCCGCAGTTCGGATTGCCCAGCAAGGCGATCTGGCGGCTGTCCAGGACGTGCGACGTCACGGCAGGACCTCGATGCGAACGAGGGCGTGGCTCATGGCTGGGCGTCCGGCCAGACCCACACGCAGGCCGCCTCCAGTCGCCGCAGCGCAAAGGTGCTGACGCCGCCGCGGCCGCCCACGCGCACGCCGATCGGATCGTTGCCCGGCTGGCCGAAGGCGATCACGCGCAGCGTCGCGCCCTGCACGAAGCCGATCTCGATCAGGCGCAGCGCCATGCGTTCGACGTCGGGATCGAGGGTGCCGTCGGCGCCCATCGCGTCGACCCGCACGCCGGCGACAGTGCCGGTGGCGTTGCGCGCAAGCGTGGTCAGCGGCACCATCGTCCGCGCCTGGGCCTGCGGCACGCCGGCGCTGCGCTCGCGCGGCAGCGGGGCGGCGACGGCCAGCGACGCGGGGTCGCCGTAGGCGGCAAGCACTTGACCGGACATGGGCAGTGGGTTCGAAAGGGAGTGAGGTTCTAAAGAAGAACCATTCTCATTCATTTTAGACCTGCGTGCGACCTTGCCGTTGACAGACATCAAATGGCCTATGGCTATCGACCCGATAGCTTCTATCGAAAACATGGGAATCATAGATTTGCCATAGTGCCTGCCCGGGTAAGGACGGCAGCTGGAGCGCCGCGCCCTATCGCTGTGATAGCTATTGACGATCAATTGTTGATAGTCAATGGCTTATGATTCGTTCCATCCCAGCACCATCAACCAACGAGGAAACAACATGTCCCTGATCAATACGCAAGTCCAGCCCTTCAAGACCGAAGCCTTCCACAACGGCAAGTTCGTGACCGTCAGCAACGAGACGCTCAAGGGCAAGTGGTCCGTGCTGATCTTCATGCCGGCCGCCTTCACCTTCAACTGCCCGACCGAAGTCGAAGACGCCGCCGACAACTACGCCGAGTTCCAGAAGCTGGGTGCCGAGGTCTACATCGTCACTACCGACACGCACTTCTCGCACAAGGTCTGGCACGAGACCTCGCCGGCCGTGGGCAAGGCGAAGTTCCCGCTGGTCGGCGACCCGACGCACCAGCTGACCAACGCCTTCGACGTGCACATCCCGGAAGAAGGCCTGGCGCTGCGCGGCACCTTCATCATCAACCCCGAAGGCATCATCAAGACGGCCGAGATCCACAGCAACGAGATCGCGCGCGACGTCAAGGAAACGCTGCGCAAGCTCAAGGCCGCCCAGTACACCGCGGCGCACCCGGGCGAAGTCTGCCCCGCCAAGTGGAACGAAGGCGCCAAGACCATCGCCCCGTCGCTCGACCTGGTCGGCAAGATCTAACTTATCAATAGAGCGGAAAAGGAGTTTCACATGCTTGACGACAACCTGAAGGCGCAGCTCAAGGCCTACCTCGAGCGCGTGAAGCTGCCTTTCACCATCACCGCTTCGCTGGGCGAAGGCCAGTCCTCGCAGGAGATGCACGAGTTCCTGCAGGACATCGTCGCCCTGACCGACAAGATCACGCTCAGGACCGACGGCACGGACGCGCGCCGGCCGTCGTTCACCCTGGCCCGTCCTGGCGAGGAGGAGCGCATCCGCTTCGCCGCCATCCCGATGGGCCATGAATTCACCTCGCTCGTGCTGGCCCTGCTGCAGGTCGGCGGCCATCCGCCCAAGATCGAGCAGGAGCTGATCGAGCAGATCAAGGGCCTCGAAGGCGACTTGCACTTCGAGACCTACATGTCCCTCACGTGCCACAACTGCCCGGACGTGGTGCAGGCCCTGAACCTGCTGGCCGTGCTCAACCCGCGCGTCAAGAGCGTGGTGATCGACGGCGGCCTGTTCCAGCAGGAAGTGGAGGAGCGCCAGGTGCTGGCGGTGCCGATGGTCTACCTCAACGGACAGCATTTCGGCCAGGGCCGGATGGAAGTCGACGAGATCGTCAAGAAGCTGGACACCGGCTCGGCCGCGCGCGACGCCGCCAAGCTCGGCACCAAGGACGCGTTCGACGTGCTGATCGTCGGCGGCGGCCCCGCCGGCGCGGCCGCGGCCGTGTACGCGGCGCGCAAGGGCATCCGCACCGGCCTGCTGGCCGAGCGCATGGGCGGACAGACCATGGACACCATGAGCATCGAGAACTTCATCTCGGTGCTGGAGACCGACGGGCCCAAGTTCGCCGCGGCGCTGGAGCAGCACGCCAAGCGCTACGAGGTCGACATCATGAACCTGCAGCGGGCCACGAAGCTCGAGCCCGCGGGCGCCGACGGCCTGGTCGGCGTGACGCTGGACAACGGCGCCACGCTCAGGAGCAAGACCGTGATCGTGTCGACCGGCGCGCGCTGGCGCGAGGTCAACGTGCCGGGTGAGCAGGAATACCGCAACAAGGGCGTGGCGTACTGCCCGCACTGCGACGGCCCGCTGTTCAAGGGCAAGCGCGTGGCGGTGATCGGCGGCGGCAACTCGGGCGTCGAGGCCGCGATCGACCTGGCCGGCATCGTGGCCCACGTGACGCTGCTCGAGTTCGGCGCCGAGCTGCGCGCCGACGCGGTGCTGGTCAACAAGCTCAAGAGCCTGCCCAACGTCGTCATCCACACGCAGGCCCAGACGACGGAGATCACCGGCGCCGACGGCAAGGTCAACGGCCTGACCTACACCGATCGCTCGAACGGCCAGAGCAAGCACGTCGAGCTCGAAGGCGTGTTCGTGCAGATCGGCCTGGTGCCCAACTCCGAGTGGCTCAAGGGCACGATGGAGCTGTCCAAGCACGGCGAGATCGTCGTCGATGCGCGCGGCCAGACCTCCGTGCCGGGCGTGTTCGCGGCCGGCGACGTCACCACCGTGCCGTTCAAGCAGATCATCATCGCCACCGGCGATGGCGCGAAGGCCGCACTCGGCGCCTTCGACCACCTGATCCGCCAGGCCGTGCCGGCCTGACGAGGCCTAGTTGTGAAGGTTCAATAGGTTATTGCGGGTGTTCACCCGGAGTGGTTTTGAGAGACTGGGAATCGCCAAACCCCCCGTCAAACCAAACCGGAGCTCCGGATGAACACCCATAAGAATGCCCGATTGACGTACCTTCGCCGACTGGAACTCGTAAAAGACATGATCGAACGTGGCTGCGCTGCATCAGAAGCTGGCGCGAAGCAAGGCGTCAGCGCCGTGACCGCCCGCAAGTGGCACGCACGTTATCTGTCTGGCGGTGCTCAGGCGCTGTTCGACAAATCGTCTCGTCCAGCCAAGTCACCGCGCTCCATCGACGTACGTATTGCCCAGACGATCGTGGAGCTGCGCCGAAAAGTGATGCTCCAGACGGACATCGCGACCTACATGGGTGTGTCCAAGGCGACCGTCAGCCGTGTACTCAAGCGTGCTGGCCTCTCGAAGCTAAGCGATTTGCGTCCTGTCGAGCCCATTCAACGCTACGAACACGAGGCACCTGGTGACTTGCTGCATATCGACATCAAGAAGCTTGGCCGCTTTGAAAAAGTCGGCCATCGAATCACTGGCAGTCGACGCGGCCAGGTCATCGGTGTCGGTTGGGATTTTGTCTTCGTCGCCGTGGACGATCACAGCCGAATTGCCTTTACCGATATCTATCCGGATGAGCGTGGTCAGAGCGCTGCGAGCTTCCTGCGGGCAACGCTTGACCGTCTGAGCCGTCTTGGGATCGGCGTTCAGCGTGTCATCACTGACAACGGTTCGGCCTTCCGTTCGGTCGCGTTTGCCGAGGTCTGTCTCGAGAATGGCATCACCCAGAAATTCACTCGAGCCTTCCGACCACAGACCAACGGCAAGGCCGAGCGATTTATCCAGTCGGCCCTGCGTGAATGGGCCTATGGACGAGCCTATGAGAACTCCGAAGATCGTCGGCTCGCATTGCCCGCCTGGAATCACTTCTACAACTGGCACCGACGCCATCATGGCATCGGCTGCCTGCCACCTATGTCGCGGCTTCCTGCTTCACGCAAGAACTTCTTGACTCTTCACAACTAGTCGGCCGCCTCGCGGCGAATGAGCGACAGGATCTTCGCCGGCTGGCTGCCGTCGGCCGCGACATCGCCGCGCAACGCGCTCGGCGCGCCCTTGGGCAGCGTGAGCGAGACGGTGGTGCCCGCGCCCGGCGTGCTCTCCAGCGTCGCGTTGCCACCGGACTGCGTGACGAAGCCGTAGACCGTGGCCAGGCCCAGGCCCGTGCCCTTGCCCGCCGGCTTGGTGGTGAAGAACGGCTCCCAGGCGCGCGCCAGCACCTCGGGCGACATGCCCGAGCCCGTATCGACGAAGTCGATGCGGACGAACTCGGCCGTGCTGCCGTCTTCGCGCGCGGCCTGCGCATTGGCGGTGACGATGCGCAGCATGCCGCCTTCGGGCATCGCGTCGCGCGCGTTCATGATCAGGTTCAGGATGGCCGAGTCGAGTTCGTTGGCGTCGGTCACGACGGGCCAAAGCTCGGGCGCGAGCGCCAGCTCCAGCGACATCAGGCCGACCGCGCCGCGGGTCATCTCGGCGATGTCGGTGATGCGCGAATTGAGATCGACCGTCTCGAAGTGCAGCGGCTGGCGCTTGGCGAAGGTCAGCAGCTGACGGGTGAGCTTGGTGCCGCGCGCGGTCGCTCGCAGTGCGGATTCGGCCCGCCCGCGCGTGAAGTCGTCGGGGGCGCGGCGGCGGATCAGCTCGAGCTCGTTGGTGAGCAGTTGCAGGATGTTGCCGAAGTCGTGCGCCACGCCACCGGTCAGCTGCCCGAGTCCTTCCAGCTTCTGGCCTTGCAGCATCGCACGCTCCGCGCGGTGGCGCGCAGCGAGCTCCACCGACAACGCCGAGGCGCTGCGGGCGGCCGCACGCGCGATCTCGTGGATGTGGTGCAGGTAGGCCATCAGCAGCGTCGCGGCGGAGGCGAGCGCCTCGAAGCGGCCGACATACCAGCCGACGCTGTTGCGATAACCGCCCAGCATGGTGATGACGTTGTCGAACACCAGCGCCACCAGCGACACGAGCAGCCACAGCGACAGCACGGTGCCGCCGCGCGTGACGGCCCAGACCGCGGCCGCCGCGGCGGCGCTGAGCAAGGTGACGAAGGGCGCGACGCCCGTGGTCGCGATGAGCGAGAAGTCGGCGCCGTGATTGAGCACCGGCAGGCTGTCATGAAATTGCGTGACCAGCACCAGCACGCCGAAGAAGCCGAAGGCAGCCCCGGAGAACGTCAGCGTCGAGGCGGTGCGGCGCTGGTCGATGTCGGGCGCGCGGCCGGGAAACCGCTTGTGGACGGCGGCGAACAGCAGTGCGAACAGCGGCGGCCCGAGGTGCCACCACATCCACAGGTGGATCGTCGTCTGGTCGCCGCCGATCAGGCGCGCCGGGCCCGCCATGCCGGGCACCGACAGCAACTGGGCCAGCAGGATCAGCGCTGTCCACAGGGCGCCGGCGGCCAGCACCAGCGTCGACGGCCGCCCGCCGTGGCGGTAGTCGCCGAACAACAGCCACGCGGTGAGCGCGTAGCAGAACGCGGTGAGGGTCTGGTAGGCCGGGAAGAACGCCGGCACGTTGGGCCAGGCCGATGAGGCGAACGGCGCGAACAATGCCGTGACCGCGGCGAAGGCCAGGCAGGCGATCAGGGCGGCGTGTCGATGCGCGGGCGTCGCGGGCGCTTCGGTCAGCGTGATTCCGGCATCGGGCATTCGGCGTTCAGGTTGCGTGCGAGCCCCATGGTACGCGGTCGGCCAGCAGCGCACCAGCACGCTGGATCCTCGCATTGCGCATGACGATGCCGGCGGCATCGGCGAGCGGGAATATTGATTGCTGGCCGCCACGGTCGCTACACCCAGGAGACACGTATGGCAACGTATGGCAAGAAGTCCGGCGAGAAGGTCGAAGCAGCGATGCACGAACGCAAGGAAGGCACCCTCAAGAGTGGCCGCTCCGGCAAGAAGGTGACGAGCCGCAAGCAGGCGATCGCGATCGGCCTGTCGGAAGCGCGCAGGGAAGGCGGCAAGGTCCCCGCGAAGAAGGCGCCCGCCAAGAAGGCCGCCGCGAAGAAGGCGCCAGCCAAGAAGGCTGCCGCGAAGAAGGCGCCCGCCAAGAAGGCTGCCGCGAAGAAGGCGCCTGCCAAGAAGGCTGCCGCGAAGAAGGCGCCAGCCAAGAAGGCTGTCGCCAAGAAGGCACCGGCCAAGAAGGCTGCGGCGAAGAAGGCGCCCGCCAACAAGGCAGCCGCCAAGAAGGCACCGGCCAGGAAGGCCGCGCGCAAGACGACGAAGTCGTCCTGAGGGACCGGGTCGGACCCGTCGGCCGGCGCTAGGACCGGCCGACCAGGTCGGCCACCAGCAGCACCAGTTCCGCGACGTCGAAGGGCTTGGCCAGATGGGCCTGGAAGCCCGCCACGAGCGAGCGCTTGCGATCCTCGGCGCGTGCGAACGCCGTCAGCGCGAGCGCCGGAATGCGCGAGTCGCGCCCCTCGCTGGCGCGCAGCGTGCGCATCAGCTGGTAGCCGTCCGTCCCCGGCATGCCGACGTCGCTGACGATGACGGTCGGCCGCGAGGTCTTCAGGGCCGTCAGCGCGCCCTCGGCCGAATCGAAGGACGTCACGACCGCCCCCTGGTCCTCGAGCAGGCGCCGAAGCAGCTCGCGGGCGTCCGGCTCGTCGTCGATCACGAAGGCGTGCACGCCCTCGAGCCTGGGCAGCGTCACGGCTTCGGAGTCGTGCGGTTCGGCGGTGGGATGCGTGCGCGCGCGCTCGGCCTCCACCTGCATGATCGAGATCGGCAGTTCGACGGAGAACGTCGATCCCTGGCCCTCGCCGGGACTGCTCGCGCGGATGGTGCCGCCATGCAGTTCGACCAGTTGCCGGCAGATGGCCAGCCCCAGGCCCAGGCCGCCATGCGCGCGCGTGCTCGAGCCGTCCCGCTGCGAGAAGCGGTCGAACACCTGGCCGATGAAGCTGTCCGGGATACCGATGCCCGTATCGGACACGCTCAGCTCGATGTGCGAGTTCACGCGCTGGAGCAGCACCTGCACCTGGCCGCCGCGTGGCGTGAACTTGATGGCGTTGGTCAGCAGGTTCCACACCACCTGCTGCAGCCGGCTGGAGTCGCCGTTGATCATCATGCGCGAAGGATCGAGCATGCTGCGCAGGCGGATTTCCTTGGCCGATGCGGCCGGTTCGGCCGAATCGATCGCGGCCTGCACCACGTCGAGCATGGACACCTGCTGCAGGTCGAGCCGCAGCTTGCCCGTCATGATGCGACTCAGGTCCAGCAGGTCGTCGATCAGCTGCACCTGGGCGCGCGCGTTGCGGTCGATGACCTCGATGGCGCGGCGCTGGTCCGCCGGGCTCGTGGCGATTCCCTTGAGCAGGATCTGTGTCCATCCGAGGATGGAGCTGAGCGGCGTGCGCAGTTCGTGCGACAGCGTCGCCAGGAATTCGTCCTTGACGCGCGTGGCGCGCTGCGCCGCGATGCGGGCGTTGCGCTCGGCGTCGAGGATCTCCTCGCGATGCTGGTTGGCCATCTCGATCGCCTCGAAGCGCTTGCTCTCGGTCATGTCGCGCGTGAGCTTGGCGAAACCGAGCAGCCGGCCCGACTCGTCGCGCACCGCGGTGATGGTGACGTTGGCCCAGAAGGTCGAGCCGTCCTTGCGCACGCGCCATCCGGTATCCACGAAGCGGCCCTTGTCGGCGGCCTCGCGCAGTTCGTGCTCGGGCCAGCCGCTCTCCTTGACATCCTGCGGATAGAAGATGGAGAAGTGCTGGCCGATGATGTCGTCGGCCGAGTAGCCCTTGATGCGCTGCGCGCCGACGTTCCAGGTGGCCACGCGGCCGTTGACGTCCAGCATGAAGATCGCGTAGTCGGCCACGCCCTCGACCATCAGGCGGAAGCGCTCCTCGCTCTGGCGCAGCGCCTCCTCGTGGTTGCGGCGCTGGGTGAGGTCGCGCGTGACCTTGGCATAGCCGATCAGCGTGCCCGTCTCGTCGCGCATCGCCGTGATGACGACGTTGGCCCAGAACAGCGAGCCGTCCTTACGCACGCGCCAGCCCTCGTCCTCGAACGAGCCGACCTTGGCCGCGGTCTCCAGTTCCTCCTCCGGCAACCCGCGGGCGAGCGCCTCGGGCGGATAAAAGCGGGAGAAATGGCTGCCGATGATCTCGTCGGCCCGGTAGCCCTTGAAGCGCTCCGCGCCGGCATTCCAGGTCAGGACGTGGCCCTTCGGGTCGAGCATGAAGATCGCGTAGTCGCGCACGCTGTCCACCAACAGGCGGAAGCGTTCCTCGCTTCGACGCAGATCATGGTCCCGCCGCAGCGGCTTTTCTTCGACGGTCATTGGCATCGCCTTCGGAGCTGGCAACCTGCTCCGTCGGCATTGGAATTCCGATTCGAGAGGACGGACGGGGCGCACGGATCCACCGGATCGAGACATGGGCCCGATGGACGCTGGTGGACATTTTGGCGGACCATTGAAGAGTCGGGGCAAGGAGCGTTCCTGCCGCGCTGGTCACGCGCCGGATGTCCCTGGCTGCAGGCCAATCCCGCTCATCCGCATCCTGCGCCCCGGCAGGCTTGCGCGAATTGGTGACAGAACGTTCGTCCGAGGCATGGCATTTGCCGCGCGGGGCATCGTCATCCAACAAACCTGGGAGTTCCTGACATGCAGACGTCCACGCCCGACCGGCTGTCCCGACTGATCAACCAGCCGCTCGATCGCGCGGTACGCCCGCCGCTCATCGTGTTCTCGCACCTCCGGTGGGGCTTCGTGTTCCAGCGGCCACAGCACCTGCTGACGCGGCTGGCGCGGCACTTCGACGTCTACTTCGTCGAGGAGCCCGTCTTTGCCGACGGCGAGCCTGCCCTGATGAGCGCCACCCACCAGAACGGCGTGGAGGTGCTGACGCCGCGCACCAAGGAGTTCGCGTCCGGCTTCCACGACTCGCAGCTGAACGCGATGAAGCCGCTGCTGGCCGATTTCATGGCCTCGCGCGGCATCAGCGAGCCGCTGGTCTGGCTCTACACGCCCATGGCGCTGCCGCTGGTGGCCGACCTGGAGCCGCGTGCCGTCATCTACGACTGCATGGACGACCTGGCCTCGTTCAAGTTCGCGCCGGCGGAGCTGGTCGCGCGTGAGAAGGCCTTGATGGAACTGGCCGATGTCGTGCTGACCGGCGGCCCGTCGCTCTACGAGGCCCGCCAGGGTCAGCATCCGAACCTGCACTGCCTGCCCAGCGCGGTCGACGCGGCGCACTTCGCGCCCGAGAACCTGGATGGCGACGACGTCGAAAGCGCCGTGGCCACCGAGCTGCATCGCGGCATGTCGCATCCGCGCCTGGGCTTTTACGGCGTCATCGACGAGCGACTCGACCTGGACCTGGTGGCCGGACTGGCCGACCGGCGTCCGGACTGGCAGATCGTGATGGTCGGCCCCGTGGTCAAGATCGACCCGGCGGCGCTGCCGCAGCGTCCCAACATCCGCTGGGTCGGCATGCAACGCTACGAGGCCTTGCCGCACCTGATGTCGCACTGGGACATCTGCCTGCTGCCGTTCGCGCTCAACGAGTCGACCCGCTTCATCAGCCCGACCAAGACGCTCGAGTACCTGGCGGCCGGCAAGCCGGTGGTCAGCACCCCGATCCGCGATGTCGTGTCGCTCTACGGCTCGGCGGTGCACATCGGCAAGGACGCGGATCAGTTCGTGGCCGCCGTCGAGGATCTGCTCGAGGAGCCTGCGTCGGCGCGGGCCGAGCGCCGCGCGCGCGGGCAGGCGCTGGTCGAAGGCTGCACCTGGGACGGCACCGCAGCGCGCATCGCATCGCTGCTGCACGAATACGCGCCGGCGGCGGAGGTCGCGCCCATCGTGCTGCAGCAGCGACGCGATGGGCTGGGCGCCACGGACGACGAACTCGCCACGATCCCGGTGCTGACCGACCGCGTCGAAGTGCCTGCCCAGCCCTTGTCCATGTGACGCGGGCGGCGCCGTGGTCATCGACGCCCACCTGCATTGCACCGGCGACGAGACCCCGTCCGATGTCCTCGATTCGCTCGACGAGGCGGACATCGACATCGGGGTGCTCATCGCACCTTTCCTGAACAACGGCTACACGCTGGCCGACGCGGAGTCGATCCGCCGCGCCAATGAGCACCTGTCGCGGCTGGTGCAGGGCCACGGTGATCGGCTCATCGGGTTCGCCGTGGTCAATCCGGCGCTGCCGGGGGCGGCCGACGAGCTGCGCCGTGCCATCGAGACGCTGGGGCTGCGCGGCGTCAAGATGGTGCCCTCGGGCTGGTACCCGGACAGCGCCGTCGTGCAGCCCACGTTCGCCGTCGCGTCCGAGCTGAAGCTGCCGCTGCTGTTCCACAGCGGCGTGTTCATCGACGGCCGCGCCAGCCGCTTCTGCCGTCCGATCGGCTTCGAGCCGCTGCGCGACCACCCGGGTGCGCGCGTGACGCTCGCGCACCTGGGCTGGCCGTGGACCGACGAGGCCATCGCGCTGGGCCTGATCGACCGCATCAACGGCGTGCCCGAGAACGATTGCGCGTTCCGCTTCGACCTGTCCTTCGGACCGCCGCCGCCCTACCGGCATGAGGTATTGGCCAAGGCGCTCGAGGTGCTGGGCCCGGGCTTGCTGCAGTTCGGCTCGGATTGCTTCCTGCCGTGCCCCGGCAGCGCGATCGCCGAGCGGCGCGGCTGGCTGAAGGACCTGCTGGCCGGATTCGAGCTGGATGCCGCCGCGCGCGACCGCATCTGGCATGGCACCGCGGCCGCCTGGCTGGGCCTGCAGGGCGACGTTGCGCCGTCGCGGGCGCGCGGCGGCGGGGGCGTCGCCGACGACGTGCGCCACGATTCGCTGCTCCATCATGCCGGCCCGCGCCAGGGTGGCTGGCTCGGCGCCCGGCCGTATTCCGCCCGCTGCTGTTGAAGCCATCCATGCAACGCGATCCGCTCTCGCACACCAGGTCGACCGGCCGCATCCATGTGCTCGAAGTCATCGGCAACGCCATCGTCGGCGGCATGGAAACCTATGTCGAGCAGCTGGTCGAGAACCTGCCCCGCGACCGCTTCGCGGTCACGGCGCTGTGTCCGTTCGAGAGTCCGTTCACCGATCGGCTGCGGGCGCGCGACATCGAGGTGCTGGTGACCCCGATGCCCGACGATCCGCCGTGGTCCTCGATCCAGATGACCTGCGCGATGATCAAGGCCGGCGCCATCGACGTGCTGCACGCGCACCTGCCCAACGCGCATGCGCTGGCCGGCATCGCGGGGCGGCTGACCGGCAAGCCGGTGCTGGCGACGTTGCACGGCCACAAGGTCAACGTGCTCGACCTGGAGGTGCACCGCAATGCCGGAACCCACCTGAGCGTCGTCTGCCGGCAGAGCTACTTCCATGCGCTGGGACTGGGCGTCAGCGCCGGCCAGCTCAGCTGCAATCCCAACGGCGTCGACACCGAGGCCTTCAAGCCGCGTCCGCGGCCGGCCGACGGCCTGCGCGCCAAACTGGGCATCGCGCCGACCGCCCGGGTCGTCGGTTTCCTCGGCCGGCTGTCGCCGGAAAAGGGGCCGGAAGTCTTCCTGCGCGCGGCGCTGGTCGCGCAGGCGACGCTGGCGGACACGCATTTCGTCTTCGTCGGCGACGGGCCGCTGTGCGAGTCCCTGAAGGAACAGGTCGCGCGCCTGCAGCTGCAGGACCGCATCCACTTCGCCGGCGTGCGGCGCGACGTGGCCCGCGTCCTCAACGAGTTGGACGTGCTGGTCTGCAGCTCGCATTCCGAGGCGATGCCACTGGCGGTGATGGAGGCGATGGCCAGCGGGCTGCCGGTGGTCGCCACACGCGTGGGCGGCATCCCCGACATGGTGGACCAGGGCGAATCGGGCTGGCTGGTCGCGCCAAACGACTTCGGCGACATCGCTGCCCGCCTGGGGCAGATCCTGGCGACGCCGGGTGAACTCGAGCGCATGGGCCGCGCGGCCCGCGCCCGCGCGGTCGACAAGATGGCGTTGGCAGATACCGTGGAACGCATGGCGCAGCTGCTCGCGCGCCTGGTACCCACGCGCACCTCGCAGCGCGAGATCAGCGCGGTCGTCAGCGATGCGCCGCGGCGCCGCGTGGCACCGGCGCGCACCACCGCGGCCAACGGTGCCGCGGCGCTCGGCGGCAGCGAGGGCCCGGCGGCCCGGGCGGACTGACGCTCAGGCGTTGGCGTCCGTCTCGGCGCCCAGCGCCTGCAAGAGTTGCAGCACATCGGGCTCGCCCGCGTGGGCACTGCCTTGCAGCATGCGGGCAAAGGCCGGGTGGCGCTCGCGCAGCGCGTCGACGCTGCCGCTGTCGATGATGCGGCCGGCATCCATCAACACCACGCGGTCGAAGTACGACAGCAGGCTCATGCGGTGCACCGAGGCGACGATGCAGGCGTTAGGGAAGGTCTTGCCCAGGCGCTGGTGCACTTCGGCCTCGGTGACGGGATCGAGCGCGCTGGTCGGCTCGTCGAGGAAGACGACGGAGCTGTCGGCCGCGGCGAGGACGCCGCGCGCCATGCACAGGCGCTGGCGTTGGCCGCCGGACAGGTTGTTGCCGCGCTGCGCGATCGGGAACTCCAGGCCGCCGTGCAGCGTGGCCAGCACCGCGCCGAAGGCGCTCCCGTGCACGGCGCTGTCGATGCGGGCATCGGCGATGGCGGTGCCGAAGTCAAGGTTCTCGCGCACCGAGCCTTCGAACACGTCGGCTTCCTGCGGGATCAACGTCGCGAGCGCGGCGAGGTCGGATGCGCGCGGCTGGACGACGCCGTCCACCTCGATCTCGACGTGCGACGCGGCGTACAGGCCGGCCAGCACGCGCATCAGCGAGCTCTTGCCCGAGCCGCTGCCGCCCACCAGGGCGATGTGTTCGCCGCGCCGCAGCACCAGTTCCGAGACGCCAAGCGAGGGCGCGTCGGGATGCGCCTTGGCGTGACGGAACCGGACGTCGCGCACGACGATGCGCTGCCAGTCGGCGGGCAGGGCGGCCGGCTCGGGGCTCTGCGGCGCATCGAAGATCGGGCGCGCGCTCTCGAAGTTGGTGCGCGTCTGCGCGAGGCTCTGGAACTGGCCGGCCATGGCGCTGGCGACGTCCGCGGTCTGCCGGGCGTACTGGTGCACCATGATGATGGCGCCGATGGCCAGGCCGGCGCCAATGTGATGCGTGCCGACCCAGACGTAGCCGATGACCAGCGACCAGGTCAGCGCGGTGCTCACCAGGTCGACCATGCACCACTTCCATTCGGTCAGCCCGATCATCCTGCCCAGCGGCTCGAAGGCGGCCTCCATGCGCTTGCCCAGCAGGATGCCGGTGGCCTTTTGCAGGCGCAGGCTCAGGACGGTGCCCATGTGGCCCAGGAAGTCGGACATCCCGGCCGCATAGCGGCGCTCCAGGTCCATCTCGCGCGTGGACAGGCGCATCAGCGCCTTGTCGAAGCGCGAGCTCAGGCAGGCCAGCGTGACGTAGCCCGTCAGTGCCGCGAAGCCCAGTTGCGGCGACACCAGCGCCAGCGCGACCAGCGGCCCGACGAAGTTGACGACGCTGTGCAGGTAGACGAACTGGTTCTGCGCGAAGTCGTACAGCGCGCCCGTGGCCTGGCCGGCACGCTGCTGCATCTCGGTCGAATGATGGCTCTCGTGCCAGCTCAGCGGTGCGCCGGCGAGGCGGCGGTACAGCGTCTCGGCGAACGACTTGCGCACCCGCATGCCGGCGGTGCGCTCGAGCACGCGGCCCGGTCCATGCAGCGCCCAGGAAGCGGCATAGGCGGCGAGCACGCAGGCCGCCCAAACGAGCGCATGGTCGAGCATGCGCGAGCCGCCGGCCTGGAGGGCGTCGACCGCCTTGGCGGTGCACCAGGGCACGCTCAGCTTGACGACCTGCGAGGCGATGAGAAGCAGCATCGAGCCGGCAACCGCCAGTCGTGCGCCGGCGGCATGGCGCCACACATTGCGATAGAGGCCGTCGTCGATGGGGTTGCGGGCGTCCTGCGGTTCGACAGCGGGACGCGAAAGGGGAGGGGGGTTCATGGGCACGGGGTGTTCAACGGCGCCCGGGGACGCTGGTTGACACGATACCGAAAGCCGCCGGTGGGGAAAGCTGGATCAATGGCCCGCCGAAGGGCCTGATCGGCCTATCGGCTAGGCGGCGACCAAGGCGCGCAGCGGCGGTACGGGTGCCGGTATGGGCTCGTGGTCGACCTGGTAGCGCGCCAGCGCGTCGGCCAGCGATGGCAGCATGCCGCGGCCCTGGCCGGCGGGCGGGTGCTGGCCCGGCTCCCGCGTGGCCCGATCAAACTGTCGCGCAGGAACGCCGCGGACGAGCGATGCGTCGAGGCCGGCCAGTGCGGCGGCTCGGCGGGCGAACTCCGTCCAGGTCAATGCTTCGCCGTTGGTCAGGTGCCACACGCCGGTCTCGCCGTCGATCAGCAGGTCCAGGCTGGCCTGCACCAGGTCGGGCAGGTAGGTGGGCGCGACGATCTCGTCCTCGGCCGCCGTCCATTCGCGGCCCTGGCGCAGCAGCGCGAGGCCGCGCGCCACGAAGTTG
>JBJMWF010000130.1:0-7208 GCA_045810265.1 Vitreoscilla sp. | reverse complement strand
CGCCGCGGCCCGGGTGCTGGTGGAAGCGCTGCGCCGCGCCGGCGCGCATCCGACGCGCAAGACGCTGCTCGCTGCCCTGGACAGTCTGGAGTCCTTCGACCTCGGCGGGGTCAAGGTGCACTACTCGGCGTCCGACCACTCCGGCGTGCGCTACACGGACCTCAGCGTGATCGATGCCCAGGGACGATTCCGGCGTTGACGACGCTCCGAGGTGCCTGGCATGTTCTCGTTCCGCCGCGATGCCCGCGACCGCGACCCGTTCCCACGGACGAGAACGTGCCTGGCGCCGATCCCCGGAGCAGGGCCGGCGTCAGGCCCCATCTCGAATCGCGCTCAGCGTCGTGCTCTGTCGGCAACTGCCTGACGCGATCCGAGACGGCGCCAGACACCTCTGCGCCGGCCCGGCGTGCCGAGATTTCGTCTAGACGCCGCCCCGGATGTGCATGCGGCTCGCCGTCGTGATGCGCGCGTACTCCTCCAGCGGCAGCTTGGGCTGCCTGTCGGCAGTGACCAGGCCGTTGGCCTCCAGGAACGTGTCGGCGAACTGCGTGTAGCAAAAGCCGCTGAACATCGCGGTGTGGATCACCGTGTGCATCAGCGCCTCGAACTTCTCGGCCAGGCTGGCGACGTCGCCGACCATGGTGTAGCCCCAGGCCGCGGCGTCCTGGCCCTCCGTCGACGCGCAGGCGATGCCGCCGAACTCGGTGAGCATGATGGGCTGGCCGCGGTGCGGGTAGCCGTCCAGCGTCAGGATCCGGCCGCCCGGCCGGCGCCGGTCGAACAGCTGCTCGGGCGAGGCCTCGCTGGCGTAGCGCTGGCGCATGTGGTCGGGATTGGTGTCGTAGTCGTGGATGCCGATGATGTCGGTCGCGCTCGACTCCCAGCCGTCGTTGCCGATCACAGGTCGAGTGGGATCGAGCGTACGGGTCAGGTGATAGAGGGCCTGCACGGCGTCTCGCTGGGCGCGGCGCGAGGTCAGCTCCGGCACGCCCCAGCTTTCGTTGAAGGGCACCCAGACGATGACGCAGGGGTGGCTGTAATCGCGCGCGATCGCCTCTGTCCATTCGCTCACGATGCGGTTGATCGCGCCGCGCGTGAAGCGATAGGCGCTGGGCATCTCCTCCCACACCAGCAGCCCCAGGCGGTCGGCCCAGTACAGGTACCGCGGGTTCTCGATCTTCTGGTGCTTGCGCACGCCGTTGAAGCCCATCGCCTTGGCCAGCTCGACGTCGCGCCGCAAGGCCTCGTCGCTGGGTGCCGCGAGCAGGGTGTCCGGCCAGTAGCCCTGGTCGAGCACCAGCCTGAGCATGTAGGGCCGGCCGTTGAGCATGAAGCGGTCGCGCAGGATGTCGACCGAACGCAGCGCGGTGTAGCTGGTGACCTCGTCGATGACCTGGCCACGGCGCATCAGGCGCAGGCGGGCATCGAGCAGGGTGGGCCGCTCGGGGCACCACAGCAGCTCGTTGCGGAAGTCGTCGATGCCCGGGTCGCTCAGCACGATGCGGCGCGTCAGCTCGCGATTGACGACGCCGTAGGTGTCCTGCGCCAGGCAGCGGTCTCCATGCGAGAGGGTCACCTCCAGCGCGAGGTCGTCGAGGTTGCCGGCGATCGTCAGCTCGATGTCGATGGCGAAGCCGTCGACGAAGGGCGTCCAGCGCAGCTCCGCCAGGTGGGTCTCGGGCACGACCTCCAGCCAGACCGTCTGCCAGATGCCCGTGGTGCGCGGATACCAGATCGCATGGGGCTCGAGCTGCCAGTCCTGCTTGCCGCGCGGTTGCGTCAGGTCGAGCGGGTCGTCGATGACGCGCACGGTCACGCACTGCGGCGCGTCGGTTCGAAGCAGCTCGGTGATGTCGGCCGAGAAGGGTGTGTGCCCGCCCTCGTGGACCGCCGCCAGGTGCCCGTTGACCCACACCTTGGCCAGGTAGTCCACCGCGCCGAAGTGCAGCATCACCCGGCCCCCGTCGGCCGCGACCTCGAACTCGCGCTGATACCAGCAGCAGGCGTGAAAGCCCCGGTCGCCGACGCCACTGGCCTCCGACTCGGGCGGGAAGGGGACCTGGATGGACAGTGGCCACTCGGGAACGTCGGCCGGCGTCTGCCACCGTTGTTCCTGGTCGAAGGCAAAGCGCCATTCGCCGTTGAGCTGGGTCCAATCGGCGCGAACGAGCTGCGGACGGGGATATTCGAAAGTCATGAATGCCGCTCCTGGAGTGACCGTCCCGGAGGCAACTACCTCGCCAGGGTGCGCCGTTGCTCGACCTGCGGCGGATGAGCATCAGCTCGGCCGCCGCTCCGGCGCTGTCGCAAAAGTCTCTGGAAGATCGTGCCGGCGTCTGCAACGGCTACCTGGGGCCTCTGCAGTTGGTGGTTCGTGCATCCCGGGCGCGCCCACCCGCCGACCGACGCCGGAAAGCCGCTGTTCGTCGCAACAGCAGCGCTTACCGCACGCCGTATTGCTAGATTCGACAACGTAGTCGCTGCACAGGCCAGGGGCGGTCGCCATGGTGCCTGGCGTCTTCATCGTCGACACAACGGAGGGTGGAATGCTCTTCAGCAAGTGGAAGCACGACCCTGACGCGTTCGTTCTGCAACAAGAACCGATGGACTCGTGCCTGGCCGACCCCCACGAGGCGCCTTGGGGCAGGCCCATACGCGTGCTCTCGGTCGGCGACGACCCGTTGGTCCACGAAGGCCTTCGTGCGCTGCTCGGCGCGGAGTGCGACATGCAACTGGCGGCCGAAGTGGGAAGCGAAGAGTTCGAGTCCATCCGCTTCACGAGCCTTCTGCCCGCCGTCGTCGTGATGGGCACCGAGCTCCCCGGCTATGGAAGCGTCAGGGCAATAGCCCGGCTGCACGCATTCGACCCGTCCACGCGTGTCATCGTCATCGCGTCCCGGGGCGCGGACGTGCGTACGCGCAGGGCGATCGGCGCCGGCGCGCATGGCTGTCTGCTGTCGTCCAACGTGCGCCTGGAACTGGCAAAGGCCATCCGCGCGGTGGTCTCCGGCCGCCGGTTCATCGATGGCGACTCCGCCGTCCAGCTGATGCAGGGAGGGGCCGCGGAGGACCTGAAGGCGCGCGAGATCCAGGTGCTCGAACTGGTCGCCGCCGGAAAGGCGAACAAGGAGATCGCGTACGAGCTCTCCACGACCGAGGGCACCGTGAAGAACTACATCAAGAAGATCCTGGCCAAGCTGCAGGCGTCCGACCGGACGCATGCCGTGGTCATCGGCATCGCGCGCGGGATCATCGAGATCCGGCCGGCGTCCGCCTGAGCTGGTGCGTTGCGGCCAGCGCGGGCGAAAAAAGAGGCGGCCTGTGAGGGCCGCCCCTGCAAGATCAAGAGGGTGCTCTCGATCAACCTTTGGGGTCAGAACTTGTAGGTGGCCGAGCCGTAGACGAAACGGCCGTGCGGGTCGTAGTAGGTCGGGTCGTAGCCCGTCTGGAAGTACGTGCCGTTGGTCGTGACTGTCGGGGGCTGGCGGTTGAAGACGTTCTTCAGGCCGAGGCGCAAGCTCAGGTTCTTCAGGCCGCTGTATTCGCCTTGCAGGTCGTAGGTGGCGAATGAACCGACGCGGCGGCCCGTGCTGCAGATCGCGGGCGGCGCATCCGGCGCCGTGTAGTCGGACGGATCGCAATCGTCGATGGCCGGCGGCGCATCGCGGTAGCTCGACTGGTAGTTCTGCGTCAGCGCCAGCCCGTAGCCGGCGTAGTTCCAGTTCACCGTCAGGGCGTGCTTCCAACGGAAGATCAGGCCGCCGTTGGTGATCGCGTTGATGGCGGAGTCCGACGGATCGGTGGTCCGCCCGACGCTGTGCTGGACCGTGCCGTCGATCGTCGTCAGGTCGTACTTCTGGATCCAGGTGCCCGCCAGCTCGGCGCCGAACTGTCCCACCGCCGTGCGCAGGCCGGTCCACTTCACGTCCACGTCCACACCGGCGGTGACGACGCCGCCGCTGTTGACATTGCTGGTGACGATGTTGGTGATGTTGCCGGAACTGTCGCGCGACACCAGCGGCGTGTACACCGGGTTGCCCGCGGCGGCCAGGTTCACGACGGTCTGCGCGTCCAGGCCGATGATCGCGTGATCGACGCGCACATGGTAGTAGTCGGCGCTGGCCGACAGGCCCTTGATCGGCTCCACGATCGCGCCCAGCGAGAACTGCTTGGACTTTTCCGGCACCAGGTGCGGATTGCCGCCGACTTGCTGGTTGAACTGGCCTGGCGTGCCCGTGACGGGATCCGTGAAGATGGCCGTCGTGGCAGGCGCGAGCGGCGTGTAGAGCTCGGGCAGCGACGGTTCGCGGAATCCGGTGCCGATCGAGCCCCGGAACGCGACCTGGTCGATCGGCTGGAACTTCAGGCTGAGTTTCGGGTTGGTGGAGGACGCGGTGGGGTAGTGGTCGTTGCGGATCGACAGGTCGGCCTCCAGCATCTTCAGGAAGGGCGCGTCGATTTCGCCATAGATCGAGTGCGAGTTGCGCGAGGCCGCGAACGGCAGCACCACCGCGCCATAGCCGGCGACGTCGCCGCTCTGGTAGGCCGCGCTCGGTCGCAGGTCCAGGGCTTCCTTGCGCAGCGTCACGCCGGCGGCGAACGCGAGTGCGCCGCCCGGCAGCCTGGCCAGGTCGTGCTGCACCTTGAGGTCGATCGCATCGGTGGTCAACGACGACTTGATGATGTTGCCGTTGTAGTTGGTCGCCATGATCTGGGCGGCCAGCGCCGGCGACTGGTGCGCGACGAACGGATTGAAGGCGTCGTTGCCGCTCAGGAGCTCGACCAGCTGGGTCTGGTTCTGGTAGCCGCGCTGCGTCGATTCGGACACCACGCTCTCGTTGCGGCTGTAGGCGGCGTCGTAGTCCCAGCCCTTGAGCGAGCCGGTCAGCCCGGTCACCAAGTGGTAAAGGGTCGCGTTGTCCGTCTTCAGGCGGCCGCCGCCGTCCAGCGCGCGGTAGCTGACCGAGACCGGGCAGGGGCCGCCCGCGCAGCCTGTCAGCACTTCCGGATGGTTGGACGCCCCGATGTAGCTGGCCGGGTAGTACGGGCTGGACGGATTGATGACGATGACCGGGTTGATGCCCAGTTGGTGGAACAGCGGATCGGTGGCCAGGAAGGCGGCGCTGTACGGCGAGGACTGCTGGCTGAGGACGGTCTTGGCGTTCGACGCGAACACTTCCGCGAACCATTCGTTGTCGTCGTCGATGCGGCCGCGCAGGGTGCCCGCGACGTTGACGCGCGTGACGTCCGGCGTCAAGGGGATCAGTGGCGCGGGGTTGTAGCGACAGGTGTTGAGGTTGACGTCGAACGACATGCCGTTCGCGGTGCAGTTGTTGGCCGTGCTGCCGGGGCTGGTCGGCCCCAGGATGTTGCCGATGCCGCTGCCGTCCGCGTAGATGCCCCGGCCCTGGTTCAGCGAGGTGAGGATGTCGGGGTCGAAGGTGCGGATCGCGCCCGTGGCCGTCGCGCTGATGTCGAACAGGCCGTCGTCGCTCCACGAGCGATTGCCGTACTTGCGCTGGTAGCCCTGGATGGCCGAGTCATGGGCGACGTCCAGCGAGAGCATCGCCGCGACATGATCGGTGTCGAGGTTGCCGAAGCCCGCGACCATGCCGAACTTGCCGCTCTTGCCGCCGCCGGCAGTCGTCGGCTTGCCGTAGTAGGCAGTCATCTCGACGCCGTGGAAATCCTTGCGCAGGATGAAGTTGATGACACCGGCGACGGCGTCGGAGCCGTACACGCCCGACGCGCCGTCCTTGAGCACTTCCACCCGATCGATGGCCGACAGCGGGATCGAGTTGATGTCGACGGCCGTGCCGTCCGTCGCGTAGTTCGCGATGCGGCGGCCGTTGACGAGCACCAGGGTGCGCTGTGCGCCCAGGCCGCGCAGGCTGGCGGTGGCTTCGCCGTAGGTGGCCTGCCCGGCGTTCTGTGCCGAGCTGGTGCCGCCGGCCGAGGAGTTGGCGGAGATGTTCTGCAGCAGCTGTTCGGTGTTGGTGACACCCAGCTTCTCGATCTGTTCTCGCGAGACCGTCTGTACTGGCAAGGCACTTTCGGCATCGATTCTCTTGATGGACGAGCCCGTGATCTCCACGCGCTGCACGGCCGCCCCCTGGTCCTGCGTCGATGCCTGCGCCTGCCCCAGGGACGGGGCCAGCGAGGCAATCGCACCGAAAGCAGACAGGATGCAGTAGCAGAGCCTGGTTCTCTGAAAGGTGGTCTTGTTCATTGGAGTGTGGTCTGTGAGTGAGCTGGTTTGGGTGGCTCGTGACGACCGTCCGCCAGGAATCAGGCGCTGTTCGTTCGGCGCGATCGGCGCGGCAAAACAAATCTATCGAGCGGGCACGGCGTCGCAAAGTCTCGAAGGAGAGGCGGGGCGGTCTCTTTAGGCATCGATGGGGCCGGGAACCACGCACGATCGGCCCGCACAGGCGGCTGGGCCGGTGCCACGGCGGCCGGCGGTGCATTTGCGAGCGCCTTTGCCAGCGCCTTCGCGCCTGCCGACGTGGCCGGTCCCTGGGCCTGGGCGGCGCACGGCGTGGGTACCCTGGCGGCGGGCGCCTTTGGCTACTGGGCCGGCTCGCATATCACCAAGAGCCCGTACGAGCTCACGGTGGACCGCAAGCCGATCGAATTGGGCCGATGATTGGCACCATGAAGATTCCCGACTCGCACGCCCTTGACGACGCCGAGATCGAGATCCTGCCGCTCGATTGGCCGGCCGCCCTGCGCGACGCCGATGCACCTCCGGATGACGAACCGCCAGAGTGGCAGCGGGTGCGCTGGCAAGCGGTCAGGCTGCGCACCGACACCAGCCCTGCGATGGCGATGCGCGAGCGCGGCAGCGAAGGCTTCTGGATCCTGCCCGACCCGCTGGTGTGGCAGGCGCCGGTGCTTCCGGGCGCTGGATGAGCCGAGCTGGGCGATCAGTTGACGCTCATTGAAAGCCGAACCCTTTTGACGGGGTCACCGATCGTCGCTCAGCGCCGGGCCCGGCCGACCCCTCTTGACCGCCGTGAGCTCAGGCCGACAGCTCCTTCATGACCTTGATCAGGTCGGCCTTGCCCTCGAACCCGATGCCGGGCAACTCGGGCATCGTCAGATGGCCGTTCTCCACCGTCACGCCGTCCGGGAAGCCGCCGAAGGGCTGGAACAGGTCGGGGTAGGACTCGTTGAGTTCGTTTGAGAGTCGTGTAGGGATTTTGTGT
>JBJMWF010000129.1:0-7053 GCA_045810265.1 Vitreoscilla sp. | reverse complement strand
GCATGACGTCGAGATCGTCAACCCCGACCATATCGTGGCCCACCTGGCCCAGGGCGGCAAGCTGGACATGCAGATCAAGGTCGAGAAGGGCCGTGGCTACGTTCCCGGCAACATGCGCCGCTTTGGCGACGAGACGACCAAGGCCATCGGCCGCATCGTCCTGGACGCCTCGTTCGCGCCGGTTCGCCGCGTCAGCTACGCCGTCGAGAACGCCCGCGTCGAGCAGCGTACCGACCTGGACAAGCTGGTGATGGAGATCGAGACCAACGGCGCCATCTCGCCCGAGGAAGCGATCCGTTCGTCGGCCAAGATCCTGGTCGAACAGCTGGCCGTGTTCGCGCAGCTCGAAGGCAGCGACATCGCCGCGTTCGACCAGCCGGCCCCGCGCACGGCCCAGTTCGACCCGATCCTGCTGCGTCCGGTCGACGAGCTCGAACTGACGGTGCGTTCGGCCAACTGCCTGAAGGCCGAGAACATCTACTACATCGGCGACCTGATCCAGCGTACCGAGACCGAGCTGCTCAAGACCCCGAACCTGGGTCGCAAGTCGCTCAACGAAATCAAGGAAGTCCTGGCTTCGCGCGGCCTCACGCTGGGCGCGCGTCTCGAGAACTGGCCTCCGCAAGGTCTGGACAAGCGTTAATTCGCCTGGTCGGACCGCTTTTTGGATTCCCCGCTGCCGGGCCCGTCGCGTTGACGGGCGCCGTGTGCAAACCCCCGGTACCTGATCCGGCCGGGGTTCAATAAAGAGACTCAAAGGAAATCACCATGCGCCATCGTCACGGCCTTCGCAAGCTCAACCGCACCTCGTCGCACCGCCAAGCCATGTTCCGCAACATGGCCGTCTCCCTGCTGCGCCACGAAGCCATCAAGACCACGCTCCCGAAGGCCAAGGAACTGCGCCGCATCGTCGAGCCGCTGATCACGCTGTCCAAGGAGCCGACGCTGGCCAACCGCCGCCTCGCCTTCGACCGCACGCGCGATCGCGAAATCGTCACGAAGCTGTTCGACGTCCTGGGTCCGCTGTTCAAGGCGCGTCCGGGCGGCTACACCCGCATCCTGAAGATGGGCTTCCGCAACGGCGACAACGCGCCGATGGCCTTCGTCGAACTCGTCGAGCGTTCGCACGACGAAGAGGCGGTCACCGACACGTCGGAAGGCTGAGCCCCAGCCGCCTGGACAGTGGTCCTCGAGACGCCGTCCACGCATCCGATCAAGGCCGGCTCCTGCCGGCCTTTTTCATGGGCGACCGACAGTGCAGCCACTGTTGTCAGCGCCGGCGTCGCTGCAGGCCCAGGATGGCCAGCCCCGCTAGCAGCAAACCGGCCGTCGCCGGCTCGGGCACCGGATCGAGCAGCGAGCCGGAACTCGCCAGGGACGCGACGTAGCCGCTGAACACGCCGAAGATCGGCACGTCCGAGTCGTTGACGTAGCTCAGGCTGATGAAGCTCGTCTCCTCGTCGGCAGCGGGGCCCGAGGCTCCCAGCGCGAAGGCATCCAGCGCGACATAGGCCCACTGCGGGCCGGTTCCCTGGTCGTCGCCGATCGCCATCAGCACGCCGCTGTCGGCCATCTCGAACGGGGATGCGCCGGTGCACGATGCGGTCGCGTCGACGCGGGCCGAGATCGTCATCAGCGTCCAGGGCGCGAGGGTGAACGAGGCGGTGGAGACGCCATCCGCCAGTCCGACGGTGGCATCGCCGCCGGTCTGCGGCACCTGGTCGCCGGCGTAGGCCAAGGCGCGGATCAAGGCGCCGTCCCCGAACACGTTGCCCTCGATGGCCGCTGCGCTGCCGGCGAACGGGCCGAGCGAGCTCGCCGTCGCCGCGGTGCCGAAGGCCTGGCCGCTGGCGACGGACTGGTGCTGGTCGTCCACCGGATCGCCGAAGAAGCTGTCGCTGTCCGCCGTGCTGCCCATCAGGCTGGCGAAACTGACGGCAGGCGAAGCCCGCGGCGCCAGTGCGCTGACCTCGACGCGGAAGTCCGACACGACGATTTCCGTCATCGCGCTCGCCCGGGCGCCGGACATGGCCACGCATGCCGCCGCGGCCGCCAGAACCTGGATGAATGGCCGTCTCATGATGCTCGCGCTCCCGGCTGCGCGGCCGGCGCCTCGCCGTCCGCCGCCATCGTCACTGAGCATCCCGCATGCCCCGTCCGTGTGCCTGACGGGCCCGGCCGATGCACCTTCGCCGACACGACGGGGCGCAAGCCGCGACAATAGCGCTCTCTTCGGGAACGGGAGCGGCGACCCGCGGCTCTCATGCACATGATCAATCTGTCCTCGATACGCGCGGCGCTGGCGTCGTTCGTCCTGTTGCTGACGCTGCTGCCCTTGATGCCGGCGCGCGCGGCCGACGAATTCCTCGATCCTGACCAGGCCTTCCAGCTGTCGGTACGGGTGCTCGACGCGAAGCGTCTCGAGCTGAGCTACAAGGTCGCGCCGGGGTACTACCTGTACCGCGAGCGTTTCAAGTTCACGTCGCCCGACGCCAAGCTGGGCGAACCTCAGGTTCCACCGGGCAAGAAGCACTACGACACCGCACTGGAGCAGAACGTCGAAACATATCACGACGGTGTCGTGGTGGTGCTACCGGTCGTATCCGCGGGCAAGGCGTTCACGCTCAACGCCACGCACCAGGGCTGCGCCGACAAGGGCCTGTGCTATCCGCCGCAGCCGCGCACGGTGGCCGTCACCCTGAAGGCCTTCGGCGCTGATGCAGACTCGGCCAGGATGGTGGTCGATGCGGACGCGGCAGCGCCCTCCGGCGTGGTCGCACCGGTCTCGGTGCCGGCGCAGGGCGGCATGAGCGTGGCCAGCGGCGCGCTGCCCGATCCGCTGCGCAGCGTGGTGCTGGGCCGCTACGGCGCCTCGGATGCGCAGGTCGATCGTCCGGCGACTGCCAACACGCCGCTGACGGTGCTGGCGCCGGCGGCCTCTGCCGCTTCGGCGCCATCCACCGCATCGACGCAGGACGACGACGGCCGCCTCGCCTCCGCGCTGCGCGGCGGTCGACTGGCGCTGATCGTCCCGCTGTTCTTCGTCGCCGGCCTGCTGCTGTCGCTGACGCCCTGCGTGCTGCCGATGGTGCCCATCCTGTCGTCCATCATCGTCGGCCAGGGCGAGCGGGTCACCCGCTGGCGCGGCTTCACGCTGGCGCTGGCCTACGCGCTGGGCATGGCGCTGCTCTACACCGCCCTGGGCGTGGCCGCCGGCCTGCTGGGCGAGGGCCTGGCCGCCTGGCTGCAGAAGCCGTGGGTGCTGGCGTCGTTCTCGCTGCTGCTGGTGCTGCTGTCGCTGTCGATGTTCGGGTTCTATGAGCTGCAGTTGCCGTCGGCCCTGCGCGACGGCCTGTCCAGCAAGGGAGACCGCATGCGCGGCGGCCAGTACGCCGGCGTGTTCGCGATGGGCGGCATCTCTGCCTTGGTCGTGAGCCCGTGCGTCGCCGCGCCGCTGGCTGCGGCCTTGCTGCACATCAGCCAGACCGGCGACGCCGTGCTGGGCGGACTGGCGCTGTTCACGCTCGCGATGGGCATGAGCGTGCCGCTGCTGCTCGTCGGCGCCTCCGCGGGCGCGCTGCTGCCGCGTGCCGGGGCATGGATGGAACAGGTCAAGCACGTGTTCGGCCTGCTGCTGATCGCGGTCGCCATCTACACGGTGCAGCCGGTGCTGCCGGCGCTCGTCGCCATGGCGTGCTGGGGCGTGCTGCTGATCGTCGGTGGCGCGACGCTGGGCGCGTTCGAGCCGGTCGCCGCGGGCGCGCATGCGGGCGTCGCACGCGCGGTCAAGGGTGTGGGCCTCGTGCTCGCGCTGCTGGGCGTGCTGCAGTTCGTCGGCATCGCCAGTGGCGGACGCGATCCCGCTCAGCCGCTCGCGCGTCTCGCACGCGCGGGCGAGGGACGAGCAGTCGCCGCCGACGCCGGACCGCACTTCGATCGCGTCGTCAGCGTCGCGGATCTGGACCAGAGGCTGCAGAACGCAGGGCGCCCGGTGATGCTCGATTTCTACGCCGACTGGTGCGTGTCGTGCAAGGAGATGGAGGCGCAGACCTTCGTCGACCCGACGGTGCACGCCAAGCTCGACAAGGCGTTGCTGCTGCGCGCCGACGTCACGGCCAACAACGACGACGACCGCGCGCTGCTCAAGCGTTTCCATCTGTTCGGGCCGCCCGGCATCATCCTGTTCGATGCGCAGGGCCACGAGCTGGAGTCGGCGCGCGTCGTCGGCTTCCAGGATGCACGGCGCTTCGCCGACAGCCTCTCGGCCGCCGGACTCTGATTCGACGATGAAGCTCGCGCAGATTGTTTTTTCGCAAGGCTTCGGCGCGCGTCGTGCGTGCGAAGGCCTGGTCGCCGGCGGCTTCGTCGCCATCGATGGCGTCGTGCACGATGATCCGTTCGAGGAGCTGGCACCCGAGGGCCTGGTGCTCAACGTCGAGGGCAAGGACTGGCCTTATCACGCCAAGGCGCTGATCGCGCTGAACAAGCCGGCCGGCTACGAGTGCTCGAAAAAGCCCAAGCACCACCCGAGCGTCTACAGCCTGTTGCCGCCGCCGCTGCTGCGCCGTGACGCGCAGAGCGTGGGCCGCCTGGACGAGGACACCACCGGCCTGCTGCTGTTCACCGACGACGGCCAGTTGCTGCATCGCTGGACCTCGCCCAAGCACCACGTGCCCAAGGTCTACGACGCTTCGTGCAAGCACCCGGTCACGGCCGACCAGATCGAACGCCTGCTGGCCGGCGTGGTGCTGCAGGACGACCCGCAACCCGTGCGAGCCCTCGCCGCCGAGCCCTGGGCGGGGGCCGCAGAAGGTCTGCATGGCATCCGCCTGACCCTGGCCGAAGGCAAGTACCACCAGGTCAAGCGCATGATGGCCGCGGTCAGCAATCGCGTCGAGGCGCTGCACCGCAGCCGCTTCGGCAAGCTCGAGCTGCCCGCCGATCTGAAGCCGGGCGCGTGGTGCTGGCTCCCAGGCCCGCAGGCCATTGCCGACTAGGCATCTGCGCGACGGCCAGCCGTCGCTTTACGCACCTTCACGGGCTCGCAGTGGACATGCCTGCCCATTCCATGCCATAATAGCTTTCTCAGTCGCGGGGTGGAGCAGTCTGGTAGCTCGTTGGGCTCATAACCCAAAGGTCGTTGGTTCAAATCCAGCCCCCGCAACCAAATACAGAGGTGCAAACCTCGAAAGCAACGCCCACTCCGCAGTGGGCGTTTTGCTTTGTGCCCAGGCCGTGCCCAGGCCGTGCCCAGCTTGAGCCCGCGTGTTGCCCGGCCAGTTTCACGTCGGCCTGAAGCGACCGATGGGCTGCTTTGGCGACCGTTGGGCGGTGCTGCCCGCCGGGACGAGTTCGGAATCAATCAAAGCATTGAGACCGTCAGCAAACCGATGCGCCAACTCGTTGCAGCATCCGGGCGTCATCGACGTTGGGTTCGCACCCTCGGTCTGTACGCCAAGGCCCCGCGGAAGAAGCGGCAGCGTCGCTCCTGTTCGTCCAGCAGCACCGCCGGGTGGGGGCCGTCGATTGCCGAATCTTGCCCGTTCTGACGCACAGTCGATACAACGATGACAAGTATGGTGGTCATTCTCAAGGCCTCTTGCAATGAGCCACCCACTCAAGCCATGCGAACGCGCAAGCTCGACAGTCATCCCGATTCTTACTTGCACCATCACGGCCATTCGCGCGGCAGCGACTGCGGGTTCCTGCACGCTCACCGCCAAGGAGACGGACGGCCCCTCACGATGCATGGACAGCCGTCGTGATCAAGCTGCGGACGGTCGACACCGCTGAATTGGCGAACGTCGAGCTTGTCTTCGGTGGCGTCCTCCGTCCCGTTCAGGACAGCGTCCTGCTTTCGCATGTCGTCGTGGCTGAGGACGAATCCGCGGTCATTGGCGTAGCGACGGTGGAGATGACTGACACGGTAGGCTTCTTGCGACTGCACTTCCTCAGCGCTGTCTACCGTGGCCAAGGTGTGGGCACGCGGATCGTGCGGCATGCTGTGCGCAAGGGCTTCGAGCGCGGCCTCACCACGGTTTTCGTCTCCGCTACCAGACTCGAGACCTTCTACTACCGCGCAGGCTTCGGTCCGGACGACTTCTCGTTCCTGCCAACCTGCTTCTGGTCGAGAGTGGCGTCCGATCCTGCGCATCAGCCGAGCGTCATGTCATGCAGGCGGGCCATCGGTGGAGGCGACGGGGCGGGCGCGCAAGCGGCCTTCCGTTGCGATCTTTCGTTCCCTGGGCGGCGCGACTGCGACTTCGAGGCCTGAAAAAGCGGATCGGTCGACGCGTGGGGCACTTGAGAGGCCGGCTCAGCTGAGAGCGGCTGCCTTCAGCGCGCTGCGGAGGCGCCACCAAGCGGCGGGGGCATGCCTTGCGGCCTGGCGGCGAGCACGCCGTTTTCGCTGGCGCAGGTGCCGGTGACCGTCTTGCCGTCGCGCAGGGCGAAGCTGACCTGTGCACCGGCCGCCTTGCCCTTGCATGCGGCCACCGCCTCCGGGGGTGGGCCCATGGGGCGCTGGCCGCTCGGCGGCGCGGGCGGCGTGTCGGCCGCCGAGGCACCCCCCACTGAGAGCGCCCATAGCAAGGGCGCCCACAGCAAGGTTGCCCCGATGATGTCGGAGGGCCGCGAGGCGGCGTCAGGCGTGCGGTGTTTGAAATTCATGCCAGTGACTGTGAAGGGGTTCCTTTTCCGGCATTTGGGCGCTTCTTGTCCTGGACGACATACAGCCGCGCGATGCGGTTCGTTCGGCGGGAACGCTGTGCGCTCCCGGGCGACTCGGCGGCGCATGATCGGGGCAGCAGCGCCTGAAGCCAGGCGCTGCACGCAGGACAAGCATGGTCTGCGCGGCGGCCCTCTCGCCCAGCTAAGGACTCTTCGCCGCCGGCTTCGGTTGCGTCTCGATGCGTATCGCCGGCACGCTCTTCAGATAGACCGCCATCGCGTGGCGGTCGGCGTCGGTCAGTTTCGAAGTGCCGCGGACGACGGCCTTCATGCCCGAACCGACGAGGTCGGAATCCGGCGTCATGCCGGTCTTGAGCAGCGTCT
>JBJMWF010000128.1:0-28086 GCA_045810265.1 Vitreoscilla sp. | reverse complement strand
GCTGTGGGAGCAGGACGAGCAGACGGTTGGCGGCCTGGGCGAGAAGCTGTTTCTCGAGTCGAACACCCTGACGCCCATCCTGAAGAAGCTGGAAGCGCTGGGCTTCCTGGTGCGCCGGCGCGATCCGCAGGACGAGCGCCAGGTCATCGTCAAGCTGACCGATGCCGGCCGTGCGCTGCGCGAGAAGGGCGCCCAGCGCACGCTCGTCAAGGCGACGGGCCTGGCCGCCGAAGAGTTCGCCGCGGCGCGGCGCACGATGAACGAGGTGCGCGACAACCTCATCCAGCACGCGCAGCAGCCCGACAGCTAGCTCCCGCTGCGGGGTGCGCTGGCCTCCAAACCAGGAGGATTTGGCGCTTGCGGCGCCGGCAGGCGTCGCGCCGCCTCAACTTGGCCCCGCATCTCGTCGATATCCCGTTGATCGCCGTTCCCATCCGGAGCGGCGGCGCGTCCCGTGGTCCAACCCACCACGCTGAATGTCGATGAGAGCTTTTTTCCGCCACCTGCGCATCGGCCACCGCCTGGTGCTGTGCTTCTCGCTCATCCTGCTGTTGATGATCGCGGGCGCGTCGCTGGCCGTCTCGAGCTCGCGGCACTCGCGCGAGGGGCTGCTGCAACTGGTGCAGGTGTCCAACGCGCGCCAGGCCGACATCCGCGGCATGCGCGAGATGCTCGAGCGCGAGGACAGGCTCGCGCAACGCCTGGGGCTGGCCAATTCGATCGACGAAGCCAAGCGCGACATGGAAGAGATCGAGGAGGACATCGGCAATTACCGCACGCTGTCCAGCCGCTTCGTCTCCACGGCCGGATCGGTGGATGAACAGGCGCTGATCGACCAGGTCGACGCCTACGATCACGCGCTGGTCGGCGCGTTCGAATCCGCGCGCTCCGCGGTGGACGGCTTCAACCCGGGCATGGCGGCCCGCACGCTCAACCGCGAGGTGGCGCCGGTGCACGCGGACTGGCTGGGCGCCCTCGACCAGCTGGCCGAATTGCAGAACCGGCGCATTGCCGCGGAGATCGCGGCGCTCAGCGATCGCGCGGCTCGCATCGACATGGTGATCGAGGCCGTGGCCGTGCTGGCCTCGCTGCTGTCCGCCCTCATCGGCTGGCGCCTGACCCAGAGCATCACGCGCCCGCTGAGACAGGCCGTGCTGTTCGCGTCGGCCGTGGGCAGCGGACAGCTGGACATCCCCCTGCCGCGCAGCTCCGATGACGAATGCGGCATGCTGCTGCTCGCACTCAAGGCGATGGCCACGCAACTGAAGGAAGCCAATGCGCGCATGCAGCGCCTGGCCATCGAGGACGGGCTGACCGGTGCGTTCAACCGCCGCCACTTCGACGACGTGCTGCATGCCGAGCACGAGCGCGCGCGACGAGCGGCGCAGCGCCGGGGCGCGGACGGCACGGCCGCGGAGGCGGCGAACCTGGCGCTGCTGCTGATCGACGTCGACCACTTCAAGCACTTCAACGACCGCTTCGGCCATCCCGCTGGCGACGCCTGCCTGCGCGCGGTGGTGAGCGCGGTGCGCGAGGCGGGGCTGCGGCCGGGCGATTTCGTGGCGCGCTATGGCGGCGAGGAGTTCGTCGTGGTGCTGCCGTCCTGCGACATCGACGGCGCCGCCTCGGTGGCCGAGCGCATCCGCCGGCAGGTGGAAACCTTGCACGGGCGCGAGGACGCCGCGCTGCCGGCACCGGTCTCGGTCAGCATCGGCCTGGCGGCTTTGAACGACGCCCGCGACACGACGCCGGCCGACCTGCTGCGCGCCGCCGACCAGGCGATGTACGACGCCAAGCACAACGGCCGCAACCAGGTGCGCCGGCGCGCACTGGAAAGCCGGACGACGGCCGAGGCCGCCGCCGGCGCGCCTGCCTGACGCGCACCACTATTCGTCGCTGGGCTCGCGCAAGACGTCGAACAGGTGGCCCATGCGGTGGGCCTTGGTGTCGAGATAGGCGCCGTTCTTGCGGTTGCGGCCCACCTGCAGCGGCACCCGCTCCGCGATCCGGATGCCGTGCGCCTGCAGGCTGTCGATCTTGGTCGGGTTGTTGGTCATCAGGCGGATCTCGTTGGCGCCCAGTTCGCGCAGCATGGCCGCGGCGATGCCGTAGTCGCGCGCATCGGCCGGCAGGCCCAGCAGGCGGTTGGCGTCCAGCGTATCGGCGCCTTGCTCCTGCAGCGCGTAGGCGCGGATCTTGTTCAGCAGGCCGATGCCGCGGCCTTCCTGGCGCAGGTACAGCACGATGCCGCGGCCTTCCTTGGCGATCGCCTGCAAGGCGCCGCGCAGTTGAGGGCCGCAATCGCAGTGGCAGCTGCCAAAGGCGTCGCCGGTGAGGCACTCGGAGTGCATGCGCGTGAGCACGGGCGGCGGCGAGCTGACGTCGCCCAGGCACAGGGCGGCATGTTCCAGCCCGGACGCGAGGTCCTTGAACCCGTGCATCTGGAAGTCGCCGTAGGCGGTGTTGAGTCGGCAGGAAGCGCGTTCGAGGGAGAAGGACATGCGAGCCTGTTGTTTAGTCCCGATTTTAGGCCGACAGTCGATTTCCCTGTGCCGCCCGGCCGAGTACCCGTGCCGCCGGCGGCTTCATCGATATGCGACAGTACCGCCATCGACCTGATTTCCTGCGCGCCGCACCATGCCCCACACCGACCTCATCGCCGACGCCTTCGCGGCCTTCTCCGCCGAAGGCAGCGCCTTTCCCGCCATGACGCTGCGCGGCGGCGACGCCCTGGATCTGGACAAGCCCGCACCGCCGTTCGACGTCCTTGTGGACGCCATCTCCGACGAGTACCTCCAGGCCCATCCCTGGGGCAGCGGCTGGCTCGACGCCGCCTCGTGGCGCCACTACCTGCCCTTCATGATCGAGTACGCGCTGCGCCACATCGGCGAGCCCAGCGACGTCACCGATGCCTTGCTGACGTCCTTGCGCCCACCCGAGCGCAACCCCCCGCGGCTGGGCTCGCTGAGCAAGGCGCAGGAGACCGTGGTGCTGCGTTTCCTCGACGTGATGGCCTACAGCGACGAGTCCGCCAGCCGGGACCTGGCGGCGGTGGTGCTGTCCGAGTGGTGGACGCCCGACGCAATCCCGAAAGACCTGGACGACTGACAGCTTCGAGGCGACGGCGCTCGCACGCTGCGAACGGAGGTGTCTGGCTCGTTCTCGTCCGCGCCATGACGCCGACCAGCGAGACCCTTTGTCCGCGGACGGGAGCGTGCCTGACACCGATCCCGAACGACGGCGACGCCGAACGGGGCCGGCGTCAGGCACCCCCTCGAATCGCGATCGGCGTTGCGCCCTCCGTCAGCGACCTGACGCGATCCGAGGCGGTGCCAGACACCTTCGGCGGCGACCCGGCCTGTCGACGACTGGCGCCATGCCTGCGGGTCGCGATCAGCGCGCCGTCGACGCCACGCTCGCGGCGTCTTCGCTCCAGTCGCCGCCCAGCGCCTTGTACAGCGCGACGAGGTCGGTCGATGCGGCGACGTTGCTTTGGAGCGCCTGTTGCTCGGCCTGGTGCACGTTGCGCTGGGCGTCGAGCACCTCGATCATCGAGACGAAGCCGTTGCGATGGCGCGAGCGCATCAGGGCGTCGGCGCGGCGCGCATCGGCGAGCTGGCGGGCGAGGGCGCTGGCGTGGCGCTGTTCGTCGGCGTAGGCCACCAGGGCGTTGTTGGCGTCGTGATACGCGGCGAGCACCGTGCCGCGCCAGGCCAGTGCGGCTTCTCTCATCTGCGCATCGGCCGTCCTGATCTGCGCCTTGAGCTTGCCGCCTTCGAAGATCGGGATCGAGACCTGGGCGCCGCCGACCCAGAAGCGCGAGGCCCAGTCGGTCAGGCTGTCCGCGTGGATGGATTGAAAGCCTGCGGTGCCGCCCAGCGTGATCGACGGGAACAGCTGCGCCCTGGCCTGGCCCACCCGGGCGGTGGCGGCGTGCAGCTGGGCTTCGCTGCGGAGGATGTCGGGCCGACGGCGCAGCAGGTCGCCGGGCAGTCCCACCGGCACTTCCGGCGGCAATGCGACGTCGGCCTGCGGCAGCGGGCCCAGGCGTTCGGCGAGCGCGCCGGGCGGCAATGCCAGCAGCAGCGCGAGGCGGTTCATCGCCTGGTCGACCTGCTGGTCGATCGGCGGCAGCTGCGCCTGCGAGGCCGAGAGCTGCGCCTGCTGCTGCACGGCGTCGGACTGCGAGCCGAAGCCGTTCCTCGAGCGCGAGTTCGTCAGCGCCAGCAACTGCTGTTCGTCGGCGATGTCGGCCCGCACGATCTCGCGCAGGCGTTGCGCGCCGCGCAGCGAAAGGTAGGTGCGTGCGACCTCGGCGGTCAGCGAGACCATGGCGTCGCCGCGCGCCTGTTCGGCCGAGACGATGCTGGCGTCGGCCGCCTCGACGCCGCGCCGCGCCTTGCCCCACAAATCCAGCTCCCAGGTGGCGTCGAAGCCGACGTCGAACAGGTCGGAGTAGGGCGACGGCGCCGCCGCGGCAGGGCCTGAACCACTGCCTCCACCGGATGTCGACCCTTGCTGCGAGCCGCCACCGGCCAGCGAGCTCGCCAGTCCGTTCTTGCTGGCACGCTGGCGGCCGCCGATGCCGCTGCCGCTGACCGACGGCAGGCCTTGCGCGGCGGCGGCGCCGCGTTGTGCGCGCGCCTCCTCGATGCGCAGCGCTGCCGTCTGCAGGTCGACGTTCTGGCGCACCGCCTCTGCAACCAGTCCATCGAGCACCGGATCCTTGAACACCGACCACCAGAGCCGGCCGTCGTAGGCGCGCGTCACCGGCTTGCTGGGCACGTCCATGGCCGCCGCCCACGACGGCGGCGGCGTGGTCTCGGGACGCTGGAAGTTCGGCCCCATCACGCAGCCGGACAGCGATGCCGTGATCGCGACGGCCATCGCGCGCGCTGGCGTCATGCGTGGGCGCGGGAGTTCAGTGGCCATGGGCTTCTCCAGGCGCGGGAGTCTTGAGGAAGAACGCGATCGGCGTGACGACCAGCGCCATGATTCCGAACACATAGAAGATGTCGAGGTAGCTGAGCACCTGCGCCTGCGTGTTGACCAGCTGCTGCGCCGCGGCCAGGCCGTGCTGCGTCAGCTGCTGGCCGCGCGCGCCTATCGTCCCCACCTGCTCGCCGAGCCGCTCGTGGTGCACCTGGATGCGCCACGCCAGCTCGGTGGTGGCCGCGGCCACGCCGATCGAGCCGCCCAGGTTGCGCGACAGGTTGATGATGGCCGAGGCCTCGTTGTTGCGGTCCGGCGGGATGCCCACGTAGCCGGCGGTGGTCAGCGAGACGAACAGGAAGGGCAGGCACAGGCTCTGGTAGACCCGCGTCATCGACAGGTCGTAGAAGCTGATCTGCCCGTTGAGGTACGCGGTGTGGATCAGCGCCAGGCCGGTGCACACCAGGCCGAACCCGACCAGCAGCCACGGCGGCAGCTTGGTGGCGGCGATGCCTGCGAAGGGCATCATGACTGCTGCCGCCATTCCGCCGAGCGCGAGCGTCTTGCCCGCGGCGAGCGCGTCGTACTGCAGCAGGTTCTGCGCGAACTGCGGGATCAGCTGGGTCGTGCTGAACAGCGTGAAGCCCACCAGCAGCATCACGAGGTTGGCCGCGCCGAACGAGCCGAACCTGAAGAGGCGGACGTCGAAGACCGGCTGCGGATGCTGCATCTCCCACCACACCAGCAGGACCGCGGAGCTGACGAAGACGATGAAGAACGACACGATCAGGTTCGACGAGAAGCCGTCGTCCTCGTTGAAGCGATCGAGCACCACCTGCAGGCAGCCGAATGTCGCCGCCACCAGGAGGAAGCCCAGCCAGTCGGGGACGAAGTTGCGGCGGAACTGCGCGGTGTCGTCCTTGACGGCCTGCGGCTCGTCCACGAGGAACCAGATCAGCACCAGCGCCGCGGCGCCCACCGGCAGGTTGATCAGGAAGATCCAGTGCCACGAGAAGCTGTCGGTGAGCCAGCCGCCCAGAAGCGGCCCGATGGCGGGCGCCACGATCACGGTGATGCCGTAGAACGCGAACGCCTTCGCGCGTTGCGCGGGCGGGAAGGTGTCGGCGAAGATCGACTGCTCGGTCGGCGCCAGCCCGCCGCCCCCGATGCCTTGCAGCACGCGAAAGAAGATCATCGTGCCCAGGTTGGGCGACAGCGCGCACATGAACGAGCTGCCGGTGAACAGCGCCACGCAGGTCATGTAGAACTTCTTGCGCCCGATCAGCGTCGCCAGCCAGCCGCTGATCGGCAGCACGATGGCGTTGGAGATCAGGTAGCTCGTGAGGATCCAGGTCGCCTCGTCCTGGCTTGCGCCCAGGCCGCCCGCGATGTGGCGCAGCGAGACGTTGGCGATCGTCGTGTCCAGCACTTCCATGAAGGTGGCCAGCGACACCACCACCGCGATCAGCCACGGGTTGTGCGCGCCGGCGGCCGAGCGGGGCAACGAGTCGGAGGCAGCGGCCACGCCCGGCCCTCACTCGAGCGAGACGCTGGGCTTGACCGACATGCCCGGCCCGACGTTGTACTTGCCCAGTTCCTCCGGGTGGTCGAACACGATCTTGATCGGCACGCGCTGCGTCACCTTGACGTAGTTGCCGGTCGCGTTCTCGGCCGGCAACGCGCTGAAGTAGCTGCCCGCGGCGCGCTGGAAGCTCTGCACGTGGCCGGCGAACTCGACGTCGGGCACCGCATCGATCTTGATCGTGACCGCCTGGTTGACGTGCATCTTCTTGAGCTGCGTCTCCTTGTAGTTGGCCGTCACCCACAGGTTGTCGCTGACGATGGCCAGGATGGGCTGGCCGATGGCGATGACGTTGCCCACGTCCACCGCGCGCTTGGTGACGCGGCCGTCGATGGGCGCCACCACGTGCGCGTAGCCCAGCTGGATGTTGGCCGTCTCCAGATCGGCCTGCGCGGTGGCGACCTGCGACTGCGCGACGCCCACGTTGGCCTGCGCCGCGCGAACCTGCGCCTGAGCCGTCCCTTCGGTGGCGTGCGCCGCGTCCAGCCTGGCCTTCGCGGCGCGTGCCTGGGCCACCGCCTGGTCGTATTGCTGGCGCGAGACCGCATCCGGATCGACGCCCTTGAAGCGCGCCAGGTTCTGCTGCGCGTTGGTGTACTCCGCCTCCGCCTGGCGCGCGGTGGCGGCGGCTTGCGCCGCGTTGGCCTTCTGGCCTTCCACCTGCGCGAGCGCCTGCTGCACCTGGCTCTGGGCGGTGAGGACGCCGGCCTTGGCCTGGTCGACCCTGGCCTGGATGTCGGTGGTGTCGATGTCGACCAGCGGGTCGCCGCGATGCACGAGCTGGTTGTCGTTCACGTACAGGTGGCTCACCCGGCCCGCCGCCTGCGCCGCGATCTGGCTGGCGTTGCCGTCGATGAAGGCGTCGTCGGTGCTCTCGTGATGGCGTGAGTCGATCAGGAAGATCGTGCCGACCACGATCAGCCCGACGACCACGACGATGGCGATCAGCACGAACAGCGGTCGTTTCCACAGCGGCGGCTTGCCGTCGTCTTCCTTCTTGTCCTCGGTGTCGTCATTCTTGGCGTCCTTGTCGTCCGGCTTGCCGTCCTTCTTGTCGCCTTCCTTGTCCTTGTCGTCCTTCGCGGTCGCCTCGTGCACCTTGTCGGCGGCCTCGAAGCCGTCGCCGAAGCCGGTGCGGTAGCCGGCGCGAAACGCGGATTGGCGGGCGCCTTCTTCGATGTCCTCGGGCAGGATCTCGGCCATGGATCGTCCTCGGTCAACGCAGCGATTCGGCCAGCCGGCGCAGCTCGGCGCGCGGGTCGTCGACGATGGGTTCGCCGTGCGACACCAGGATGCAGCGCAGGTCGCCGATCTCGCTCCAGGCGAGCAACTGGTCGGCGAGCGCGTTCGAGTCCTTGATCATCGCCAGGCGGCGCACGCCGGGGATGTTGGGCTCGTCGCCCGCGAACCCCATCATGCGCAGCAGCCAGCCGGAAAATCCATGCTCGTGGCGCAGGTTGGCGATGAGGTCGTTGACGACGATCGTCGTGCCCCGGGCGCCGCGCACCACCAGCGCGGCCTCGTGCTCGCGCGTGCCCGGCACGGTGACCCACTGCACGCTCGGGTCGCCGAAGTCGGGCGCCGTCGATTCGATCGGCACCACCTCCAGCGCCTTCTCGCGCGCGCCCGCCGGCGCGGCGACGTGCATGGTCGGATAGCGCTGCAGCCAGGGCTTGGCATCGAGCCGATGCTCGCCGCCGGGCACCACCAGCCAGGCCATGCGGCCCAGGCTGTCGAGCTTGACCATCTGCGGCTCGTCGAGCGCGATCGCGCTGTAGACCACCAGCCCGCCGTCGCGCAGCCGCACCACCGTCATGCGGCGCTCGAAGTCGCCCACGGGCATGCGGATGGTGCCGGTGACCGTCCACACGTTGTCGTCGACCTCGGTCAATTGGCCGTGCGGCAAGACTTTCCAGGATTCGAGTGGCGCGGACATCGCAGACTCCGGTTCGGTTGCGCGGCGCTGCGCAAGCAAGGGTTGGCTCGACGATGCGACGGTCGAGCTCGGAAGACCGGCACCGGCGGCAAGCTTCATGCCTTCGAACCTTGCGCCCCGCCTTCGCCGCATGCCTGTGATGCCTGTGTCTGCGATTGCGGTGCGGCGGTCCGGCACGACAATGGCGCCATGACCATCCTCTACGGCATCGCCAACTGCGACACCGTCAAGCGCGCCCGCGACTGGCTCGCGACGCGCGGCGTCGAGTTCGATTTCCACGACTTCAAGAAGCAGGGCGTCCCGGCCGACCGCCTCGCGGCCTGGGTGGCCGCCGCCGGTTGGGAGCGCGTGCTCAATCGCAAGGGCACGACCTGGCGCAAGCTGCCCGAGGCGCAACAGGCCTCGGTGGTCGATGCCGCATCGGCGCAGGCGCTGATGCGCGAGCAGGCCAGCGTGATCAAGCGGCCCGTCGTCGAATGGGACGACGGACGCATCACGGTGGGCTTCGACGCCGAGGACTGGGCCTCGCGCGCCTGAGGGTCAGCGCAGCATGCTGCCCATCAGCCAGATGTTGGCGGCGGTGATCGCTGCGAAGAGTGTCCATGCAGCGAACTTCAGCCAAGGCCCGTTGGCGAACGCGCCCATCACCGCGCGGTCGCTGGTCAGCCGCACCAGCGGCCAGATCGCGAACGGCAGCTGAAGGCTCAGCACCACCTGGCTGGCCACCAGCAGCGTGCCCACGCCGGCATCGCCCAGCCACAGCACGCCGCACAGCGCCGGCACCAGCGCCAGCCCGCGCGTGATCAGGCGGCGCTGCCAGCACGGGATCTTGAGGTCGAGGAAGCCTTCCATGATCACCTGCCCGGCGATGGTGCCGGTGAAGGTGGAGCTCTGGCCGGAGGCCAGCAACGCGACGCCGAACAGCGCCGCGGCCACGCCCGAACCGACGATCGGGTCCAGCAGGTGGTACGCGTCCTGGATCTCGGTGACGCCGGTGTGGCCGGTGGTGTGGAAGGCGCCGGACGCCAGCGTCAGGATGGCGGCGTTGACCAGGAGCGCGAGCAGCAGCGAGCCGACGGTGTCGGTCGTCGACAGCCGAAGCGAGTTGGCCTTGCTGGCGTCGTCGCGCCCCGTCTGGCGTGTCTGCACGATGGACGAATGCAGGTACAGGTTGTGCGGCATCACGGTGGCGCCCAGGATGCCGATGGCGATGTAGAGCGCCTGCGGATCGCGCAGTGCGTCGATGCGTGGCACGAAGCCGGCGGCGACCGCATGCCAATCGGGCCCCACCAGCGCCAGTTCGATCGCGAAGCACACGCTGATCGTCGTCACCAGGCCCAACACGATGGCCTCGACCTGGCGGAAGCCCTTGCCCTTCAGGCCCAGCACCAGCAGCGTGTCGAACGCCGTGATGACGATGCCCAGCGCCAGCGAGACGCCGAACAGCAGGTGCAGCGCCAGCGCGCTGCCCAGGACTTCGGCGACGTCGCACGCGATGATCGCGATCTCCGCCATCAGCCACAAGGCGGTGCGCGGGATCGCGCCATAGCGGTCGCGGCAGGCGCGCGCCAGGTCCACGCGCGCCACGATGCCCAGCCGCAGTGCCAGTACCTGCAGCACGATGGCTGCCAGGCTGGACAGCAGCACCACGAACAACAGCGAGTAGCCGAACATCGAGCCGGCCGCGATATCGGTGGCCCAGTTGCCCGGATCCATGTAGCCGACCGCCACCAGCAGCCCCGGCCCGGCAAAGCGCAGCACGCGCTGCCACCACGGCGCACCGGGCGCAACGGCGATGCTGCCGCGGACTTCCGACGGGCAGAACGGCGCAGTCGCGATCTTGGGCAGGCTCCAGGTCATCGGGCGATTGTCCTGGAGCGCGCCTCACGACGTGCGGGCCGGGGGATTGGGCTTGCAATTTCATCGCCAGCCTGCCAACGCCCGCTGCGTCGTGCGGACATGCGCGAGCGGCGACAATCGCGCATTCGCTTTCCAGGATCCGCGCATCATGTTCACCGGCATCATCCAGGCCGTCGCCACCGTCTCCGTGCTCGTCGACAAGCCCGGCCTGCGCAGCTTCACGCTCGAATTTCCCAAGGGCTTCTGCAACGGCCTCGAGATCGGCGCCAGCGTGTCGGTCGACGGCGTGTGCCTGACCGTCACCGAGCTGGTGGGTGGCGATGGCGCCAACTTCGACGTCATGCAGCAAAGCCTCGCGTTGACCACGCTGGACACGCTGAAGGTAGGCAGCCGCGTCAACGTCGAACGGGCGGCGCGCGATGGCGCCGAGATCGGTGGCCATCCACTGTCCGGCCACGTCGATTTCCAGGCCGTGCTGGCGTCTGTGCGACAACCGGAGAACAACCACGTGATGCGCATCGCGGTGCCTGCGCCGTGGATGCGCTACGTGTTTGCCAAGGGCTACATCGCCATCAACGGCGCCAGCCTGACCGTGTCGGACGCCGACAAGGCGGCGGGCTGGTTCGAGGTCTGGCTGATCCCTGAGACGCTGCGCATGACGACCTTCGCCGACAAGCGGCCCGGCGACGCGCTCAACATCGAGATCGAGCGCAGCACGCAGGTGATGGTCGACACGGTGCGCGACGCCGTCGACGAGCGCCTGGGTGCGCTGCTGCCGGCCTTGGCCGAGCTGCTGCGCGAGCGCGGCGTGGATGTCGACGCCCTGCTGGGTCGATGAGCGTTCGCAGCGTCCCCGACGCGGAGGTCTACCGGCCGCCGCCCGACCTGGGCCTGGAGGTGCTGCACCTGGAGCCGGCGTTCGTGGTGCTGGCCAAGCCGGCGGGGCTGCTGTCCGAGCCGGGCCGCGGCCAGGACAAGCGCGACAGCCTGCTCACCCGCGCGCAGGCCGTCTGGCCCGACGCGCGCATCGTGCATCGCCTGGACATGCTGACCAGCGGCGTCATCGTGCTCGCGCGCGAGACGCTCGCGCACGCGTCGCTCAGCGAGGCCTTTCGCGAGCGCGCGGTCGACAAGCGCTACGAGGCGCTGGTGCACCGCCGGCCCGTGGACGACGAGGGCGAGATCGACCTGCCGCTCGTCGTCGACTGGCCGAACCGGCCGCGCCAGGTGGTCTGCCACGACACCGGCAAGCCGTCGCTGACGCACTACCGCGTGGTCGGGCAGACGCAGGTCGACGGCGTGGGCGTGCTCACGCGCGTCGCGCTGGCGCCGGTCACCGGCCGCACGCACCAGCTGCGCGTGCACCTGGCGGCGCTCGGCTGTCCCATCGCGGGCGATCCGTTCTACGGCCTCGCGGCCGACGGTGCGCCGCGCATGATGCTGCACGCCAGCCGGCTGGACCTGCCGCATCCGCTGACGGGCGAGCCGCTGTCGTTCAGCAGCGCGGTGCCGTTCTAGCGGGAGCGGCGTCAGGCACCCTTTCGTTCGCGACAACAGGATCCCGGTCGTCCGCATTGCAGCGCGAACGAAACGATGCCAGACACCTTTGCGCGAGGTGCCTGGCATTTCCCCGGGTCGCCTCAGCTGCTGCCGAAGCCGAAGACGCCCATTGCGATCCGGGGAAGTGCCTGGCACCGGCCCCCGGTTTCCCCGGGGGTGGCACCCTCGGATTCCAGGGCCGCGCCAAGTAAAATCGGCTGGTAACCAGGAATCCCCATGCCCCAAGCAGTCATCAGCGGCACCGGCATCTACCAGCCGCCGCACATCGTCACCAACGCCGAACTGGTGCAGGCCTTCAACGCGTACGCCGAGGCGCACAACACCAAGCACGCCGAGGCGATCGCGCGTGGCGACGAGATGGCGATGGTGGGCTCCAGTGTCGAGTTCATCGAGAAGGCCTCGGGCATCAAGCAGCGCTACGTCATCGAGAAGGAAGGCGTGCTCGATCCGGCGCGCATGCGCCCGAAGTTCAAGGAGCGCGGCGACGACGAACTGTCGCTGATGGCCGAGATCGCCGCCGACGCCTGTCGCAAGGCGCTGGCGGCGGCCGGCCGCACGGGTGCCGACGTCGACGCGATCTTCTGCGCGGCGTCCAACATGCAGCGCGCCTACCCGGCGATGGCCGTCGAGATCCAGCAGGCGATCGGCGCCGGCGGCTACGGCTTCGACATGAACGTGGCCTGCTCGTCGGCCACCTTCGCCATCGAGCAGGCCGTCAATGCGGTGCGTTCTGGCAGCGCCCGGTGCGTGCTGGTGGTCAACCCGGAGATCACGTCCGCCCACATCGAGTGGAAGGATCGCGACTGCCACTTCATCTTCGGCGACGTGTGCACGGCCACGCTGGTCGAGAGCGCCGACACGGCGGTCGCCGCCGATCAATGGGAAGTGCTGGGCACCAGGCTCGTCACGCAGTTCTCCAACGCGATCCGCAACAACTTCGGCTTCATGAACCGCAGCGAGGATTCCGATCCGGACGCGCGCGACAAGACCTTCCGCCAGGAAGGCCGCAAGGTGTTCAAGGAAGTGGTGCCGCTGGCCGCGGCGCACATCGAGAGCCACCTGCAGGCACTGCACCTGGAGCCGACGCAGGTGCGCCGCTTCTGGCTGCACCAGGCCAATCTCGGCATGAACCAGCTGATCCTCAAGAAGCTGGTCGGCGCCGAGGCCGGCGGCGACGTCGCGCCGCTGGTGCTCGACACCTACGCCAACACCGCGTCCGCCGGCTCGGTGCTGGCCTTCCACGAGTACCGCGCCGACCTGAAGTCCGGCGACGTGGGGGTGATCTGTTCGTTCGGCGCCGGCTACTCGATCGGCAGCGTCATCGTCCGCAAGAAGTAGGCGCTGGCCCATCGCGCAGCAGCGCGGCCCACTCGCTGCCTGGCGGCGACTCGATCACGAGCGGCGCACCGCCATCCAGGCCGGGCAGCTCGAGCCGGCTCGCATGCAGCCACAGCCGCGACGCGCCCAGCCAGGCGGCCACCGCGCGGTTGTGTGCGCTCTTGCCGTGCGTGGTGTCGCCCACCAGCGGATGCGCGATGTGCTTGAAGTGGCGGCGGATCTGGTGCCGGCGACCGCTCAATGGCTCGACCTCTACCAGCGCGTAGCGGCTGGTGGCATGCACGCCATCGGGGAACGGCCACTCGAAGCATGCCAGGCGGCCATAGCGCGTGACGGCGGCCAGCCGTGGTTGTCCCGCGGACGGCAGCTCCGGGTCGCGCGCCAGCGGATAGTCGATCTCGCTCTCGGCCGGCGGCCAGCCGCGCACCAGGGCCAGGTAGCGCTTGCGCACGCGGCCCGACTCGAAGGCCTCGCCCAGGGCTGATGCCACCGCGGCGCTGCGCGCGAACGCGAGCACGCCGGAGGTGGCCTTGTCCAGGCGATGCAGCAGCCACACCGGCGCGCCCAGCTGCGTGCGCAGCATCTCGGCGGCGCTGCGCGTCTCGTGCGCGTCGAGCGACGAGCGATGCACCAGCAGGCCGGCGGGCTTGTCGATGGCGACGATGGCGTCGTCGGCGTGCAGGATGCGCAGCGGGGCGGGCTCGGAGGTGTCCATCGATCCCGCAGGATAGCAATGCGTCAGGCGCTGTCCTTGCGGCGCGCCATCATCGCCAGCGCCACGACACCCAGCGCGACCAGCAGCAAGGCGTAGCCGGTCGATGCCGCCTGCAGGCCCAGGCGTCCGGCCACCAGGCCGGCGGCGATCGCCGGCACGCTGAACGCAAGGTAGCTCAACACGAAGAAGGTCGACATCAGGCCGGCGCGTTCATGCGCCTCGGCCAGCGGCACCAGGCTGCGCAGCGTGCCGTTGAAGGACGCGCCGAAGCCCAGGCCCGCGATGACCGAGCCGATGAAGAAGGCCGCCGTCGAATGCAGTTGCACGCCGGCCAGCGTCACGCTCAGGCCGATCACCAGCGCTGCCGTGCCGCCCGCGAGCACGGCGCGCGCGGGACGCGTGCGCACGAGCAGCACCGCGACGGCACCGCTCAGCACCAGCGCCGCCACTACGCCGCCGCCCAGCAGCGGCGAATGCAGGCCGGTGACGATGCGTGCCAGCGACGGCCCGAGCGATGCGTAGAAGCCGCCGAGCGCCCACTGCGCGGTGTTGACCGGCAGCACCTGCCACAGCGTGGGCCAGGCCCGCTTGGGGACGGCCAGCTGGGGCTTCATGGCGGCAAGCGCGCCAGGGCGCTTGGCGATGGTTTCGGGCAACCAGAACGCGGCCACGGTCTGGACGGCCAGGATGGCCAGCAGCACGTCGTAGACCAGCCGCATCGGTGCCGGCGCGAACTGCGCCAGCGCGCCGGCGCCGAGCGCGCCCAGGCCCATGCCCAGCAGCGGCGCGATGCTGTTCAGCAGCGAGCCGCGCTCACGGTGGATGTCCTGCATGCCGGCGCTCAACACGCTGGTGGCGATGCCGGTGGCCACGCCCTGGATCGCGCGTGCCGCGACGAGCCAGGCGACGGAGTCGGCGTGGCGGAAGACCAGGAGGGCGATCAATTCGAGTGCCAGCGCGACGATCACGATCTCGCGCCGGCCGCGGTGATCGGACAGCGCGCCGAAGAACAGCAGCGCCGCCAGCAGTGCGAAGGCGTAGGTCGAGAAGATGACGGTCAGCGTCAGGGCCGAGAAGCCCCAGGCCTCCCGATACAGCGCGTACAGCGGCGACGGCGCGGTCGAGGCCGCCAGATAGACCAGGAGGATGGACGCGTTCAGCCACAGGGCGGCGCTCCGGCTCATGCGGCGGGGCGCCTGTGCAACGGCGGCGACGGGCGGGTTGGCGGTGGGGGTCATGCGAGGCTCCTGTCCGGCTAACGCAAAGCCTTTGCGTTTGTACATTGTGAGCCCAGGTTGCCACTAATGCAATTCCTTTGCGTTAGGATGGAAACATGACGACCCCCAAGCCGACCGTTCCCCGTCCCGGCGGGCGCAGTGCCCGCGTCCAGGCCGCCGTGCACCAGGCCACCATCGAACTGATGGCGCAGCACGGACGCGCCGGCCTGACGGTGCCGCTGATCGCCGCGCGCGCCGGCGTCACCCCGTCGACGATCTACCGGCGCTGGGGCGAGCTGGCCGACCTGCTGGCCGACGTCGCGGTCGAACGCATGCGGCCCGACGGTGACCCCACCGACACCGGCAGCGTCGCCGGCGACCTGCAGGCCTGGGTCGAGCAGTACCGCGACGAGATGTCCTCGGACGTGGGCCTGGGCCTGATGCTGGATGTGCTGTCGGCCAAGCGGGGCGAGCTGCCCAAGGGCCAGCTGCCGGTGCCGTGCCAGTGCGCGGCCTTCACGGCCTTGCAGATCGAGGCCATCGTCGCGCGCGGGATCGAGCGCGGCGAGCCCGTGCCCGAGGTCGACGCGGTGATGGACACGGTCATCTCGCCCATCATCTTCCGGGCGCTGTTCGGGACGTCGCCGATGACGCCTGAGCAGGCGCAGGCCCTGGTGGCGGCCTGCCTGAAGACGGCTCGCAAGGCGAAGGCTGCCGCCTAACCAGACATTGAAGCGGCGCAACGTGCCGCTTGCCGCTCGTCGTCGATTCGACGGGCCGCGCCGCGCGTTCGACGAAAGGTAGAGGAATCGCGCCGGGTCGCTGATAGAGTCCGCGCTGTCCAGTCCTCCAACTCGGGAGCGAGCAAGATCGACGCGAACCTCTTGAACGAACTGCGCATCCGGAACACGGAGCGCGATGACGGCGGCGGCCCGCCGCGCTGGCTGTGGCCGGCGCTGGCGGCTGTCGTGGTCGTGGCGCTGCTCGGCGGCGGCGCCTGGTGGGCGCTAGTCTCGCGTCCCGTGGCCGTTCGTACCGCGAGTGCCACGGCGCCGGCCGGCGCTGCTGCGGCAGGCACGGTGCTGCAGGCCACCGGCTATGTCACGCCGCGCCGCCGCGCCACCGTCTCGACGCAGATCACCGGCACGCTGACGCAGGTGCTGATCGAGGAGGGCGACCACGTCGAGAAGGGACAGGTGCTGGCGCGCCTGGAGGACAACGCGCTGCGGGCCGGCCTGGGGACGGCGCGCGCCAACCTGGCCAGCGCCCAGGCCCAGGTCGCCACCGCGCAGGCGCAGCTGTCGCAGGCGCAGGCCGACGAGCGGCGCCAGGCCGAGCTGCTGGCCAGCGGCATGGTCTCCAGGCAGGCGGGCGAGCAGGCGCGCACCGCGGTGGCCACCGGCCTCGCGCAACTGGATGCGCGCCGGCGCGAGGCCGAGGCGGCCAACGCGCAGCTGACGCAGGCCCAGGTCAATTTTGACTACTCGGTCGTGCGCGCGCCGTTCGCGGGCGTCGTCACCGAGAAGGCGGCGCAGGTCGGCGAGATCGTCTCGCCGCTGTCGGCGGGCGGTGGATTCACGCGTACCGGGGTGGGCACCATCGTCGACATGGATTCGCTCGAAGTCGAGGTCGACGTCGGCGAGGCCTACATCGGCCAGGTCAAGGCCGGCATGCCGGCCGAGGCGGTGCTCGATGCCTATCCCGACTGGAAGATCCCGGCCCACGTGATCGCCATCGTGCCGGCCGCCGATCGTGGCAAGGGCACGGTCAAGGTGCGCGTCGGCCTCGAACAGAAGGATGCGCGCCTGGTGCCCGACATCGGGGTGCGGGTCTCTTTCCTGGCGACCAAGGCCGCGCCGGCGCCGGGCCCGGCGCCACGCGGCGTGCTCGTGCCGGCGCAGGCGGTTGTCCAGCGCGATGGCCACGCCGTGGTCTTCGTCGTTGTCGACGGCAAGGCGGTGCTGCACACTGTCACGCCCGCCGCGCAGGACGTCGGCAGCATGAAATCGATTCCCGATGGCCTGGCCGTCGGCGACCGCGTGGTGCTTTCGCCGCCGCCCACGTTGAGCGATGGCGCGGCCGTGCGAGCCGAGGACGAGTCCCACTGAACTTCGTGCGGCAGCTCGCCGCGAACCTGCAGGAGCGACAGCCAGATGACCCAGTTGATCGAAATCCGCGACCTCTCGAAGATCTACGAACGCGGCAAGCAGAAGGTCGAGGTGCTGCATCACGTCGACCTGGACGTCGCCCAGGGCGAGTTCCTCGCCTTGATGGGGCCGTCGGGCTCCGGCAAGACGACGCTGCTGAACCTGATCGGCGGCCTGGACTCCCCTTCGGGCGGCAGCATCACGGTGGGCGGCCAGCGCATCGACAAGCTCGGCGCCACGGCGCTCGCCAAGTGGCGCGCCTCGCAGGTCGGCTTCGTGTTCCAGTTCTACAACCTGATGCCGATGCTGTCGGCGCAGCGCAATGTGGAACTGCCGCTGCTGCTGACGCGGCTGTCCGGGGCGGAACGGCGCAAGCGCGCGGCCATCGCGCTCGAACTGGTCGGCCTGGCCGACCGGGCCAGCCACAAGCCGAGCGAGCTCTCGGGCGGCCAGCAGCAGCGGGTGTCGATCGCGCGCGCCATCGTCTCGGACCCGACGCTGCTGGTCTGCGACGAGCCCACCGGCGACCTGGATCGCCAGTCCGCGCAGGACGTGCTCGCGCTGCTGCGCGCGCTCAACCGCGACCACGGCAAGACCATCGTGATGGTCACGCACGACCCCAAGGCCGCCGAATACGCCAATCACACGCTGCACCTGGACAAGGGCACGCTGGTCGAGCAGGCGACGGCCTGAGGCCGCGCGCAGGGAGCCACCGATGAAATACCTGCACCTGATCTGGGCCTCGCTGTTCCGGCGCAAGACGCGCACCATCCTGACGCTGGTGTCCATCGTCGCGGCGTTTCTGCTGTTCGGCCTGCTCGACGCCGTGCGCACCTCGTTCGCCGAGGCTGGCCAAAGCGCCAACGGCGCGCAGCGCCTGCAGACCAGCTCGCGGCTGTCGTTCATCCAGACGCTGCCGCAGTCGCTCGGGGCCCGCATCGCGCAGGTGCCGGGCGTCAAGAGCGTGACCTACGCCAACTGGTTCGGCGGCGCCTACCAGGATCCGCACAACCAGGTCTTCAGCTTCGCGGTGGCGCCCAACTACCTCGACCTGTATCCGGAGATGGCCGTCAGCGCCGCCGAGCGCAAGGCCTTCGACGACACGCGCACCGGCGTGCTGGTGGGCGAGGGCCTGGCTCAGCGCTTTCACTGGAAGGTCGGCGACCGCATCCCGATGCAGTCCACGATCTTCCCGGATCGCTCGGGCAGCAAGAACTGGGTGTTCGACGTCGAGGGCATCATCCACGCCACCGACAAGAAGACGAGCGGCTTCTTCGACCAGATGCTGCTGCTGCACTGGAGCTACTTCGACGACACCACGCCCTACAACCGCGGCACCGCCGGCTGGTACGTGACGCGGGTGACCGACGTCAACCAGGCCGACCGCGTGGCCAAGGCCATCGATGCCTTGTCGGCCAACTCGGACCACGAGACGCGCACGCAGACCGAGCAGGCCGCCACCGCCAGCTGGATGAAGCAGCTGGCCGACATCGGCCTGATCGTCACCTCCATCATGGGCGCGGTGTTCTTCACGCTGATGCTGCTGGCGGGCAACACCATGATGCAGGCGGTGCGCGAGCGCACCGGCGAGCTGGCGGTGCTCAAGACGATCGGCTTTTCCAGCGCCAGCGTGCTGGCCATGGTGCTGGCCGAATCGGTCCTGCTGCTGGTGCTGGGCGGCGTCATCGGCATCGGCCTGGCCGAGCCGCTGATCCCGGTGATCAGCCACGGCAGCAACGGCATGCTGATGCTGGCGCCGGTGGGCCTGGGCAGCTGGGCGCTGGGCGTCTCGCTGATGCTGGCCATCGGCCTGCTGGTGGGGGCCGTGCCGGCGTGGAGCGCCATGCGCCTGAACATCGTCGATGCGCTCGCGCGCCGTTGAGGGAGCCGCCGTGAAGATCACCATGACCTTGCTGCTTGTCCTGTTCCTGGCCGTCGTGCTCGCGGTCTGGGTGATGCTGCCGTGGCAGGGCGCGCTGGCGCTCGCCGTGCTGTTCGCGGCCTGGCTGGCGCTGACGCGGTCGGGCCGCCGAGCCCTGTCGGTGGCCGGCGTCGGCATCAGCACGCTGGGGCAGCGGCTGGGGTCGTCGGCCGTCATCGTCGTGGGCATCGCCGGCGTGGTGGGCGTGCTGGTGGCGATGCTGGCGATGGCCGAGGGCTACGCCGAGACGCTGCGCAAGACGGGCAGCTCGGACACCGCGATCGTCCTGCGCGGCGCGTCGGCCGCCGAGGTGATGTCGGGGCTGGACCGCGACAGCGTCGTGCAGATCGCGCAGACGCCCGGCATCGCGCGCGATGCCAAGGGCGAGCCGCTGGCCTCGCCGGAGACCGTCGTCGCTGCCAATCTTCCGCTCAAGGACGGCAACGCGGATGACGAGGGCAGCGTCCAGCTGCGCGGCGTGGGTGACGAGGCCTGGGCCGTGCGCCCGCAGGTGCGCATCATCGACGGCCGGCGCTTCAAGCCGGGGCTGCGCGAGCTGATCGTCGGCCGGGGCGCCGCCAGGCAGTTCGCCGGGCTGGTTCCGGGCCACACGATCCGGCTCGGCAGCCAGACATGGACGGTGGCCGGCGTGTTCGCCAGCGGCGACGCGCTGGAGTCCGAGATCTGGGCCGACGCCAACATCGTGGCCGAGACCTACGAGCGCGGCAGCAGTCGCAACTCGGTCACCGTGCGCCTGGCCGATCCGCACGGCTTCGCGCCCTTCAAGGCCGCGCTCGAGTCCAACCCGCAGCTCAAGATCGACGCCAGCACGACGCTGGACTACTTCAGCAAGCAATCGGAAGGCACGGCGACCGTGATCCGCGTCATCGGCATCGTCGTCGGCGCCATCATGGCCATCGGCGCGATGTTCGGCGCGCTCAACACCATGTTCGCGGCGGTGGCCACGCGCGCGCGCGAGATCGCCACCTTGCGCGCCATCGGCTTCGCCGGCCTGCCCGTGGTGGTGGCGATCCTGCTCGAGACCATGCTGCTGGCGCTGCTCGGTGGCGTCATCGGCGGCGCGGCCGCGTGGTTGCTGTTCAACGGCTACGCCGCCTCGACGATGGCCGCAGGTTCGGTCGGCAAGCTCAGTTTCGAGCTGCACGTGACGGCGGGCGTGCTGTGGCAAGGGCTGAAATGGGCGCTCGCCATCGGCTTCATCGGCGGCCTGTTCCCCGCCGCGCGCGCCGCGACGATGCCGGTGACGACGGCGCTGAGGGAGCTCTGAAGTGTCACCCGGCGGCCGGCAACCGGAACCAAGAGGGCGGCGACCGGCGATGGACGGCTTTGCAACAGGTTGTCGAGACCTCGAATTCATGGACCGTGCCGGATGACAACCGTCGCGGGTGCAGCGATGATGAACGCGCGGCCCGCCGGTTCATCGACGGCCGCGCCCGAGTCACCCTGGGCTGTGCCAACACCCAGCTTCACCTGACGCATGGACCACGAACCGCCGGCGTTGCATCCGACCGCGATCGAAGCGAAGCCGACGGCGCGGGACGAGCGGCGCAGCCGCCCCTCCATCCAGCGCAGCCTGCTGGCGTCCTCGCTGTGCATCGCCGCGGTCGCCCTGCTGTTGTCCGCCGCGGCCGCCCAGGTCTTCGTCTACGAGCCGGCGCAACGCGCGCTCGCCACGGCCCAGCTTCGGCTGGCGACGCAAGCGGTGGACGCCGATTTCGCGGCCCTGTTCCAGCGCGTCGAAAGCATCGCTCGCCTGCGCGCCGATTGGGGCCGGGCCGGACTGATCAGGCTCGATGACGAGCCCGCCCTGGTGCGCCTGATGGCGCCGGTGCTGATGAACGAGCCGGATGTATCGTCGGTTGCGATCGCCGCGACGACAGGTCACGAACTTCTGCTGCGCAAGGGCGAGGGCAGTTCGTTCCTCCTGCGGCGGACCGATCCCGACGCGTTGCACGGGGTGGAGATCGATACGCGCTGGAACGCGTCCGGCACGCCGGAGCCGGAGCTGCGACGAAGCTCGGACTACGACGCCCGCCAGCGCCCCTGGTTCAAGCAGGCGATGGCCATCGGGGAGCAGCGCCGGGTCGGCTGGACGGAACCGTTCGTGTTTCGTTCGACGGGCATGCCCGGCATGTCGGCGGTCGTCAATTGGGTCGACCCGGCCGGACAGGCGTTCACCAGCACGACCGACATCACCTTGCTTGACCTGTCGCGCTTCACCCGCAGGCATCCCGTGAGTGCCCACGGCAAGAGCGCCGTGCTGACCGCCGACGGCCACGTCGTCGCGCTGCCGGACGATGTGCGCTTTCGCTCCGACGAAGGCGTCCGGGCCAGCGTGTTCAAGCCGGTGGGCGAGCTGGGCGCCGCGGACCTGCTCTGGGCCTATTCACGCTGGCGCGCGAGCGCCGACCGCTACTCGCTGGTGCATTTCATGTCCGACGGCCAGCCCTGGGTCGCGTCCTGGCGCGCGATCGACATCGGCGTGCCGAACGGCCTGTGGGTGGTGTCGTATGCGCCCGAGTCCGATTTCGGCGTCGGCACGCCGACCCAGGTGCTGATCCTGCTGGCCATCCTGGCCGCGGGCCTGGCGACCATCACGTTCCTGACGCGGCGAACCGCGGCCGCCTTCGCCGCGCCGCTGCGCGAACTGGCCGCAGAGAGCGAGCGCATCGGCCGCCTGGAGCTCGAGCGGCCGGTCCGGGTGCGGAGCCGCTGGCTGGAGGTCGACGTCACCGCGCGCTCGCAGGAGTCCATGCGGCAGCGCCTGCTGCAGGCGACCACCGGCCTGGAGGCCGCCGTCGGGCGCAGGACGGCGGAGCTCGCGGCCGCGCGTGATGCGGCCAACGCCGGCGCGCGCGCCAAGGAATCGTTCCTCGCCAATATGAGCCATGAGATCCGCACGCCGATGAACGCGATCGTCGGCCTGACGCAGTTGCTGCAGCAGACCAGCGTGGATCCGACCCAGCGCGACTACCTGGGCAAGATCGAGGACGCGGCCACGCTGTTGCTGCACATCGTCAACGACGTCCTGGACTTCTCGAAGATCGACGCCGGCAAGCTGGGCATCGAGCGCACCGAATACCTGCTGGACGACGTGCTGCGGCGCGTGACGCAGATCGTCGCGCCGGCGGCCGACGTCAAGCGGCTCGAGCTCGTGGTGCACCGGGCGCATGACATCCCCAACCTGCTGCTGGGCGACCCGGTCCGCCTGGGCCAGGTGCTGATCAACCTGGCCACCAATGCCGTCAAGTTCACGCCCTCGGGCGAAGTGGTGCTGACGGTCGCGCGGGCCGGAGGGCCGGACGGCGAGGTCTTGCGCTTCGAGGTTCGCGACACCGGCATCGGCATGAACCCCGACCAACTCGCCAGGCTGTTCCAGCCTTTCGAGCAGGCCGACCAGACAATGACGCGGCGTTTCGGGGGAACGGGGCTGGGCCTGGCCATCAGCAAGCGCCTGGTGGAGCTGATGGGCGATACGCTGCGGGTGGAGAGCACGCCGATGAAAGGCACGCGCTTCCATTTCGACCTTCCGCTGCAACGTCCGGCCTGCACCGCGCCGCGCGATCCCGCGCCGGGCCATGCGCTGCAGGGCATGCGAGCGCTGGTCGTCGATGACAACGCCAGCGCCCGTTCGGCGATGCTGGAGATGCTGGCCTCGTTGAAGATCCATTGCGAGGGCGTGGCCGAGGGTGCGGCGGCCGTGGCGGCTTTCGGGGCCGCCGCCCGTTCCGATCGGCCGTATGGCCTGGTGTTCGTCGACTGGCGGCTGGACGGCGAAGACGGGTTCGAGGTCATCAAGCGCATGAGAGCCGTCGCGACGAGCGGCGAGGCGACCTTCATCATGGTGGCGACCACGCTTGCATCCGAGCTGAGCAAGCGCGTCGAGGCCGAGGGCCTGTCGGGCGTCATCCTCAAGCCGGCCACGCCGTCATCGCTGCTGAACTCGATCCTGCTGGGGCTTGGCGGGCAAAGCGCGCTGGCGGGCGAAGCAACCAGCCAGGCCGGCGAGCGGTTCGCCGACGGCCGCCGCGTGCTGCTGGTGGAGGACAACGACGTCAACCGGCTGATCGCGTCCGAGCTGCTGCGTCCTTCCGGCGCGGTGGTCACCGCGGTCAGCGACGCCGAGGAGGCCGTCGCGCTGGTCGAACGCGGCATCACCTTCGACGTCGTCTTCATGGACGTGCAGATGAAGGCGATGGACGGGCTCGAGGCGACCCGCCTCATCCGCCGCCAGCCGGCCGGCAGCAAGATGGTCATCGTGGCGCTGACGGCGCACGCCATGCCGGGCGATCGCGCCCGGTGCATCGCGGCCGGCATGGACGACTACCTGTCCAAGCCGGTCACCTCCGCGGCCTTGCTCGGCTGCCTGCGTCGCTGGCTCTAGGCCAAGCGGGCCGGCACCCGGGCCTGGGCTTGCCGCTGGCGGTACAAGGGCGTTGAGGCATTCATCACGGAATGTCCAGTGCCGGGCCGGCCTGGCTGTGCACAATGGGTCAACCGGGTCCACGAGGGTGTGCCTGGTGGGCCGCTGTCCGGTGCCCCGCATGCCTGCAGTTCCCGTCGACCACAAGCACAACAGACCATGAAGGACGACCTGCGCGATCTCGAAAGCCGCTGGGAACTGGCCATCCAGAGCGCCGGCTTCGGCGTCTGGGATCTCGACCCGTGTGCCCAGACCGTGCACTACTCGCCGCAATGGAAGGCGATGCTGGGCTACGACGATCGTGATGAACGTGACAGCACCGCCACCTGGCGGGCCCGCGTGCACCCGGACGACCTCCAGCCCATGCTGCAGTCCCTGCAAGCGCACCTGGATGGCCGCGACGCCGCCTATGAGACGGAATTCCGGTTGCGCGCGGCGGACGGCCGCTACCGCAACGTGCTGTCGCGCGGTCGCGTGGTGGCGCGTGACGCGAGTGGCCGTGCCTTGCGCGTCGTGGGAACGCTGACCGATCTGACGGGCCGCCGCCAGGCCGAGCAACGGCGCCTGGACCTCGACCGCGCCGAGGCGGCCAGCCGGGCCAAGCTGGCCGTCCTCGGCCGCGTCAGCCACGACCTGCGCACGCCCTTGAACGCCGTGCTGGGCTTCGCGCAGCTGCTGCGCGAGGATCTGGGCACGCCCGAGTTCGAGCGCCAGCGCGAGTACCTCGGCCGCATCGAGCAGGCGGGGTGGGAACTGCTGGACCAGATCGAGCGCATGCTCAACGTCTGCGACCGCGAAGGCTGAGCGGGCGGCCTTGCCGCTTCGCGAAGCCGCTCGACAACGGGCGCGTTCGCGCTGGTGTGGGCCGCTCGCAGGCGAGGGCGTTCGAGCGCCTGGGAGCGCGACTTGCTGCCATGCCATATCGCCGGCCATCGACACGACAGGATCGTGTGCCCGGCACGAAAGGCAGGTACGCTCTCTTGCCCGGTTCACAAGGTTCGCGACCGCAGATCGAGGCGGCCATCCAGCCGCTGCTCAAGGACGAAGTGCGCTGCCGCGCGCTGCTCGCGGCCACGGACGCGATCGTCTGGACCACCAGTGCCGACGGCCGTTTCGTCGAGCCCCAGCACTCCTGGCAGGCCTACACCGGCCAGACTTGGCAGGAATCGCAAGGCGACGGCTGGCATCGCGCGGTACATCCCGACGATCTGGCGGCCATCGCCCACGCGTGGTCGATCGCGCTCAGGCGCAACGATCAATACCACGCCTCCTGCCGCATCTGGCACGCGGAATCAGGGGCGCATCGCTTCTGCGTGATCCGGGCCAGCGCCATCAAGGATGGGGACGGCCGCATCGTCGAATGGATAGGCGCGGTGACCGACGTCCACGATCGTCCCCTGAACCTGCAGGAGTCGCACCGGCTCAACGACGCGTTGAAGCAGCAGCTCGAGGCGTACCACGAGGAGCTGGAGCGTTTCTTCAGCGTCTCGCTCGACGTGCTGCTGTCGCTGGGTACGGACGGGCGCCTGATCACGGTGAGTCCGTCCTTCGAGGCGGTCACCGGCTACTCGCCGTCGGAGGTGCAGGGCGACGTGTTCGAGAGGTTCCTGCATCCCGACGACCTGGCCCGGACCTGGGCCGAGATCCGCCAGGTGATGACGGGTAGCTACAACGCCGTCGACTTCGAGACGCGGGTGATCCGGCGCGATGGGCAGCAGCGGGTGGTCTCGTGGCGCGCCGTCGGCACCGCCAGCGAAGGGCGGCTGTATGCCGTCGGCCGCGACGTCACCGAGAAGAAGGCCGAGGTTGAACGGCTGTTGCGGGCGCAGCGCCTGGAGGCGGTCGGCCAGCTGACGGGCGGCATCGCGCACGACTTCAACAACATCCTGGCCGCGCTGATGTCGTATGTCGAAGCTGCCAAGCACCTGTTGCAACGGGACCCGGCGCGCCTGCCAGGCCTGCTGGATTCGGCGCTCGACGCCGGCCGGCGCGGCGCCCGCCTCGTGCAGCAACTGCTCACCTTCGCGCGCAAGCAGCAACTGTCGATCGGCCCGGTCGACCTCAACGAGCTGGTGCGCGACATGAAGGAGATGGTCGAGCGCACGCTGGGCGGCAAGATCGCCGTGCAGCTGACCTGCGACGAGACCATCCGCGCCGCGCTGGCCGATCGCACGCAGCTCGAGTCGGTGCTGCTCAACCTGTGCATCAACGCGCGCGACGCGATGCCCGACGGCGGCGACCTGGTCATCCGCGCTTCCAGGCTGCAGGTGACGGACGACCCTGCCTCGCGCGTGGACGACCTGCCGCGCGGCGACTACGCGGTGCTGTCGGTGTCCGATACGGGGACAGGCATGGACGAGGCGACGCTCGCACGCTGCGTCGAACCTTTCTTCACGACCAAGGAGCCCGGCAAGGGCAGCGGCCTGGGCCTGTCGCAGGTCGTGGGGTTCGTGCACCAGTGCGGCGGCACGATCCGCATCGACAGCAGGCCGGGCCAGGGGACCGCCATCGACGTGATCCTGCCCAAGATCGCGGCCATCGATTCCTACTTGGCGCATGACGAGGAGCCGTCGAGCCCGCCCTCCCTGGCGGCGGGCACGGTGCTGCTGGTCGACGACGACCCGGACGTGCTCTCCTCGACCGGCCAGTTGCTCGAGGCCCTGGGCTACGGCGTGATCGCCGCGGCCAGCGCCGAGGAGGCGATGAGCATCGTGCTCGGCGGCCGGCCGTTCGACGTCCTGGTCACGGACTTCGCGATGCCCAAGATGAACGGCGCCGACCTGATCCGCGACGCCCAGCAGCATCGGCGCAAGATCACGGCCATCATGGTGTCGGGCTACTCGGACTTCGAGGTCATGCGCGAGCAGCTTCCCGGCATCACCGTGCTGCGCAAGCCCGTCGAGCTTTCACAGCTGCTGCAGGCGGTCGAAACGGCGATCCATGCCCATCGCACCGACACGGGCGAGCAGGCCCATGCCGTGGGCCAGGCATGAGGCCGGCTGCTTCGAGGATCACCCCAGCGCATCGTTGACCTGCTCGTTGAACGCCGCCAGGTCCACCGCGGTGTTCACCTCGCGCGGCAGCGCGTCGCGAGCCGAGAACACGCCCAGAACCCTGCCGCCCGCGTCGACCACGGGCAGGTGGCGGAAGCCGCGCTCGATCATGATGAGGATGGCGTCGGCGACCTTCATCTCCGGCCCGACGCAGCGAGGGTTGCGCGTCATCACCTGCGTGACCAGCGTGGTGCCCGCATCGAGACTGCGGGCGAGCACTCGGGTCATCAGGTCGCGCTCGGTCAGGATGCCCTGCATCGTGCCGGCGCTGTCCATGATCAGCACGCTGCCGCAGTTGGCGCGTGTCATGGCGCAGGCGGCGTCGTGGACGCTGGCGGCCGGCCCCAGGCTGAGGACGTGGCGCTGGCTCATGGACTGCAGGACGGTGCGTTCCGGCATGGGAAGCTCCTTGCGGGTGGCGCGTCGACGCGCGGGCTTTCAGCGCAGGCCGGCGTTGATCTTGTCGAGCAGCGCGCTGCCCGGACACAGCGCGTCGCGCCCCAGCGAATGCAGCGGCGTGGCGACGGTATTGAGCGAGACGTGCAGGTCGGTGGCCAGCGGGTCGAGGTACAGCAGGCCGGTGACGATCTCGCCTTGCGCCGCGCGCTGCTGCATGGTGCTGAGCGCGGCGTAGCGGTCGGCGGCGTCGTAGTCGGCGTGCAGCTTGCGCAGGCGCAGCACGGTGCCGTCATGCTGGGGCACGTCCACCGCCTCGCCGGGCGCGCAGTGCATGGTGATCTCCTCGCCCGGCGTCATGAAGTCGATGCGGCTGACCGCCTCGTTGTGCTGGCGCACGTAGTCGAAGCTCTTGGTCGATCCGCCGTGGTTGTTGAAGGTCACGCAGGGGCTGATGACGTCGATGAAGGCGGCGCCGCCATGCGACATCGCGCCCTTGATCAGCGGCACCAGCTGCTCCTTGTCGCCCGAGAAGCTGCGCGCGACGTAGGTGGCGCCCAGCTGCAGCGCGATGCCGACGAGGTCGATCGGGTTGTCGTTGTTGATCGCGCCCTTCTTGCTCTTGGAACCGCGGTCGGCGGTGGCCGAGAACTGGCCCTTGGTCAGGCCGTAGACGCCGTTGTTCTCGACGATGTAGGCCATGCGCACGCCGCGCCGCAAGGCGTTGGCGAACTGGCCCAGGCCGATGGAAGCGGAGTCGCCGTCGCCCGAGACGCCCAGGTACAGCAGGTCGCGGTTGGCCAGGTTGGCGCCGGTGAGCACCGACGGCATGCGGCCGTGCACGGTGTTGAAGCCGTGCGAGGCGCCCAGGAAGTAGTCGGGCGTCTTGGAGCTGCAGCCGATGCCCGAGAGCTTGGCCACGCGGTGCGGCTCGATGTCCAGCTCCCAGCAGGCCTGGATGATGGCCGCCGAGATCGAGTCGTGG
>JBJMWF010000127.1:0-9697 GCA_045810265.1 Vitreoscilla sp. | reverse complement strand
GCGTGGTCGTGAGCGACACCACCAGCGAGATCATCACCGACACCGACAGCGTGATCGCGAACTCGCGGAACAGGCGCCCGGGTTGGCCGCCCATGAACAGCAGCGGGATGAATACCGCGATCAGCGACAGGCTGATCGACAACACCGTGAAGCCCACCTCCTTGGCGCCCAGCAGCGCGGCCTGGAAGCGGTCCATGCCCTGCTCGATGTGGCGGCTGGTGTTCTCCAGCACCACGATCGCGTCGTCGACGACGAAGCCCGTGGCCACCGTCAGGGCCATCAGGCTGAGGTTGTCCAGGCTGAAGCCGAGCAGGTACATGACGCCGAAGGTGCCCAGCAGCGAGACCACCGTCGCGATGCCCGGCACCAACGTGGCGCGCAGGCTGTGCAGGAACACGCCCACCACCAGCACCACCAGCGCCACCGAGATCAGCAGCGTGATCTCGACCTCGTGCAGCGAGGCGCGGATCGAGTTGGTCGAGTCCGACGCCACCTGCAGCTCGATGTCTTCGGGCAGCTGCGCCTTCAGCTCGGGCAGCAGCGCCCGCACGCCGTTGACGGTCTCGATGATGTTGGCGCCCGGCTGCCGCGTGACGATCACGATCACCGCGGGGCTGCCGTTGAACAGGCCCAGCGTGCGCACGTCCTCGGGACCGTCGGTGACATTGGCGATGTCCGACAGCTTGACGGCCGCACCGCTGCGCCATGCGACGGTCAGGTTCTTGTATTCGGCGGCGGTGTGGCCGGGCTGCTGCGTGTAGATCTGCAGCCGCTGCACGCCGTCCTCGATGCTGCCCTTGGGCCGCGTCGCGTTGGACGCCTGGATGGCGGCGCGCACGTCCTCGGCGGGAATGCCCAGCTGGTTCAGCGCCAGCAGGTTCAGGTCGATGCGCACGGCCGGCAGCGAGCCGCCGCCGATCTCGACGTCGCCGACGCCCGAGACCTGCGCCACCTTCTGCTGCACGATGTTGGACACCGCGTCGTAGATCTGCTGCGGCGTGCGCGACTTCGAGGTCAGCGCCAGGATGATGCAGGGCGCGTCCGACGGGTTGGCCTTGCGGTAGGTCGGGTTGCTCTTGAGCGTGGCGGGCAGGTCGACGCGCGACGCGTTGATGGCGGCCTGCACCTCGCGCGCGGCCCCGTCGATGTCGCGGTTCAGGTCGAACTGCATGCTCACGCGCGTGGAACCGGTGCCGCTGTTGGAGGTGATCTCGTTGACGCCGGAGATCGTGCCCAGGCGGCGCTCCAGTGGCGTGGCCACGCTGTTGGCCATCACGTCGGGGCTCGCGCCGGGGATGCTGGCCGAGACCGAGATGGCCGGATAGTCGACCTGCGGCAGCGGTGACACCGGCAAGACGAAGAACCCCGCGATGCCGGCCAGCGCCACGCCGGCGGTCAGCAGCACCGTCGCGATCGGGCGCCGGACGAAGGGCGACGAGAGATTCATCGCCCGCCTCCTGGCTGCGGGTGCGGCGCGTCGGGATCGAACTCGATCTGCTTGGGCACGGGCGGCGCCTCGAGCGCCAGCTGCGGCGCCGGCTCGTCGTCGTCGTTCATGCCGAAGCGCTTGCGCACGCTCTCGCCCAGGCGATCGAACCACAGGTAGATCACCGGCGTGGTGAACAGCGTCAGCAACTGGCTCACCAGCAGGCCGCCGAAGATCGACAGGCCCAGCGGATGGCGCAGTTCCTTGCCTTCACCCCAGCCGAACATCAGCGGCAGCGCGGCGAACAGCGCGGCGAAGGTCGTCATCAGGATGGGGCGCAGGCGCAGCAGCGCGGCCTGGTGGATCGCCTCGCGGGGCGCCTTGCCTTCGCTGCGCTCGGCGTCGATCGCGAAGTCGATCATCATGATCGCGTTCTTCTTGACGATGCCGATCAGAAGGATGATGCCGATGATGCCGATCACGCCCAGGTCCTGGCCGCCGATCAGCAGCGCCAGCAGCGCGCCGACGCCGGCCGACGGCAGCGTCGACAGGATGGTCAGCGGGTGCACGTAGCTCTCGTAGAGCACGCCCAGCACGATGTAGACGCAGATCACGGCCGCCAGGATCAGCCAGAGCTGGTTGGACAGCGACTTCTCGTACGCGCCCGCGGCGCCCAGCGGCACCATGGTCACCGACGAGGGCAGGGCGATGTCCTTGGCGGCCTGGCGGATCGAGTCGACCGCCGTGCCCAGCGAGACGCCGCCCGCGGTGTCGAAGCCCACGGTCGTCGCCGGGTACTGGGCGACGTGCGTGACCTGCAGCGGCGACTGCACCGTGCGGATCGTCGCGAAGGCCGACAGGGGCGTCGCCTGCCCGCTGGTCGTGAGCACGCGCAGGTCGCCGATGGCCGCCGGCGTGGTCGCCTGGTCGGGCCGGGCCTCCAGGATCACGCGGTACTGGTTGGTCTCGGTGAAGATGGTCGAGACGATGCGCTGGCCGTAGGCGCTGTACAGCGCATCGTCGACCGTCGCCGCGCTGATGCCCAGGCGCGATGCGGTGTCGCGATCGAGGTCGACCTCGACCGCCAGGCCGGTCGAGCCGACATCGGTGACGACGTTGCGCACCTTGGTGTCCGAGCGCAGCCGGTCGACAAGCTTGTTGGCCCACAAGGCCACGCTGGCCTCGTCGGCCCCTTCCATGGAGACGCGGTACTGCGTGGGTCCGGTGTCGGAGTCGATGGTCAGATCCTGCGTGGGCTGGACGTACAGCGTGATGCCCGCCACGCCCTGCGCGCGCTGGCGCAGCCGGTTCATGATCTGTTCCTGCGTGCCGCTGGCGCCTTGCTTGATGTCGACCAGCATCGTGCCGGCGTTGAGCATGGTGTTGTTGGCGCCGTCCACGCCGACGATGGAGGCGATGTTGTCGACCGCCGGGTCCTCCAGCATCGCGCGCGCCGCCTGGCGCTGCAGCTCGGACATGCGGGCGAAGCTGACCGTCTCGGCGCTCTGCACGCGCACCTGCAGCTGGCCGGTGTCCTGGGTCGGGAACAGGCCTTTGGGGATCACGATGTAGAGCAGTACCGTCAGCGCGAAGGTGCCCAGCGCGACCAGCAGCGTGGTGGTCTGGTTGTCCAGCACCCAGATCAGGCCGCGGTCGTAGCGGGCGATGATCCAGTCGAACATCTGCTGGAACTTCAGCGCGTAGCCGCGCGACTTCTCCTCGGGCTTGAGCATGCGGCCCGACATCATCGGCACCAGCGTCAGCGACACCACCGCCGAGATCAGGATCGTGATGGCCAGCGTCACGGCGAACTCGCGGAACAGGCGCCCGACCACGTCGCCCATGAACAGCAGCGGGATCAGCACCGCGATCAGCGAGACCGTCAGCGACACGATCGTGAAGCCGATCTGCGAGGCGCCCTTGATGGCGGCCTGCATCGGCTTTTCGCCATGCTCCAGGTAGCGCGAGATGTTCTCGATCATCACGATGGCGTCGTCGACCACGAAGCCGGTGGCGATGGTCAGCGACATCAGGCTCAGGTTGTTCAGGCTGTACCCCAGCAGGTACATCGCGCCGCAGGTGCCGATCAGCGAGATCGGCACCGAGAGGCTGGCAATCACCGTCGCCCGCCAGCTGTGCAGGAAGGCGAAGATCACGAGCGTGACCAGCACGACGGCCAGCACCAGCTCGAACTCGACGTGCTCCACCGAGGCGCGGATGCCCGCCGTGCGATCGCTGAGGATGCGCACGTCCAGGCCCGCGGGCAGGCCGGCCTGCAGCGAGGGCAGCTGCTTCTTGATCGCGTCGACCGTCTGGATCACGTTGGCGCCGGGCTGGCGTTGCACGTTGACGATGATGGCCGGCGTGTCGTCGGCCCAGGCGGCCAGGCGCAGGTTCTCGGCGCTGTCGACCACCTGCGCGATGTCGGACAGGCGCACCGGCGCGCCGTTCTTGTAGCTGACGATCAGGCTCTTGTAGTCGTCCACCGAGACCAGCTGGTCGTTGGCGTTGATCGAGTACGACCGCGACGCGCCGTCGAAGCTGCCCTTGGCGCTGTTGGCATTGGCGTTGGTGATCGCGCTCTTGACCGCCGACAGGTCGATGCCGTACGAGGCCATGGCGCGCGTGTCCGCCTGGATGCGCATGGCCGGGCGCTGGCCGCCGGCCAGCGTGACCAGGCCGACACCCGAGACCTGGCTGATCTTCTGCGCCAGCCGCGTGTTGACGAGGTTCTGCACGTCGGGCAGCGGCATCGTCCTTGAGCTCACGGCGAGCGTGAGCACCGGCGCATCGGCCGGGTTGACCTTGGCATAGACCGGTGGCGCGGGCAGGTCGGCCGGCAGCAGCGAGTTGCCGGCGTTGATCGCAGCCTGCACTTCCTGTTCGGCGACGTCCAGCGACAGCCCCAGGTTGAACTGCAGCGTGACGAGCGAGACGCCGGCCGCGCTGGTCGAGCCCATGCGCGCGAGGCCGGACATGTTGCCGAACTGCTTTTCCAGCGGCGCCGTCACGGTGCGGCTCATCACCTCGGGGCTGCCGCCCGGATACAGCGTCTGCACCTGGATGGTCGGGTAGTCGACCTGCGGCAGCGCCGACAGCGGCAGGAACCTGAAGCCGACGATGCCGGTGAGGACGATCGCCAGCATCAGCAGCGAGGTCGCGACCGGTCGCTGGATGAAGGGTCTGGACGGGCTCATCGGCGGGCGGTGTTCGGCTTCTCTGGCAGGGCGCGAGCGCCCCTCACGATTGCACCCCGCTCGCGCGGCGGCGCTGCGGCCAGCTCGAGCCTTCGGCAGGCACCCACGACGCGGCACCGGCCGGCCCGCTGGCGCCGTCGCGATGGCGGTGCGCACCGCTGGCGCCCTCGGCCGGGGCGGACGCCGCGCTGCCGTCGGCCTGGCTCGCGCCGTCGCGGCGATGGTGGCCGCCGCGCGCGCCAGACGCGCCGGCAGCGCCGCTCGCGCCGCGGCGCGGGCCCGAGGCCGCATCGCCGGGCAGCGACACCTTCGCGCCGTCCTTCAGGCGGTCGCCGCCTTCGGTGATCACGCGCTCGCCCACCTCCAGCCCCTTGGTGATCTGCACGCTGTCGGCCGTGGAGACCCCTTGCACCACCGTGACCTGCGTGACGGTGCGGTCGTCGTCGAGCACGTAGACGAAGTCGCCGTTGGGGCCGTGGCGCAGCGCCGTGACCGGCACGACGATGGCGTCCTTGAGCGTGTCGAGCAGGATGCGCACGTTGACGAACTGGCTCGGGAACAACGCGTTGCGCGCGTTGGCGAAGCGGGCCTTGGCGCGCACGGTGCCGGTCTGCGTGTCCGACTGGTTGTTCAGCGACAGGAAGACGCCGGTATCGAGCAGGTTGGTGCGCGTGCGGTCCATCGCCGAGACGGCCAGCACGGCACCCGCGGCGATGCGGGCCTGCAGCTGCGGAATGCGGTCCTGCGGGATCGCGAACTCGACGTCGATCGGCGCCAGCTCGGTGATGGTCGTGATGCCGCCGGACGTGCCCGAGGACACCAGGTTGCCGATGTCCACCGAGCGCAGGCCGACGCGGCCACTGACCGGCGCCGTCACGCGGGTCCACTGCAGGTTCAGCTTGGCGGTGCCGACGTTGGCCTGGTCGCCGAGCACCGTGCCTTGCAACTGCTTGACCGTGGCGGCCTGCGTGTCGACGTCCTGGCGCGCGATCGAGTCCTGCTGCAGCAGCGTCTGGTAGCGCTTGAGCGTCACGTTGGCGGCGTCCAGCTGCGCCTCGTCCTTCTGCAACTGGCCCTGCGCCTGCATCAGCGCGAGCTCGAACGGACGCGGCTCGATGGTGGCCAGCAACTGGCCCGCCTTGACCATCTGCCCTTCCTGGAACGGCACCTTGGTCAGCACACCCGAGACCTGCGGGGTGACGGTGACGGTGGCCGAGGGGGTGACGGTGCCCAGCGCGTCGATGTACACGGGGATGTCCGCGTGGGTGACGGCGGCCACGCCGACCGTGGTGGTGTTCTGTCCGCCGCGACGACCGCCGCCCGGGCCGCCAGCCCCGCCCGGGCCCGGGGGGCCACCGGCCGCGGCGCCGCCACGGGTGTCGGCGGGCTTGTGCGTGAGATACCAGGCCAGTGCGCCGAGTCCGGCCACTAGCAGCACGGCGATCACGGTGCCGAGCCAGCGGCGCTTCGTCCTCGGAGCCGCGGGCGGAGTGCCTGCGGGCTGTCGTTCTTGTTCCATCACGGTCCTTGTTCACGCCGGCCGGCGAGGGCGGCGCGCGTCTGCTGTTCTTGTCCACGGCCGCACAGGCAAGCCCCTGCCAGCGCTCATCTCGACCGCGCGACACCATAGCAAACGGCGCACCTGTTTTTGCGGGCTCGAACGGGCTTAGAGAAACTTTACCTGTCGAGCTGCCCGCCCCCGGAAAGAGCCGGCTGGAGGACGCCGGCCAATGTTGCTGGCCGGCGTCCACACCGTGTCATGGCGACACGAGGAACACCTGCACCGATAGCGCCGCGGCCGGCACGCTGGCCGTGCCGTCGGTGCCGGCCGTGTCGATTTGACTGGAAGGCCGCGGATACAGGCGCTGGAGACGGGCGTTCGCCGGCAGGCCGGCCAGGCGCGCGGGTCCGGCCTGCTCGCCATAGTTGATGACGACGGCCGTGTGCTCGGTCTCGAAGACGCGCTGGAAGCTCATGGTCCGGCCGTCCACGAGTGGCTGGACGTAGCGGCCGCGCGCGATGGACGGATGGCTGTTGCGCAGGCCGAGCATCGCCGTGTAGAACGCCAGCATCGAGCCGGGATCGGCGCGCTCGGCCTGGGCGTTGTTCGCTGCGAGGTTGGTCGACGCCGGCCGGTACGGCGTGCCGGTGCTGAAGCCGCCGGCGGGCGTCCAGCTCATGGGCCCGCGCAGCTTGCCGTCTGCATCGTCGGTGGCCGCGGCCGACATGCCCAGTTCCTCGCCGTAGTACACGTAAGGCGTGCCGGGTTGCAGCAGGTAGGCCGCGGCGGCGACGCGCACGCGTGCGGGGTCGCCGCCCATCGCGTCCCACAGGCGCTTGCCGGCGAACTGATCGTGGTTGGAGACCATCGTCGCCATGGTGTCGGGCGCCTGGGTGAAATAGTCGGCGACCTCGTGGATCGCCTTCTCGTCGCCCAGTCCGGCCTTGACCAGGGCGTCGGAATGCCGGAACGCGAACGACGCGCCGCACGCGGTCTGCGCGGCGAAGCCGATCGGATCGCCGGGCGATTCGCACACCATCACGTGCGGGTGATCGATGTCCAGGGTGTGCCGCACCTGGGCCAGGAAAGCGTAGTTCTCGGGCTGCATGCTCCAGCCCTGCGGCCCGTTCTCGAACAGGTGGCCGACGGCGTCGATGCGAAAGCCGTCGACGCCGTGGTTGAGCCAGAAGCGCAGGCTGTCCAGGTGATAGGCGACGACCGCGGGGTTGCGCAGGTTGAAGTCCGGCATCACGTCGTCGAACTGGGCGAAGTAGGCGCCGTTGGGTGTCACGACCCACGGGTCGCGGTCGAAGATGGACCAGCCGGCGGGCTTGGTGTCCTGCCAGACATACCAGTCTCGCCACGGGTTGGACTTGGACGACGCCGATTGCACGAACAGCGGATTGCGGTTGGAGCTGTGGTTGATCACGTAGTCGATGACGATGCCGATGCCGCGCGCATGCGCCTGGCGCACCAGCTCGTCGAAATCGGCCAGCGTGCCGTAGGCCGGCTCGATCGAGCGGTAGTCCGTCACGGCGTAGCCGTGGTCGTGGTCGCCGCTGGCGTTGACGGGCATCAGCCACAGGCCCTTGATGCCCAGCGCCTGCAGGTAGTCCAGGCGCCGCGTGAGCCCGCGCAGGTCGCCCATGCCGTCGCCGTCGCTGTCCTGGTAGCTGCGCACGAACACCTCCATGAACGCGCCGTGCTCCCAGCCCTGCGGCAGCGCCGCGGCCTGCGGGATCTGGCGCACGGCGGACACGTCGACGCCAGGTCCGGTGGCGCAGGCTGCCAGCAGCACGGTGCAGGCAAGCGCGACGGCGGCGGGCAGGGCGCGTCGCGGAGAAGGCGGGGCGACTTGTCTCATGGCTGGTCTTGGTGTGGGCAGGTTGTAGTGAAAGTACATCATAAATCCACCGGATTACGGAAATGGATGAGGGAAAGCCATGCGAAAAGCCCGGCCGATCTTCAAATAGCATGTAGCATTCTTTCTGAATAAAACCGAGACAATACGTCTGTGAAGCAAAACTACGCAGAGTGCTTGGCTGGCGCGGTCCGGGGCCTGTTGCTCCTGGCGGCGTCGACCCTCGCGCAGGCAAACGACTCCGCAGCCGCGCTGCAGGCGGCCTGCGACGCGCCGGACTTCGCGGCGACGCTGGCCCCCGCGGCCAGCGACTCGGCGGTCGCGGCGCGCGCCGTATGGCTGTCGCGATCGCTCATCCAGTGGCCGGGCGCACAGGCGCACGGGCGTTTCGTGCTGGTCTCATCCGCCCACGGTGGACTGGACGTGAAGGTCGGCCAGCCGGTCATCGGCGCGGACGACAGCTTCCCGTTGACCGTGGCGACGCAAGCGATTCCCCAGCTGCTCGCGCAGCGCTTCAAGCATGTCCAGGCCGGTGTCATGCTGCAGGCCCCGGACGCCGCCCGCGTCACGCGCGCGCTGCGCGGGCAGGCGCTCGTCGTGCGCGAGGATCGGCAGGGGCAGGTGCTCGAGGCGACCGCGCTGCAGATCGCCGGCGCGCTGGATGACCTGCATGCGATGGCGGCGAAGATGAGCGACCTGGGCGTGACGGTGGCGCCCGGATCCGCGCGCTTCACTGTCTGGGCGCCGACCGCGCAGTCGGTTCGCACCTGCGTCTACCCGGACGCCGAAGCCTCCGCCACCTCGGTCGTCCAGATGAAGCGCGACGACGCCACCGGCGCCTGGCGCGGGCAGCTTGCCCAGCGCCTGGCCGGCAGCTACTACACCTACCTCGTCGACGTCTTCGTTCCCGGGGTCGGCCTGGTGCGCAATCGTGTCACCGATCCGTACTCGATCAGCCTGAACGCGGACTCCCGCCGCAGCTACATCGGTGCGCTCCGCGACGCTTCGCTCATGCCGCCCGGCTGGCGTCGCGATGTCGCACCCGCAACAGTCGCCAAGTCGACCGACATGACGATCTACGAGTTGCACCTGCGCGATTTCTCGGTGGGCGACGCGAGCATCCCGGCGGCGCATCGTGGCAAGTACCTGGCGTTCACCGACACCGCCAGCGCCGGCATGCGCCACCTGCGCGCGCTCGCGCAGGCCGGGCTGACTGACGTGCACCTGCTGCCGGTGTTCGACATCGCCAGCGTGCCCGAGCGCGGCTGCACGACGCCGCGCATCGAGGGCGGTCCGGCCGACGACACGCAGCAGGCGGCGGTGGTCGCCGGGGCAGCCGGCGACTGCTACAACTGGGGCTACGACCCGTTCCACTACAACGCGCCCGAGGGCAGCTACTCGAGCGACGCCAACGACGGCGCCGTGCGCGTGCGAGAGTTCCGCGCCATGGTGCAAGGCCTGCATCGTGCCGGCCTGCGCGTGGGCATGGACGTCGTCTACAACCACACCGCCGCCGCCGGCCAGCACGCCCAATCCGTGCTCGATCGCATCGTGCCCGGGTACTACCAGCGGCTGGGCGCCAACGGCCGGATCGAGCACTCGACCTGCTGCGACAACACGGCCACCGAGAACCTGATGATGGGCAAGCTGCTCGTCGACTCGGTGACCCAGTGGGCCGTGCAATACCACGTCGATTCGTTCCGCTTTGACCT
>JBJMWF010000126.1:0-3848 GCA_045810265.1 Vitreoscilla sp. | reverse complement strand
TATCCGCATCCAGGTCGACGAAGTTGGACGGCAAGGCGCGGCCGGCGAGCTCGGCGCGACCGGCGCCTTTCTGCAGCGAGTAAAAGCGCGCGCCCTGCACGCCCAGCAACGCGCTGACGGCCTCGAATCCTGGCGAGCGCTCATGGCTGTTGCGCAGCACCGGGTTGCCGGCCCACACCAATCCCACGGCGAGTTCGCGACCCTGGCCATCGCTCGAGGCAGCCAGACGATCGCGCCACCGTCCTGCGAGTGCGCCGGACGCGCGCAGGTACGGCGCGTCCGCGAGCGGGCCCTCGAGGCCGAGCACGTGGGGCAGGCTCATCAGTGCGACGTGGGTGTCGAAGTGCGGCGGCTCGATACCTCGAACGATGACGTCGTCCACGCCGGGCAGGCGCTGCGCCAGCTCCTGCACGCCGTCCATCACCTCCAGCACGACACGTGCGCCGCGACGCGCCACCTCGGGCACGAAGCGCATGAACTGCAGTGTGTCGCCGAAGCCTTGTTCGGCCCAGACCAGCAGGGTGCGGCCCGCCAGCGGGCGGCCGTCCCACACCGGCTGCGGACACGCGCGCGGCGCGGGCTCGCCGCGCTGGAAGCGCCACTCGTACTCGCCAAAGCCTTCTTCGAACCGGCCTGCACGCAACAGCGCCAGCGCGCCATTCCAGCGCGCGTCGACATGCCGCGGATCGCATTCGACGGCCGCCTGGAATGCGGTCAGCGCGCCGTCCCACCGCCCGAAGTGTTCCAGCGCGATGCCCAGGTTGTAGGCTGGGTCGGGCGACGCCGGGGCGCAGCGCATCGCCTGCTGGAAGGCCAGCAATGCACCGTGCAGGTCGTCGCGGGCACTCATCAGGTTGCCGAGGTTGGTCCAGGCGTCGGCGTAATCGGGGCCCACGCGGGTCGCCTCGCGATAGGCAGCCTCGGCTTCCAGCGATCGGCCCAGGCGTTGCTGCAGGACGCCCAGCAGCGTCCACGCATCGGGCCGTTGCGGCAACGCCTCGACGGCCGCGCGCGCGACCGGCAGGGCCTCGGCATCGCGACGCTGCAGGAACAGTGCGTGCGCCTGCCGCAGCGCGCCGGCATCGGCGAGCACGGACCCGGCGGGCGTGGCTGTCTCCATGTTCCCAGCGTAGGGGCAGGCAGATGCGACCGGTGGTCCGAAAAGACGGCCTCGGGCCGGTCTTCTTTCGTGGGCCTGCGAGACAATGCGCGGCGGCGCGCGGCGCGCCACGGGAGCGACGATGGGCAAGGGGCGGTTCGAGGCATTCAGCGATGGCGTGCTGGCCATCATCATCACGATCATGGTGCTGGAGCTGCACGTGCCGCATGGCGAGACGCTGGCCGCGCTGCTCCAGCTGTGGCCGGTGTTCCTCAGCTACGTGATCAGCTTCATCTACGTGGGCATCTACTGGAACAACCATCACCACCTGCTGCACGCCACCACCAGCGTGACCGGCGGCATGATGTGGGCCAACCTGAACCTGTTGTTCTGGCTCTCCTTGCTGCCGTTCGCCACCGGCTGGATGGGCGAGAACCATTTCGGCCCGGTGCCTTCCGCCGTCTATGGGCTCGTGCTGTTGGCGTGCGCGCTCGCGTGGTTTGTCCTGCAGACGCTGATCGTGCGCGCCCAGGGGGACGACGGCGTGCTCAAGCGCGCGCTCGGCCGCGACTGGAAGGGCAGGGCCTCGCCTTTTCTCTACCTGGCTGGCGTTGCATCGTCGTTCTGGGTGCCGGGCCTGGCGCAGGCGATCTACCTGATCGCCGCATTGATCTGGCTGGTACCCGATCGGCGGATCGAGAAGGCGTTGCTGCGCCAGAAGGATTGATGCGAACGGCATGACTGCATGATGCCTTCGGGGGCCTTTGCCGGATAGCTTTCCTGGCGCGCCAAACGCGCGATTTCCCGATGGTTTGGCGCCGGGCAGTTTTCCGGCAGGCTCGCAGAATCGACTCGTCATGAGAGCCGATTCACACCCCTTGTCTTTCGCACGCACCGCCTTCGATGGCGCCATGTTCGGCCGCGCGTTCTGCGGCGCGCTGCTGCTGGCGGTCGGCGGCAACGCGCTGAGCCTGCCCGGCAAGCGCTTCGTCGGCCAATACGATTTCGGCTACGCGATCCGTGGTGACAAGCTCGCGCGCCCGGCCCAGGTGTTCGACGATGGCAGCGGCAAGATCTATTTCGAAGCTCGCCCCAACCAGGCGATGCCAGCGGTCTTTGCCGGCAAGGATCCGACGCTGCTGGTGCTGCAGCCAGAAGGTCAATACTTCACGGCGCGCACCTCGGCGAGCGAGTTCACGCTGGTGCTGGGCAGCGCCCGGGCGGTCGTGCGGCGCGGCGATGCGGTGCTGGGCGAGGAGACGGCATCGCCGCGCGAGGATGGCGCGCGGCTGCTGGCCTCGGCCCAGCCGGGGCTCACCACGGGCGTTGACTACGGCCTTTCTTCGCGCGATCGACTCTTCTCGAGCGCGACGCACGAACAGCCCGTGGTCTTTGCGCCAGGCAGTTCCACCCTGCGGCCGGAAGTGCTCGATGCGCTCTCGGCGCTGGTCGTGCGCATCGGGCATGACGCCGTGGTCACCGCCATCGGACGCAACGATGCCGGCGCACACGACGCCTTGGCCACCCTGCGGGCCGAAGCCTTGCGCAACGCCTTGCTGGCGCGGGGCTTCCCGGCCAACAGCATCCGGCTCGCGGACGACGAAATGACAGATCGCAGGCCGTATGCGAGCGCGTCCGCCTTGCGCTGGGTCAGCAACACGGAAGGACGCGATCCGGCGCTGGCGAGCGAGACAGCGTCCGTGCCGTTCGACATCACGCTGGCGGATCGCGACATCGCGGTGGCGCTGCGTCGCTGGGCTCGCGCAAGCGGCTACGACGTGGTCTGGGACCTGGCCTGGGTGGCCCCGGTCAACGGCGCGATGCGTGTCGACGCGCCGTCGTTTCTCGATGCGGTCAAGCAGGTCGTGGCCGGGCTGCGTGCGCAGGGCTATCCCGTGCATGCGCAGGCCTACACCGATCACGTCGTCCGATTCAGCGCGCCCGATTGAGCGTCGCCCGGCTTTTCGTCATTGCAGGTTCGGCCGTCGCTCGTCGGCGTCCCAGGAGGTGTGTGTCGTCATGAAATTCATCGTCGTTTCTGTGCTGGCCGCATGGGTCTGCGCCTGCGGTCTGGCGCGCGCCACCGAGCCATTCCAGACCGTGGCCCAACCCTGGCGCACGACCGGCGAGATTGCGCTGCCCGTCGTTCCGTATGCAGCGGGCTCGAACAGCGAGCCGTCGGCCACCCACTGGAGCGTGCTCGTACAGGACATCACGCTGGCCCGCACCCTCGAACGCTGGGGCGCCCAGGCCGGCTATCGGGTGAAATGGGACGCGCAACGCAACTTCCTGATCGGCGCCCCCGACAGCCTCGATGGCAGCTTCGAGACGGCGTTGAAGACCATTCTGAACTCCGCCGGTATTCGCCAGAGCGACTATCCGCTCGAAGCATGCATCTACGCCAACACGCCCCCGCTGGTGCGCATCACGCGCCAGGGCGAGCAGGCGCGCGAATGCGACGTCCAATGAGCGCCGTCAGAGTGGCGATTCTTGCCCGCCTCGTCGCCGCGGCGGCCATTGCGATGCTGGCAGCATGCGCCGAGCCTGGCGTCACCGAGCACGTGCAGGCGGATCACGCACTCGGCGTCACTGGCACCGCGTCGCTGCATGCGGACCGCACGCTGGCGGAGCAGGGGCGAGGCGCAGCGGGCTCGCAGGTCGACGCCGATCGCCGGGCTGCCGAACAGGCTTCCAAGCCCGTGCTGCGCCGTGCGCGCAGTCCCTGGGTCGGCTCAGTCAGTGTGCCGAT
>JBJMWF010000125.1:0-16353 GCA_045810265.1 Vitreoscilla sp. | reverse complement strand
CGATCGCCAGGCGCGTGGCGCCATCGTCCCAGGACAGCGGCAGCGAGATGGTGCGCGAGGGCACGGTGAGCTGGTCGGCGTCGCCGAGCTGTTCGTCGACGGCGGCCAGCGTCGCGACGAGTTCCGCGCGCTCCAGGCGCTTCGGATCGAAGTGCACCTGCAACGAACGGATGCCGGGCGTCAGGTCGACGATGCCGTCCAGCGCCTTCGCGCGCATGGCGGCGTGCAGCGCGTGGATGCGCATGCGCAACGCGATGTCCAGCTGCATGGTGCCCAGTTCGACCAGCACGTAGCGGTCGCCCGCCTGGCGGATCACCAGGCCCGGCCGGCCCGCTGCCGGCGGGCGTTCGAGCAGGATGGGCGAGGCGTCGCCCATGCCGTCGAAGCGCTCGGCTGGCGGCGGCTGCAGCGTCTGGACCCAGCGATCCTGGCGCGCCTGCAGCGCCGCGGCGTCGGCCTGCGAGACGCGCCGGAAGCGGATGCGGTCGCCGGGCCGCAATTGCCCGAGCTTCCAGCGATCGGCCGCGACGACGACCGCGGGGCAGACGAAGCCGCCCAGGCTGGGGCCGTCCGGGCCGAGGATGACGGGCATGTCGCCGGTGAAGTCGATGGCGCCGATGGCGTAGGCGTTGTCGTGGATGTTGGACGGGTGCAGCCCCGCCTCGCCGCCGTCGCGCCGCGCCCATTCGGGCTTGGGGCCGATCAGGCGCACGCCGGTGCGGCTGGAGTTGTAGTGCACCTGCCAGGGCGTGGCGAAGAAGGTGTCGATGTCGGCATCGGTGAAGAAGTCGGGTGCGCCGTGCGGGCCGTAGAGCACGGCGATCTCCCACTCCTGGCCATCGCTCGCATAGCGTGGCACCGCGCCGCTGGCAAGCGCGGCGGCGGACGGCGCGGCGGGCTCGTCGCCCAGGTGCAGCATGTCGCCCGTGCGCAGCGTGCGGCCGGCATGGCCGCCGAACTGGCCCAGCGTGAAGGTGGCGCGGCTGCCGAGGTAGGCCGGCACGTCCAGTCCGCCGCGCACGGCCAGGTAGCTGCGGCTGCCCCCACCGGCGGCGACGCTGCCGATGCGCAGCACGCTGCCCGCGTCGACCGCGTGCACCTGCCAGGGCTCGATCCGGCGCCCGTCCAGCGTCAGCGTCATCGCCGCGCCACACAGCGCGACGCGGGTGGCATGGTGGAAGCGCAGCGTCGGGCCGGACAAGGTCAGCTCGAGTCCGGCCGCGTCGTCGTCGTTGCCCACGAGGCGGTTGGCCAGGCGGAACGCGAGGTCGTCCATCGGCCCCGACGGCGGCACGCCGACGTCCCAGTAGCCCTGGCGGCCGGGCCAATCCTGCACCGTGGTCTGCACGCCGGCTTCCAGCACCTCGAAGGCGCGCGGGTGATAGCGGAAGTCCGCCAGCGAGCGGGTGACGATGCGGCCGTCGGCGAACATGTCGGAGGCCGCGATCTCGCGCAGGTAGCGCAGGTTGGTCTCGATGCCGGACAGGCGCGTGTCGGCCAGCGCCGCGCGCAGCTTGCGCACCGCGTCGGCGCGGTCGCTGCCTGTGACGATCAGCTTGGCGATCATCGGGTCGTAGTGCGACGGCACCTCGCTGCCGGTGGCAACCCAGGTCTCGACGCGCGCTTCGCTGGCGAAGCGCACCTCGGTCAGCAGGCCCGCGCAGGGCTGGAAGTTGCGGGCCGGATCCTCCGCGTAGAGGCGCACCTGGATGGATGCCCCGCGCGGCTCGGGCGCCACCAGCTCGAAGCGGTCACCGCGCGCCAGCTGCACCATCCACTCGACCAGGTCGATGCCGGTGACCTGTTCGGTGACGCCGTGCTCGACCTGCAGGCGGGTGTTGACCTCGAGGAAGTAGAAGGCCTGGCTGTCGTCGTCCAGCACGAATTCGACGGTACCCGCGGAGCGGTAGCCGACTGCGCGGGCCAGCCGCACGGCCGCCTCCAGCATCGCGCCGCGCGTGGCCAGCGCCAGGTGCGGTGCCGGAGTCTCCTCGATCACCTTCTGGTTGCGCCGCTGCGCCGAGCAGTCGCGTTCGCCCAGCGCCACCACATGCCCGAGGCCATCGCCGAAGACCTGCACCTCGATGTGGCGCGCGCGCTCCACGAACTTCTCCAGGAACAGGCCGGCATCCTTGAAGTTGGCGCGCGCCAGGCGCTCCACGGCCTCGAACGCCGCGGGCAGTTCGTCGGCGCCGCGAATCAGCCGCATGCCGATGCCGCCGCCGCCTGCGGTGCTCTTGAGCATCACGGGGTAGCCGATGCGCTGCGCCTCGGACAGCGCCGCGTCCAGGTCTTCGAGCAAGCCGCTTCCGGGCAGCAGCGGCACGCCGTGCGCCTGGGCCAGCGCGCGGGCCGTGTGCTTGAGGCCGAAGGCGCGCATCTGCGCGGCGGTCGGGCCGATGAAGGCGATGCCGGCCAGCTCGCAGGCCTCGGCAAAGCCGGGGTTCTCCGACAGGAAGCCGTAGCCGGGATGGATCGCGCCGGCACCGGACTCGCGCGCGGCGGCCAGGATGCGATCGGCGTCCAGATAGCTCCTGGCGGCCAGCGGCGGACCGATGCAGATCGCGTGGTCGGCCTGGGCCACGTGGGCCGAGTCGGCGTCGGCCTCGGAATACACGGCCACGGAGCGCAGGCCCATCGCACGCAGGGTGCGGATGATGCGGCAGGCGATGGCGCCGCGGTTGGCGACGAGGACGGTGTGAAAGCGCGGCGCCGGGACGGCAGCGGAGGCAGGCATGTTGGAGCTTTCCTGGGCGGGTCGTCCCGCCGAGTGGTTGAAACCCGTGAAGGCCTCGTTCACGGGTTTGCGTGCCGCAGGTCGTCCTGCGGCGGCGTCAGCGCGCGTCCCAGACGAGACAGCGCACCGGCGTCGGGTTGTAGGCGTTGCACGGGTTGTTCAATTGCGGGCAGTTGGAGATCAGCACCGTGAGGTCCATGTGCGCCTCCATCTCGACGTACTTGCCTGGCCCCGAGATGCCGTCGGCGAAGCTCAGGCCGCCGTCCGGCGTCACCGGCACGTTCATGAAGAAGTTGATGTTGGCGCCGATGTCGGCCTTGGTCAGCTGGCCCTGCGGATCGGCGGCGATGGCCGCCATGAAGTTGTCGCGGCAGCTGTGCATGAAGCGCTTGCCGAGCGCGTAGCGCACGGTGTTGCTCTCGCATGAGCAGGCGCCGCCCAGGGTGTCGTGGCGGCCGCAGGTGTCGGCGACGATGGTCAGCATGGGCCGGCCTTCGCTGGAGACCAGCGTCGTGCCCAGGCCCAGGTAGAGCGCACGCTGGGCCACGATGGTGTGCGTCGCGCTGTAGCGTTCCTGGGCATCGTGCGCGTTGAAGAACAGCGTGTCGACCGCCTGGTTGCCCTCGAGGTCGACGATGCGCAGCACCTGGCCCTTGCTGATGCGCGCCAGCCAGGGCTCGCCGGCGGCGACGACCTCGTCGCGCTGCGCGAGCGCCGGGTCCAGCGCGCTTTCCCGGACGAGAGGAAGGGATGCCATGGCTTGCCTCACAGGAAACTGCGTTCGGTGTTGATGAAGGCGCGCGCGTTCTCTGCGCAGGACTGGCGGACGACGTCGTCCGCGCCCGCGGTGCCGGAGCGCCATGCGGTCAGGCATACGGGGCCGGGCGCGTAGGTCGGCGACGGGTCGAGCGGATGCGGCGCCGTCGACATCACGACCAGCACGTTCATCTCGCAACGCAGGTCGACGTACTGGCCGGGCGCGCGACCTTCGCGCTCGAAGCGCAGTGCGCCCGATTGATCAGGACGCACGCGGCCGAACAGGTTGAGGTTGGCATGCAGGTCGCGGCGCCCCAGTCCCCACTTGGCCAGTTCGACCAGCAGGCCGTCCAGGCCGCTGCGGTGCATCGCGTTGCGGTGCTCCTGGTAGCGATGGACGCCATGTCGGGCCTGCATCGTCGGGGTGTCGAGGACGCCGCAGACGGTGTCGTGCCAGCCGCAGGTGTCCTCCGGGATCGAGCACAGGATGCGGCCCATGTCGGAATGGCAGGCATGGCCGCGCGTCAGGAAGGCCGTGTGCTGCGCCTTCAAGGTGTCGGGCATGTTGTAGCGCTCGGTCAGCTGGTCCTTGTTGAACAGCAGCACGGCCACGTTGGCCAGACCTTCGAGGTCGGTCACCCGCAGCGTGGTGCCGCGCTGGAGCACGCCGGACCATTGCACGCCGCCGGGCATGGCCTCGTCCCACAGCACGCGCTCCTGGGAGTAGCGCGCGGAGTGGAACGGCACGGCGGCGGCGGCCAGGGGAGTCAGCGAATCGGTGGCCATGGCGAACACGCTCAGAAGCTGTACTTCACGCCGACTTCCACTGCGTTCTTGCCCAGGAAGCGGCCGTTGGTGTCGGTGTAGAAGATGCGCTTGGCGTCGGTGCCCGTGGCGGCCAGCGTGGCGGCCAGGCCGTTGCCGAAGTCCTTGGACAGCGTCAGCGACCAGTCGGTGTAGTCGCCCAGGTCGCCGGCCTGGCCCGGGATGGACTGGTGGCCCACGTGCGGGACCAGCAAGAAGCCGTTGGTCAGGTCGATGGCCGCGCTGAGATCGAAGTACTGGCTGCCATGGCTGTGCAGGTTGCCCATGAAATTGCTCAGGCTGCGGTTGTACTTGAGCGTGAACATCTTCCAGGTGCCGCTGATGTAGGCCTCGACCGTGTCGGCATTGCCGAAGGTGCCGGCCGGCAGCACGCCGCCGGTGCCCGAGTTGTTGCCCGGGTACTGGTAGGTGATGAGGCCGGCGTCGTAGGTCAGCGGCAGCACGTCGAGGGCGCCTCGGTAGCCGCCGTAGACGTCCACCTCGACGCTGCCCTTGGTCGCTCCGTTCAGCGCCTTGACCCAGCGCACGTTGGAGGCCCAGGTGCCCAGGTAGAAGCCGCTCTTGTCGGCGAAATCGATGCCGCCCTGGATGGCCGGCTTGAACGAGGTCTGCGCGATGCCGCGCACGCGGTAGTCCGACACCGCCCCGACGTTGAAGGAGATGCTCTGCTCGGGCTCGGGCCCTTCGGCGTGCACGAGGTCATGGGCACCGAATGCCAGGCCGGCCAGCAGCAACTTGGCAAGCAGGCGTCGGAAGGCGGGTAGGGATCGCTGGGAGTTCATCGGGTTCCTTGCGTTATTACGAAGTTTATAAATCGTAGTATCGAAGGATGAGAAGCATGCTTCATGCCACCGACTACCGAGCGATCCACGGGGCGACGGCAGGCCCGCCGGGTGGGTCGACGGCTTGCCCGTCGTTCGAAAGTGGTGCCCGGCGCCCAAGGCTGGGGCGACGCCCGGCCGAGGCGGTGCCGTCGCATCCCGAGCCGGCCGCGCCGAACACCCGCCACGGCGCTAGCACAACGCGCCAGAATGCGTCAGCAGCCCGACGCCAGCAAGAGTGGCCGATTTCCAGTACCTTTCGCGCCAGACAAGCACCAGGAGGCACCGCATGCGCGGTCTACAAGAACGCCTGAAGGCACTGAGCTCGGCTCGCCTGCACGGCATCGGGCGGGGCGTCGAGAAGGAAAGCCTGCGCGTGACGCTGGACGGCAGGCTCGCGAACACGCCGCACCCGCGCGCGCTGGGCGCCGCGCTGACGCATCCGCACATCACGACCGACTTCAGCGAGGCGCAGCTCGAGCTGATCACCGGCGTGCATCCCAGCGCCGAGGCCGCCGAGGCCGAGCTGACGCAGGTGCACCAGGCCGTCTACCGCGCGCTGGGCGACGAGATGATGTGGGTGGGCAGCATGCCGTGCACACTGCCGCCGGACGAGCAGATCCCGCTGGGCCGCTATGGCACGTCCAACGTCGGCCAGAGCAAGACGGTCTACCGCATGGGGCTGGGCCATCGCTACGGCCGCCGCATGCAGACCATCTCGGGCATCCACTACAACTGGTCGCTGCCCGAGGTGACGACGGCCGAGTACTTCGGCCTGATCCGCAACTTCCGCCGTCATTCGTTCCTGCTGCTGTACCTGTTCGGCGCCTCGCCCGCGGTGCCGCGCGGCTTCGCCGACGGGGCGCCCGACCTGCTGCCGCTGGGCACCGACACCATGCACATGCCGCATGCGACCTCGCTGCGCATGGGCCGGCTGGGCTACCAGAGCGACGCGCAGACCTCGCTGTCCGTCAGCTACAACAGCCTGGACAGCTACGCGGCTTCCTTGGCTGACGCGCTCGTGCGCCCCTACCCGGCCTACGAGAAGCTGGGCGTGCGCAACGCCGACGGTTCGTACAACCAGTTGAGCGACAGCCTGCTGCAGATCGAGAACGAGTTCTACGGCACCATCCGCCCCAAGCGCGTGATCTTCCCGGGCGAGCGGCCGCTGCACGCGCTGCGTGAACGCGGCGTCGAATACATCGAGGTGCGCTGCATGGATCTCGATCCGTTCGTGCCGGCCGGCATCGCCCCGGCCACCATGCGCATGATCGACATCTTCCTGCTGCACTGCCTGCTCGACGAGAGCCCGCTCGACTCGCCCTACGAGATCGCCGAGCTGGGACGCAACCAGCAGCGCGTCGCGGCACGCGGCCGCGAGCCCGGCCTGAAGCTGGAGCGCGGCGGCGTCGAGGTGCTGATGACGGACTGGCTGACCGAGATCCTGGCCGAATGCGCGCCCATCGCCAGCTGGCTGGATGCGCACCAAGGCACCGAGGCTCACTCGCAGGCGCTGGCCGCGGCGCGCGCCGCGGTGCTCGCGCCCGAGACGCTGCCATCGGCACGCGTGCTCGCCGAGATGCGCGAACAGCACGGCGGCTCGCACGACGCGTTCGTGCGCGCGCACTCGCTGCGCACGCGCGAGCACATGCTGGCGTTGGACCTGCCGGCCAACGTCGCCGCGCACATGGCCGAACTGGCGACGGAGTCGCTGGCGGAACAGGCACGCATCGAGGCGGCCGACACGATGCCGTTCGAGATCTATCGCCAGCAGTACCTGGCGCCGGAGCGGCTGCGCTTGCCGCGCGGCGCGCCGGTGCCGGCGGCCTAGGACGCGAGGCGGCCGATCGGCATCGCCGACGGCTCGCCACCCATGCGCCACCAGCGCCAGGCGCAGTATGCGACCGCCGCGACTGCGAAAGCGACGCCCATGGCCAGGTAGGCGACGCCGCTCCACGCGTGCAGCACCAGCGCCACGGCGCCGAGCAGGAACGGCGCCAGCGACGGCATGAACTGGCTGGCGAACCCGTCGCCCAGCCGAGCCCAGCTGCGCCATTGCAAGGCCACCTGCGGCAGCACGGCTGCGGCAATCGCTGCGGTCATGCCGCCGCCCGAGCGCTCGACCAGGCCCGGGGACAGCGCCTCCGCGAAAACGTCGAGCGCGCCGGCCAGTGCGAAGCCCCACAGCGTGGACAGGACGAACAGCACGCTCATCTGCCAGCCCAGCCAGCGGTTGAGCCGGGCGCCGCGCGGCACGCCGGGCAACAGCGCCAGCAACGCCTGCTCGCGCCGCGTGCGGTGCACCTGTGCCGCCGCCTGCAGCGCCGGCGTGGAGACACCCGTCAGCAGGCTGAACGCCAGCCAGGGCAATACGCCGCGCAGGTCACGGCCGAGGAATGCGGCCAGGCCGACGACGACGGCGCAGATGCCGCCGCCGACCGCGACGAACAAGGCGCCGTCGCGGATGCGCGTCGTCCAATGGATCGTGGGGCCGAATCCCAGCAGCAGGCGGCTCATGACCGGGCTGTCGCGGCGCGCCAGCAACCGGCCCATCCACCAGGCGTAGGGACGCGGGAGGTGGTTGGACCGGCCCGCGCAAGCGGGGTTGCGAGTCCACGCCATGCGATGGCCGAGAGTCCGCCGGGCTTCATGCGACGTCCGCGGGCCGCGGCCCTGTTCGCGCACGATCCCGACGAGCGCGGCTGCGCCCGCGGTCACCACGATGGCCAGGATCAGCCAGTGCGCATCTCGCCACTGCGCGAGCAGCGCCGAGCCGAGGGCGGAGTGCCCATTCCATTCCGTCACCGGCGCGACGATGAACGGCGCCGCGACGCCGCTGAGCAGCAGTGCCGGCCAGCGCACCACCAGCGCCAGCAGCGCGAGGCCGGCCGCGGCGCCGCAAGCCCACGCGAGCGGTGCATCGGACAGGAATCCCGGACCTGCCGTGAACCCGAGCACGATCATCGCCCAGGCGACCAGCAGTGCGGTGCGCAGGCGCGCCACGTGATTCGGAACCAGCCGGGCCAGCGCCGCCTGGTTCTGCTGCAACACGTTGCCCACCAGCATCGCCCAGCCCACGATCAGCACCGCAGCGGCGGCGATCCAGACGCTGATGCCGGCCGCGTGTCGCAGCCGCGCAGCCCAGGTCGCATCGACCGCCAGGCTCCATGCCAGCAGCACCGTTGGCGCGGCTGCGCACAGCGCGAGCACCGCGAACGCGCCTGCGATGCTCATCGCATTGCGGCGCTGCTGGAATGGCGAGGCGAGGACGCGTCCGATCGCCGACGGGTCGGTGTGGTGCATGGTCGTCTCCTTCAGGCCGTCAAGGCGAGGAACAGATCCTCGAGCGTCGCGCGATCCACGCTGACGGTGGGCGTGGCCGGCGGGATCGCCTCGGCATCACGGCCACGCGCGATGACGGGGCCTCTCGCCTCGCGCGAGATCGCCTGCAGGTGGTGCTCGCGCACGAAGCGCTCGATGTCGGCCGGCACGCCACCCAGGCGCACGCTCGACTCGAGCAGGTCGTCGAGCGGTGCGTGCAGCGCGATCCTGCCCCCGCTGAGGAAGGCCACATCGACGGCCACGCGTTCGAGGTCGGACAGGATGTGGGTGGAGAACACGATGGTGGTGCGCTGGTCGATCACCTGGTCGACGAGCTCGCCCAGGAAGTCGCGCCGCGCAGCCGGGTCGAGGCTGGCGACCGGCTCGTCGAGCACCAGCAGTTCAGGCTCGTGCGCCAGCGCGCGGATGATGGACAGGCGCTGCTGCTGGCCGCCCGAGAGCTGGCGAATCGGCTTGTCGCGCGCGATGTCCCAGCGCGACATCAGGCCGTCCACCTTGGCGCCGTTCCAGCGCGGATAGAAGCTGCGGAAGTAGGCCAGAAGCTGGTCGGCGGTGAGCCATTCGAACAGGTCCGAACGCTGGGGCACGTAGCCGATGCGCGCCCGGACGTCGTCGCCCAGCGCGAGCGACGGCTCGCCGAACAGGCGTGCGTCGCCCGCGGCCGGCTCGCGCAGCCCGAGCAGCGTCTCGATCAGTGTCGTCTTGCCGGCGCCGTTGCGGCCCAGCAGGCCGACGACGCGGCCCACGGGCAGCGACCAGTCGAGGCCGTCCAGCACGCGCTGGCCGCCGAAGGACACGGTCAGGCCCTGCAAGGCCAGGCACGGCGGCGCGGGTTCGTGGCGGGAGAGGCTCATGTCATTCACCTTCCTGTTCGTTCAGGATCGTCTTGAAAAGGGACAGCGCCTGCGCGATCGGCAGCTGCAGCTGGCGCGCCTCCTGCGCCGCGCGTTCGAGCGTCGGGCGCAGCAGGTCGATGCGGTCGGCGGCCGGCTGGGCACGCCGGTGCTGCTCCGCGATCACCATGGCCAGGCCGCGCCGCCGCGTCACCAGGCCTTCGGCCTCCAGCAGCCCGAAGGCCTTGGAGACCGTCATCGGATTGACGGCCAGCGACTGCGCCAGATCGCGCACGGAGGGCAGCTCGTCACCCGCCTTCAGCTGCCCGCCGGCGACGCAACGGCGCACCTGCGCCACCAGCTGCCGGTAGATCGGCTCGGACGAGCCGGCAACGACGGAGAACAGGGAGAGATCGGTCACGACGGGCGCTTCTGTCTTTGTGTATCACTACTGTAATACACCAGGACACCAAGACGCAAGCGTCATGTGATGCAGCAGCCGCACGCAAGGTGTCTGGCATGTCCCCGGATCGCGTCAGGCTCTTGCAGGAATGCGCGGTGTCGATCGCGATCGGGGGCGTGCCGGACGCCGGCCCCTGTTGCGGGATCGGCGTCAGGCACCTTCACGTTCGCGGAGGCGGTATCTCGCTCGTTGAGGTCGCAGCGCGAACGAGAAGATGCCAGACACCTCACGCATGCCAGACACCTCACGCATGCCGGACACCTCCAGGATGCCAGACACCCCTCGGGGTATCGGCGGATTTCCTGGGACTACGACAACGCCACGCGCTCGATCGCGTCGGCGGGCTCGAAGCCGAAGACCTGCGCGTAGAACGACAGCTCGGCCTCCAGCGTGCGTTGCACCGTCTCCTTCTTGCGAAAGCCGTGGCCTTCGCCCTCGAACTCCAGGTGCGCGACGGCGATGCCTTGTGCGCGCAGCGCGGCCACCATGGTCGCGGCCTGGGCCGGCGGCACGACCTTGTCATCCAGGCCCTGGAAGAAGATCACCGGACACGACAGGCGATCGGCCGCGTGGATCGGCGAGCGCTCGACGTAGAGGCGCTCGCGCTCGGGCATCGCCGCCAGCAGGTCGGTGGTGTAGCGCGACTCGAACTTGTGCGTGTCGGCATCGAGCGCGCGCAGGTCGCCCACGCCGTAGTAGCTGGCCCCGGCCTTGAACACGTCGTGGAAGGCGAGCGCCGCGAGCGTCGTGTAGCCGCCGGCGCTGCCGCCGCGGATCGCCAGGCGCTCGCCGTCGGCCAGTCCCTGGTCGACGAGATGGCGCGCCCCGGCGATGCAGTCCTCCACGTCGACGATGCCCCACTGCCCGCTCAGGCGTTGCCAGTACGCGCGGCCGAAGCCGGTGCTGCCGCCGTAATTGACGTCCAGCACCGCGAAGCCGCGGCTGGTCCAGAACTGCGTCGCCAGCTTGAGCGTGTTGGTGGCCATGGCGGTGGGACCGCCGTGGCTGATCACGATCAGCGGCGGACGCTCGCCCTCGGGCATGCGATAGCCCGGATTGCGCGGCGCGTAGTGGAACGCGTGCGCGATGCGGCCGCCGGCGCTGGGATAGCTGATCGCGCGCGGCACCGACAGCAGCGAGGCGTCGGGCAAATCGTCAGCGCTGCGCGCGAGCACCTCGACCGTGCCGTCGGCCAGTGAGATCTGCGCGATGCACGGCGTGGTCGTCGGCGAGCCGGCCTCCACCACCACCCTGCCCTGCCCCACGCGCAGCTCGGCGATGTCCTCGAACGGCGTGGCGATCGGGGTCGCCTGGCCGCTGCGCACGTCGATGCGCAGCAACCGGCTGATCGCGTTCTCGCGGCAGGCCGCGATGATCTCGTGCGGGCCGGCAAAACCGTAGGTGGACTGCGCGAACACCCATTGCGGCAAGCCGAACTCGGCCTGCATCGGGCAGACCGGCACCAGCCCGTTGACCTCCAGCCGATACAGGTTCCAGAACCCGCTGCGATCGGACACGACGTAAAGCCGGCCATCCGGCGCCCACACCGGCTGGCACAGCGATTCCATGGGACCGCCGGCGACGCAGCGCGAGTGGATCAGCGAGCCGTCGTCGGCGAACGCCGCCAGCCACAGTTCGGTACCGTGCCACGGCATGTTGGGATGGTTCCAGCTGAGCCACGCGAGACGCCGCCCCTCGGGCGAGACGCGGGCCGAGGCGTAGAAGTCCGCGCCTTCGACCAGCGTCGTCGAGCCGCTGCCGTCCAGCTTCAGCGCGACGATGCTGTTGCGCGGTTCGCCGCTGCCGCCGTGCTGCTCGCGGATCGCGATCAGGCGCTGGTGGCGCGGGTCGAGTTCCAGGTCGGCGTGGCGCTGCGAGCTGTCGGACGTGATCGCCACGGGTGCCTCGCCGGCCTGTTGCGTATGGACCAGGTTGTCGGCGAAGTTCGAGAACCAGACCGTGTCGCCGGCGGCCGCATAGGCCCCGCCGCCGTACTCGTGCACGCGGGTGCGCACGTTGAACGGCGCCGGCGTGACGACGGCGCCCTCGGTGGCGACCGCCATGCGGCCGCCCTCCTCCGGCAGGCTCTGCAGCCACAGCACGCGCTCGCCGACGATGCGCGGCGCGGACACGGGCCGCACGCCGGCGGCGACGCGGGCAGCGGTGATCGGCGAGGTCCAGGTGCCGCACGGGGCGATGACGGGATCGGTCATGTCGGTCGAAAGGCTTGGAGGGGAGGCTCTCATTGTCGGCGCTGTTCCAGCACCGCGTGCACGATGCCGGCCAGGCGCTCGAGCGTGTACTCCTTCTGCAGCAAGGCGCCGATGTGCAGCTCGTTGGCGCGCTGGCGCATCTCGTCGGAGATGAAGCCGGACGTGACGACGACAGGCAGATGCGGCGCCGCGCGCGCGATCGCGGCCGCCAGTTCCATGCCGTTCATCCCAGGCATGTTGAAGTCGGTGACGACGATGTCGAACTCGCCGGGGTCGGCCCGCACGCGCGCGAGCGCGTCGGCCGGCTGCTCGAAGGACGTCACCTCGTAGCCGGCGCGCCGCAGCAGGCCGTCGACCATCAGCACCATCGCCGGATCGTCGTCGACGCACAGCACGTGCTGGCCGTCCCCGGGCGGCGCGTCGAGCGCGCCGTGCTGCGACTCGAACACCTCGGCCGGGGCGTCCTGCAGCGGGAACCAGAGGTCGAAGCGGCTGCCCACGCCGGGCGCGCTCTCCACATGGATCGCGCCGCCGTGCACGCTGACGATGCCGTGCACCACGGCCAGGCCGAGCCCGGTGCCCTGCCCCACCTGCTTGGTCGTGAAGAACGGCTCGAACACGCGGGCACGCGTGGCCTCGTCCATGCCGCAGCCGGTGTCGGCGACCCACAGATGCGCGCGCGGCCCATGCAGCAAGGCTGGCGGCCACGTGCGCGCGGCGTCGGCCTGTGCCGGGAGCAGCGTGTCTTCCACGGCCAGGCCGACCTCGATGCGGCCGCGGCCGGCCGGCAGCGCATGCCAGGCGTTGGTGCACAGGTTCATCACGATCTGCTGGATCTGCGTCGCGTCGGCGCGCACGTGCACAGGCACGGCGGGCCGCCGGACCCGCAGTTCGACCTGCTCCGGCAACGTGGCGCGCAGCATGTCCAGCGCCTCGTCGATGACGGGCTGCAGCGCCAGCGTGTGCAGCTCCTGGGCCTGCATGCGGCTGAAGGTGAGGATCTGCTGCACCAGGCTGCGCGCCCGCACCGCGGCGCGCTCGATCTGCGCCAGGCTGGCGTCGTTCGACAGGCCGATCGCCGCGTCCTGCCGCGCCGCCGCGACGTTGCCGATGATGGCGGCCAGGATGTTGTTGAAGTCGTGCGCGATGCCGCCGGCCAGCGTGCCGATCGCCTCCATCTTCTGCGCGTCGCGCAGCTGCGTCTCGAGCGCGGCTCGGCGCTCCTCGGCCTGGCGGCGCTCGTTGATGTCGGTGAGCATGCCCAGCGCGCCGGACGGGCGGCCGACTTCGTCGGCGATGGTTCGCGTCGACAGCGACACCCACATCGGCGTGCCGTCCGCGCGCCGCAGCCGCAGTTCGATGGTGCCACCCTCGCCGGCGGCCTGCGCGGCCAGCGCGGCGCGGCAGCGCTCGGCCTCCTCAGCGTCCATGAAGTCGTCGACCGGCCGGCCGCGCATGGTCTCCTCGCTCACGCCCAGCCACTGCGCGATGCGCGGGTTGACGAAGGCGAGATGGTTCGAGGCGTCCAGCAGCCAGATGCCCTCGCTGGCGGTGTCGACGATGCGCCGATAGCGCTCCTCGCTCTCGCGCAGTTCGCGCGTCATCGCCTGCGCGGTCGCCGTCGCTCGCGCGCGGCCGGTGACCAGCTGGTGCGTGATCACGCCCAGCAGCAGGCTCAGGAGCACGCCTGCCACCAGGATCACGCTGGACGCGTTGCGTCCGTGCACGCGTTCGAACTCGGGCAGCGAGCTCAGCTGCACCGTCCAGGTGTGGCCCGCGAGCGTGACGTATTCCTGGGTCTGGAAGCGCGCCTGGCGGATCGTCGCATCGGGATCCCCGCCGGCCTCGGATGGCGCGTCCGAGCGGTACATCAGCGAGGCAGGGCTGGTGTCGGCGCCGTCATGCACCCGCACCACGAGGCCGGGGCTTTGTTCGCCGTACAGCGTCGACATCAGGTCGCCGACGCGGAACGCCCCGCGCACCCAGCCGATCAAGCCCTCGCGCCGATGCGCCACCGTGTCGATGGCCGAGCCCTTGCGATAGACAGGCAGGTAGATCAGGCAGCCAGGCTTGAGCTCGGCGCTGGCATCGACACGCAGTTGCACCAGCGGCGTGAGCGTGGCATTGCCCGAATCGCGCGCCTGCAGCATCGCGCCGCGGCGGGCGGCGTTGGACAGCGGATCGAAGCCGATCACCTGCCGGTTGGCCGCGGTGTCGGGTGCAACCAGCACGATGGGGGCGTACAGGTCGCGCGCGCCCTCCGGACGCACGGCGTAGTCCGAGTGGCCGGTCATGCGCTGGTGGCCGATATGGTCCGTCAGCTCCTGCGGCGTCACCAGCGCGGAGAACGCGATGCTCTGCAGGCCCGGGGCGTCGGGGCCGGACATCACGGTTTCGACATAGTCCTGGAATGCCAGGCGGTCGATGCCCTGGTCGGCCGACAGCAGGCCCTGCACGCCGCGCAGCATCTGCTCGTAGTTGGCGATGCGCTGCTCGATGCGGCCGGCCGCCTGGCGCGCGTTGGCATCGAACACCGCGCGCAGCCGCGCCTGCTCGTTGTCGCGCTCGTGCACGCACAGGCCGATCGTGAACGCCAGCATGATGGCGCCGACGAACAGCGCGAGCAGCGGAGGAAGGACGCGTCGCACGGCAGTCCCTGGGTCAGAACTGCGTCATCTGCTTGGCCAGGTCGGCGGGGAAGTACTTCTCGAAGATGCGGCGCATCGTACCGTCGGCGCGCATGGACTGGATGACGTCGGCCCATGCCTGCAGCTGCGCGGCGGGCAACGACTTGCGTGACATCACCAGTCCGTGCGGCACGGGCGCATCCGGGAACTCCAGGATGGAAGTCTGCGCCTTGAGCTGCGCGCCGGCGATCACGGGGAAGTCGAACGGCTCGATGATCATCGCCTGGATGTCGCCCTCCAGCAGGATCGTGTAGAGCGGCTCCAGGCTGCCGGCGTAGGTGACGCGTTCCTCGCTCTCGAGCGCATCGACGAACTCGTTGGCCCGTTCGCCATAGCGGAAGCTGCGGATCAGCCCCAGTCGCAGCTCGCGCTTGCGGCGGAACTCGGACACGCTGCGCACGTCGGCGTCCCGGCGCGCCAGCAGGTAGTACTTGTTGGATTCGTACCAGGCGAACGCGGCGAAACGGTCGCGCTGCGGATTGGAGATGCCCGACAAGGTGAAATCGAGCGCGCCCGATTCGACCAGCTGCCAGATGCGCGCGCGTGGCAGCACCGTCAGCGTGATGTGGCAGTGGCTGCGGCGGGTCATCTCCTCGGCGATGTCCTTGTCGATGCCCTCGCCCGTCTGCGCGGTGTAGAGCAGCCCGTGTTCATGCAGTCCCAGCGACAGCGGGCGCGAGCAGTCGGGCAGGTGCGACGGCCCGCTGGCCGGCGCGGGACCGGGCGCAGGCGTCGACGGCACGGCCGGCGACGGCGGTGCGGGGGCGGCGGAATCGCGCGGCGGCGGCGCATCGGGAACCGCGGCCCGCGCGTCCGCGCCGACGGAGGCGGCCAGCGCCATCGCCAGACCCGCGAGCCGCTGTCGCATGCTGCAACGCAGCGTGACGGAGCGGGGACGGGCTCGAAGAGGCATGGGCGATGCGGGGCTGGGCGACGAAGGCGGACCACCGGGCCGGCGGGGCCGGGTGGAGGCCGGGATGCCGGGCGAAGACGCCCGGCGCATCGCTCATGTTACCGATGCGCCCGTCAATCCGCATCCGCGCCCATGTAGCGCCGGAATTCGGCGCCGAAGCGTGCCGACAGCAAGGCGTGCATCGGCCTGTCCACGGCGTGGAAGAGCGCGGGATACCAATGGCTCTCCTCCTCGTGGATGTGGAACACGAGATCGGCGCGCAGCCGTTCGAGCTTGTCGTGGAAGTCGGAGTCCGGCAGTTCCATGGTCTGCAAGGCGGCCAGCTCGATCTTCAGGCTGCTCTCGTCGGCGTAGGCCGCCACGGCATGCGCACGCCGGCATTCGAACGACACCGCCGGATAGAGCACTGCCTGCTCCGCGAGCGAGTGGCCATTGAGCAGCGCGCCCAGCCACTGCAGCGCGTGCCGGCGCTGCGAGCCGTGGGTCGACACGCGAACCTGCTCCAGCGCCTGCTCGATGGCCGCGTGCTGCCGTACCACCTCCGACAGCCACTCGCAGTCCAGCGCGAGCGCAGTGGCCGACTTGCGTGCCTCGATACGCTCGGTCTCGGATCGATACGGCGTGACGACGGCCATCATCTGGTCCAGCAATGTCATCTTGGTTCTTGCTCCCGTTCGTTGGCCAGGAGGATGCCGACAAGATGCACAGGGAGGGCGTGTCGAAGCGGCGTTGGCCAGGTGCCCGGATCGCAGCAACTCCTATT